>DASRLH010000166.1:0-3257 GCA_035648595.1 Tepidisphaeraceae bacterium
CTCCTCCGGTACTCCGGGGGAGGGTTGGGGTGGGGGTTCTCTCCTCCGGGGCCGCGGAATGAAGACCCCCACGCTGCCCGCGCGCGGGCAGCCGCCAATTCCGCTCGCTTCCCCCGGAGTACCGGAGGAGGGAAAGACGCAACACATTCCGAATATGGCCACATGCGGAATTGCATGTGATTTGGCCACATTTTTATCAGGCCTCGCCGGCCCTCCCCCGGCGTACCGGGGGCGAGGGAAGCATGCGCCCAATCTGCCGGGGGATCGCGATGAATAGCCTCCCGGCCCTCCCCCTCCTCGGCTTCACCAGCCCGCTGCGCCTGGAGTTCATGTCGTGGTGGTCCGCGCTGCTGCTGTTCGCGGGTTTGAGCGCGTTTATCGTGCTCCTGGGAATTCGTTCGCTCAACGGCCTGGGGCCGGTGCGCAAATGGGTCGCCATCGGCATCCGGCTCGCCGTTGTCCTGCTGTTTGTCGCACTGCTGGCGGGGGCGCGCTGGCAGCGGCAGCATAAGGACCTGGAAGTCTGGGTGCTGCGCGATATCAGCGGCTCAACCGATCTGGTCGAAAAGAAAAACTTCCCCGGCAAAAGCGTGCAGGATTCCATCGACGATTACCTGCGGGCCGGGGCGAAGGACCCGCGCAAAAAATCGGACGACAGCCTGGGCATTATTTCGTTTATGGAGCAGGCGCGCGTGGACGCCATGCCCAGCAAGGATCTGAAACTCGATACGCGCGGCATCCCCACGCACGGCGCCGGCACCGACATCGGCTCGGCCATTCAACTCGCCCTTGCCAGCATGTCTCCCGACCGGCGGCACCGCATGGTGCTCATCAGCGACGGCAACAACAACACTGGCCATCTGGAGGAAGCGCTGGCGTCGGCCAAGAGCCAGAACATTCCGATTGACGTGATGCCGTTGCATTATGACGTGCAGAACGCGGTGATGGTCGAGCGGTTTATTTCGCCGACGTGGGTGCGCGAAAATGAGCCGTTCACGATTGACGTGGTGATGCACTCGACGGGGGCGGTGCCGGTGAGCGGGTCGCTGGAGGTGGTGCAGAAGGGGGCGGGGCAGGACGTGATGCTTGAGAACAAGCCGCGGCGCATCACGCTCAAGCCGGGGTTGAACGTCGAGCATTTTTCGGTGCCTCCCTTGCAGGCGGCGGGCGTGCATCGCTTTGTCGCGCGCTTCACGCCCGACGCCGGCGCGCTGGCCGCCGGGGGAACCGTCAGCGCGGACATCGACAAAATCAACCAGCCCGCCCGCGCCTTCACCTTCGTTCGAGGCAAAGGGCAGGTGCTTTACGTGGATAACTACCGCGATGCCGGCGGGCAATCGGGGCCCGGCGAATTGCTTTCCAAGGCCCTGGCCAAGGAGCAGATCAATCTGCGCACCATCACAATCGACCAGTTCCCCAAGAGCCTGATCGAGTTGCAGGATTACGATTGCATCATCCTGGGCAACGTGCCGCACGGGCAAGGGGGGATGGGGCAGGCGGATGATCAAAATCTGGCGCGATACGTTCACGACATGGGCGGCGGCCTGATTATGCTCGGCGGGCCAGACGCCTTCGGGGCTGGCGGCTGGCAGGGCACGGAAGTCGAGAAAGTTTTGCCCGTCGATATGGACATCCCCGCCAAGCGCGAGGTCGGCAAAGGCGCGCTGGTGCTCATCATGCACTCCTGCGAAATGCCCGATGGCAATTACTGGGGACTGCAATGCGCCCTGCAAGCCATTAAGGCGCTTTCGGAGCGCGATGAGATCGGCATCATCAGCTATTCCTGGAACGGCGCCGGCGGCAACAACGGCATCGGCGGGGCAAGCTGGGACTTCGTACTCCAGCAAAAGGGCGACGGCGGCGCCGTCAATGCCGCCGCCAAACGCATGCAACTGGGCGACATGCCCAGTTTCGACGACGCCCTCAACCTCGCCCTCAACGGCGTCAACGGAGGGTACTGCCTGGGCAAATCCAACGCGCGCCAAAAGCATGTCATCATCATCAGCGACGGCGACCCGCAAGCGCCCGTGGCGTCGCTGGTCGCCCAGTATCAGCAGAAAAGAGTCAGCGTTTCCACCGTCACCGTCTATCCCCATTCGCCAGGCGTGCGGCCGCCGGTGATGGAGGACATTCCCCACGCGCTCACGGGCAAGGCCTATGGCCCGATTGATACCGCGCCCAACCAGTTGCCGCAGATCTTCATCAAGGAAGCCACGATCGTCCGCCGAAGCCTGATCCACGAGGACGAAAAGGGCATTGGCGTAAAGATTCTGGACGCCTCCGACGAGACGGTGCGCGGCATGGCCGATGCGCCGGCGGTTTTCGGAATGGTGCTCACCAGCAAGAAGAACGATCCCAAGGTGAGCATGCCGCTGGCCGCGGGAAAAATGAACGATCCGATCCTCGCCCATTGGCAGGCGGGCCTTGGCAAGGCGCTGGTATTCACGTCCGATCCCACCACCAAGTGGGGCTCGAACTGGGTCAGCTCTCCCGACTATGGCAAGGTCTGGGCGCAGGTGGTGCGAACCTGCGAACGCCCGCCGATGAGCAGCGACTTTGACGTGCAAACGAGCGTGGACGGCACCAAGGGTAAAATCATCGTCGAGGCGGTGAACAAGGACGATAACTTCCTCAACTTCCTGAACGTCGGCGGCGAAGTGCTTGGCCCCGACGGCAAGGCCGTGCCCGTGCGTCTCGTGCAGACCGGGCCGGGCACATATGAAGGAAAGTTTGACGCCAACGACGCCGGCAGCTATGTGGTCGCGCTCAACTATAAGGGCCAGAAAACCAGCGGCATCCTGCGCGGCGGCGTGGCCGTCAACAGCGAACCCGAATACCGCGACCTGCAAAGCAACGAGGCTAAACTACAGGAAATCGCCGACCGCACCGGCGGACGGGTGCTGCCCGAATGGGACGCCCAGAGCGCCGATTTCTTCTCCCGGCAGAATGTGCCCATCACCGCTTCGCCGCTGCCGATCTGGGACATCCTGATCCCGATTTTGTTGGGTCTTCTTCTGCTGGACGTGGCGACGCGCCGCATCGCCTGGGACTGGAACTCGACCAAGCGCCTGGCGGCGGCGGCATCCGCGCGGGTGCGGGCGTTCACCAGCGTGCGCAAAGTCGAAAGCCGCGACACGCTCGACGCCCTGCGCCGGGTGCGGGATGAGGTGAGCGAGACCAAGTTCCGCACCGCTGATGGGGGTTCCCCCGTGGCGGGTGCCGCCGCGCCGGGCGCGGTGCGCCAAGCTCCGGCCGCA
>DASRLH010000167.1:0-2633 GCA_035648595.1 Tepidisphaeraceae bacterium
GGCTTTTACTGCGGGGGCCCGAGAATAAAGACCCCCACCTACCCTCCCCATGAGTACCGGGAGAGGGAGCAAAGAACCTGCCCGGCTTCTCATGTTCCCGCGTTCAGATTGCCGGTAGCTCCTTGCGGCGTGCATCTTCCACGCGTCCCAATTCCATCACCTCGACGGCGCGGGCAATTTGATTGGGGGTCATTTTCCCGGCAACCTCCCGAAAGGATTTCACCATGCCAACGTCAATGGTGCCCGCATCCTTTGCCAGGGCAAACGCCTTGCTCCAGAAGGTGTTGATGAGGAGCTGCTGGGCCTGCCATTGCTTGGCGTTTTTGAGCGTATTCACCCGTTCAGCCAAGCCCTTGGCCCACGCCTGCCGCAGCGCGCGGGCGAGCGATGGATCGTCATTATGATAGTTGTTGAATTCCTGGAGCGTGATGCCGGTATAGTCGGCGACCAATTGGTCTTCAAACCCAAGCCTCTTGGCTTCGAGGAGGTCGTCGCGCACCTTACTGAGGGGAGGGGCGACGTCGGAATCGGGAACTGCTGGCACCTGGGCGGCTTCGGACGGCGCCGGGCATGGAAGTGCGGGCAGGTTGTCGGCGGCTTTGGAGGAGCGGGAGGAGGGGATATAATCGTTTGATGTTGTCATTTTTGAGTTCCGGCGTTCGCTACGGTGATGAATCGTTCTGGCTAAGCCGGCTGATTCCCATTGGCGCATTCGCGGCCTTGATCCTCATCCCGGCGCTTGTGATTCGATCACGCCGCAAGTTTCGTCGCGGCTCTACCGCGCGATGGTACGACGGCGTTAGCGGGATTCGGCCGCCTGGGGTGAGTCTGCCCGGCGACGTGAGGCTGGTGTTCCATACTTACAGCGGCTTTCTGGTGTATTTCGACCAGGTTCGCCATGACGTGGTGCTGCCGGCGCAAGAAGCCCGGGTGGTGCTCGGGCGCATGCTTAGGCATAATCTCACGGTCGGCCTTCTGTCATGGGGCGGCGTGTTCGCTCTGGTCTTTTCGTGGATGGAATACAGGAGGGAGTCAAAGAAAATCGCCAATGCGTTGCGGAGGGGGTTTCCGATCGAGCCTGGAGGATCGCGTTGAGTGATCGGAAGCCGGCCGATACGATCACGGTTGATACGCGTGCGCTAATGAATTCGCGGCGGCGGGTCGAAGTCGGACGATGATCGCCCGCGCGACGGGGACCTCGTGGAGCGTGAAGTGGTGGTACTCGCCGGGGCCGGGAAACATGGTCGCCAACACTCCGGCGGCGGTGGTCAAGGGGACCAGGCTCTTGATCTCCGAAGCGTCTTCCTTGCTGAGAAGCTGGCCCGCACGTTCGTTGACGTATCCGATCGCGTCCCAAATGCTGTTTCCAACCCACGGGGCGGCGAACACCAGTTCCCAGCCGATCGCACCTTCACGTTGGAAAAGGGCAAGCAAATCGAGAGGCCCTCGCTCCTTTTCGATCGCATCAGCAAGGATTTCGAGGCTTGGATGCACGTAAATCATAGCGCGCTCATTAGATTCCCGACTGCTTGGATCATCTTCGTAGCATCTTGCTGCGTCATCGTCCCATGCGGCTCATACCGCAACTGGTTGGACCAAAACGCCAAAACAAAGGCCCAGTCACGGGCGAAGGGCGCGCCCATGTCAAACATTATACCCGCGCCAGACAGATTTAGCAGCACGGTCAAATCGTGCGTCCTAAATGTGGCGTATTCCCTGTCGGTGAAATACGTAGACCACCCAAGCAGCGAACAGATGCGAGCCTTCAGCGTGAATTCAACCGAATACCCGCAAAGATAGACCGCGCCGTCGTAGCGTGCGTTAGCAAAGAGAATCTCGGCATCCGCCAGCCGTGCCTTCGCGAGTTCCTTAAATCCGGCTGCTCCGATTGCCGGCGGGGGTGGTCGTGTCGTGAATCCGCTGGGGGCCACATCATGCAGTCTACCCGATTCGGACCGCTTTTCCATTTGAGGCTTTGAGGAATGGATTGGCGAAGGGCGCGCCCTAATTTCGGGGAGCGTATTGGCGGATGGTGGGGCAGACATTCTTGTCTGCCGCGAATCGGTGAGCGGAGGACATTCTTGTCCTCCCGAACCGATTCGACTCTGCTCACGGCAGGCCGATTCGAATCCGCTCGGCGGGGCAGGAATGCCCCGCACTCGCGGATTCGGGCAGACAGGAATGTCTGCCCCACCAAACCCTGTGGATGTCAACGGTTACGCCTGCCCGAAAATTCGGGCACGCCCATTGGCCAATGGCGAAGAATAATCTGTCGCCCCGGTCAATCCTTCTCGTCTCGAACCACGCCAAGCCGTCGCGCCTCATCGGCCCTTCCCGGCCCCACATACTCAAACCCCGCCGTCAGCCGGCCCAGGCTCAGGGCGTCGCCCATTCCGGTTTTTCCCAGGCCGGTTTTTCCGATTCGGCTGACCATGCCGGGCCTTCGGCGCATCTGCCACAGGGGCGAAGCGGCGCGCTGGCGGATAAGGGCGGGGTGGCCGGTGGTGCTGAAGTAAGGCTTGCCGGTCGCGACGAACAGGCTGGCGACGAACGCGCTCATGGCGCTTCCGATGCCGACGCCCTGGAAATCGGGGAGGCAGACGGTGCGGTGCTCGCGCCAGCCGGGGCGGGCG
>DASRLH010000168.1:0-3219 GCA_035648595.1 Tepidisphaeraceae bacterium
CGCCCGCCCCGATTTGCGCACACCCATCACAAGCGGCATCAAGGCGGCCGCCGCTTCCCCATCCATCGGAAGGAAGAAGAAATCCAAGCAAGCCGCCGAGGGCGCGAAATCCGATGCCTCAACTCTCAGCACTCAGCACTCAGCACTCAGCACTCCCGTGTTAGCACTCGACTCTCAACCCTCTCCCCTCCCGCCCGTCCTTCCCGGCTACAGCATCGACGACGTCACCCGCCTCACCGTCGCCAGCGCCCGGCATTTTTTCGACAACCTTCGGCTGGGCGAGGAAGGAACCCGCATTGCCGAGCCGATTGTGCGCGAGATCGCCTCGCGGCTTGGATTCATGGTGGACGTGGGGCTCGGTTATCTCACGCTCGACCGCAAGACCGCCACGCTGTCCGGCGGGGAGGCGCAGCGCATCCGCCTAGCCACGCAGGTTGGCTCCGGACTGGTTGGTGTTTGCTATGTGCTTGATGAGCCGACCATCGGCCTGCACCAGCGCGACAACACGCGCCTTATTCGCACCCTCAAACGCCTGCAATCCATCGGGAATACCGTGCTGATGGTCGAGCATGATGAAGATTGCATCCGCGCCGCCGACTATCTCATCGACATCGGCCCCGGCGCCGGCGCGCACGGCGGCAATGTCATTGCCGCCGGCCCCGTGCCCGAAGTGTTCAGCCAATCGCATAGCACGACGATCAAATATCTGATCGGCGAAAGCGCCATCGTGATGCCGAGCCAGCGCCGGCCCATCGACATGGAAAAATGCCTGGAACTCAAGGGCTGCCGCGAGAACAATCTCAAGAACCTCGACGTGAAGATTCCCCTCGGCGGCCTGATTTGCATCACGGGCGTTAGCGGGTCGGGCAAATCCACCCTCATCAACCAGACCCTCCTGCCTGCACTCAAGCGCAAGCTCTATTCATCCAAGCTGAAAGCCGGCGTTCACAAGACGCTCAACGGCGCGGCGCGGGTGGATAAGGTGATCGAGATCGATCAGTCCCCCATCGGCCGCACGCCGCGCAGCAACTCGGCGACCTATACGGGCGTCTTCGATGAAGTCCGCAAGGTTTTCGCCAAGACGCGCGAAGCCAAGATTCGCGGCTACGAGGCCGGGCGATTCAGCTTCAACGTGAAAGGCGGACGCTGCGAGGCCTGCCAGGGGCAGGGCACCAAGTGCATCGAGATGCACTTCCTGCCGGATGTTTACGTCAACTGCGAAGTCTGCCACGGCACCCGCTACAACGCCCAGACCCTGGAAATCCACTATCGCGGCAAGAACGTCGCGCAGGTGCTGAACATGACGGTGGAGGAGGCCCTGGGCTTTTTCGAGAACTTCCCGCAGATTTATCGCATCCTCAAGGCGCTCAATGACGTGGGCCTTTCCTACGTCAAGCTCGGCCAGCCCAGCACGCAACTATCCGGCGGCGAGGCGCAGCGCGTGAAACTCGCCACGGAACTGGGCAAGAATCCCACCGGCCACACGCTGTACGTTCTCGATGAGCCGACCACCGGGCTGCATTTTGCCGACATCCACAACCTGCTGAACGTCTTGAATCGTCTTGCCGACCTGGGCAATACCATCCTGATCATCGAGCACAATCTCGACGTCATCAAATGCGCCGATTGGCTCATCGACATGGGCCCCGAAGGGGGCGACGGAGGGGGAAGAGTCATCGCGCAGGGCACTCCCGAGCAAATCTGCGACGTGTCGGAAAGTTTTACCGCGGAATATTTGAAGCCAAAACTTTTCCCGGCGGCCGCCGCGTCGCAGCGCGAAATCGTCGTGCAAAAAATCGCCTGATCGGTACACGCGTTGCGGCAATCGCGCGCCGGGAATTCATCGTGCGGCTCGCGCGCTTGCCACAACAATAGGGCCGTTTTCTCGTGGGTTTCCAACACAATTTCATCCGCGCGCCAACCCAGTGTTTTTCTTGCCGCCCGGCGCGGCTGACCGATTGCCGGCAATCTTTCGGGATGCGTGCCCGGCGGTTCACACCTGCCCGCGATCGGCGGAAAGGCTACATCCATCGCAAAAAAATAGAATGCAGCCGCAAGAAATTTGTTGACGCGATTTTTCACACTCGATAGATTTGTCATTCAGAGAAAGGAGGTACAAGCGCCATGGCAAAGAAAGCTGCATCGTCCGCCAAGAAGTCGTCGGGCTCCAAGAAGTCCACGAGCAAGAAGACCACGACCAAGTCGAAGAAATAACTTCGACCGCTGAAGCACCGTCTTCAGCCCGCCGGCCCCGTGGCAACCGCCGGCTGTAGTTGGTCACAAACACCCTCTAACCGTTTTGGGCTCTGGCTCCAACTTGGGCCCCGAAACAAAAAAGAAAGCCCGCGCCACGGCGAGGGGCTTTCTTTTTTTTGGGCCACGCAAAGGGCAATCCAACGATGGATGGAGCGGATTGATGTGTTGATCTCGCCGAGCCGATTGCGCCGCATGCCTCGGGCGGCGTCTTTATTCCGCCGGCCCCGGCTTCACCGCCCGCAACCCCAGAAACATCGGAATTTCCTTGCGCGCCAAGTTCTCGGCGGCGGCGCGCGGCCCGCGCTCGCTGGTCTTATGGCTCGGCCATTCCTCAATCGCATCAATCAACAACCCGGCATTGCGCAAGGCCTTCACATAAGCCTCCAAAGGTTTGTGGAAGCTCCATGTGTACGCCCCCGGGTCCTTGCCCGGATGCGTGACGATCGGCGATTTGCGCGGCAGCAAATACCGATCAACCCGCCGATACTGCACTTCCTTGGCCGCGTCCCACCCCCAGCCGGTCTCCTTGGGGCCGCGAAAACACGGATGCATCATCGCGATCACCAGCCGCCCGCCGGGCCGCAGCAGGCGATGGACGCCGGCGAAGACCGGCTGGATGGGATGAATATTCTGAATCGCCAATACGCACGCCGCCGCGCCAAAGGCCCCGGCGGGAAGAAAACCCAGCTCGCGCGCATCCCCCACGGAATACCGAATTGCCGCGGGACCGCGATCCAGCGCGGCGCGGATGAGTTCCGGGGCGGCATCCACGCCAGTCGCCTCGATGCCTCGTTCCTGCAAGATTCTGCAAAGCACCCCCTGCCCGCAGGCGATATCCACCGCGCTCTCGCCGGGCTGCAGCGCCAGCAGGCGCAGGACGCCGGGCAGTACAACCTCGCGGTGATATTCGCTGCCCGACTCGCCGACGAGTTGATCGTACCAGTCCGCCACCTCGCCCCAATC
>DASRLH010000169.1:0-13999 GCA_035648595.1 Tepidisphaeraceae bacterium
GATGAACTCAATCATGCCGCCCTCCGCAAATCCCTTGGCCGCCAAAGAACAGACCTGGGTCTACACTTCCCTAACGGTATTGGACGGCCCCCGATCCCTCAAGCCGACGCATGTTTCCTTCGACCACCTCCGCTTCGCCCAGCCGCCCCGGCTGACTTCCAGCGAGGTCGAGATTATTCTCCGCAATGGCGACGCCGAGCAGCGGCATGTTGCCGTGGTGTTGCCGCACTGTGAGAATGAGACCCGAATTCGAATACAGCTAATTTGACTCGACCCCTGTTTATTTCCAGGTCGACGAATTTAATATTCCGGCGACCCGTCTACAATTTTCGCCGTAGCCGTAAATGGGGCCGCGCCTAAGGGGCGCGGAGTTGGCAGTGTGACCGCCGTCGAACATCAAGGAACCTAACTTCAATGGGGCCGTGCGATGCGTCGCGCGGATGGTCAGTTTTCGTATTGTATGTTCCTTGATTTTCAATGGCAGTGTAGGTGATGCCTTTTTTTTAATTTTCTTGACACTACGACTTCTCTATGTATAATAAACAATACCGATGGTGGGGAAACACCATCGGTATGTGATGCCGCCACGCCTTTCAGCGCTGCGGCCCAGTCGAATTCGCATTGGCTGGCGGCATCTTAGGCTTTCTAGTATTCATGTCCAGCCGCGCGCTTTGGCTGGCACATTCGGAGATGCCCCATGCCCGCAGCTATGCCACCTTCAACCGTTCTTTCAGACGTCTACTCGGAGATTGGCGTGCCCGCCGATCGCCTCCCCTATAGCGAAGCCATTGAACGCCTCACGGCGGAGTACTCGCGGCGAGTCGGTTTGCCGTCCAGCCCAGCCGCGTGCTGGCGCGAAATCCTACGGCTTCGCAAAGATGGCAAGTTGCCGCGCCTGGGGCGCGGATGATTATTCAATGTGCGTGTGAATGCTGTCGCGTACGAGAAATTAGTTCGCATTTTGTCCGGTGTGCCGCTACCCTCCTGTGCTGGCGGTTCTGGAATTCCCAAGCCCCATCATGGTTATTTGGAAGGAGCTTACATGGCGTCTCTCGCTTATAGCAATGTCCGTGATGCCGTCATTTCGAATGCGGCAGCATTCCGATGTTGTCGCACTCTCCAGCCCGCCGGCGGGGCAGGTACCAAGGTGTTCCCGCCGACGTACGCTGGCTCTGTGTATGCACTTGAACATCGGCGACTGCCAAAACGGGAACTGCCCATTCCGTGTGTACTGCTGGATTCCGTTCAGTCGCAGGCGAACAGGATGGAGGAGGCGCTTCAGGACGCATTGGACCAAAAGAGAATCAGTATCCCAATCATGGAGGTCGATTTCACTGGCGCCAACCTCATAGACCCAATCGGAAAAATCACCAGCCTACAGGTTCCCCATCGAATCGCCGACGCGATCCTGCGTGACAGCGAACTGGACGGAATGAAGTTTCGTGAATCGGATCGCGGCAAGGAGGTCGATTCCGCTGGGCCGCTGAATGCGACACCGCTCTATCGCCTGTGCCCGACTGCGTTATTCCTTGGCATGTGGGACAGTACCGGCCCGAAGGGCGGGCTGGGCGTGAAAATCGAACGTGCGATCGTGGCGGAAATAGTGGGTATCGGCGTGGCGCTCGCCGAAAAAAACCGCGGGATTCGCCGTGACCCGTTGCAGATCGTTCGGAGTGTTGCCGTCATCGGCACATCGTCCGACTGGACAGTCGCTAAAGATCCTAAGGCCAAAGGCGCGCTGCGGCCTTCGGAAATTAACCATAGTAGCGTCCCATTTGACAACGAGAATGCTGGCGTCACGATCGAATCTGCGGAACAAACCATCACCCTCTCCCTGATCGCCCTTCGTCGCCTTCGCTTCCCGATAAAAGGGAAAACATCACCAGATATTGACGCCGCCGCCCATGCCGTGCTCGCCGCCCTTGCGCTTTGTGCGGCGACGCTGTCGGCCGAGAAGGGATTGGATTTGCGCTCCCGCTGCCTGCTATGGCCTGATGGGCCGATGGAGTGGGAACTGCTTGCCAAGCCTGGCGTGACGCCGGAGAGGTTTACACTTGATTCAGAAGCGTCGATCAAACTCCTCAACGAGGCCGTGGCGCATGCAGCGAAGGTCGGGCTCACTTGGATCGACGAGCCGGTGCGGCTTGTTCCCAGCAAGCAACTTGTTGAATTGGTCCGCCGGAGCCAAGAGGTGACCGCGAAAGGCGTGGCGGACGAAGGAGGGACGGATGTTGTCGCTAGCACTTGAATACTTGACGGGCTACGCGGTCGCAACCGATACGGCGGATCGCAATAGGTCGGAATGGCCCCCGCATCCGGCGCGCGTGTTCATGGCAATGGCGGCGGCATACTTCGAAACGGGAGAAGTCCCTGCCGAACGCGATGCGCTGCTTTGGCTCGAGCAACTCGGCGAGCACCCGACGGTATGCGCCAGCGAGTGCCAAGAACGTACACTGGTCACGCATTATGTGCCGGTCAATGATGAACTAAATCCTGTCGGCTCGACTCTTCCGATGCTTCGCCGCCGCCAGGCGCGTGGGTTTCCGCGCGTGCGGCCGGACGATCCTCGGGTTTATCTTGTGTGGGACTCGGCACGTCCCGACTCGGATCGCTTGGCCGCGCTCAACTCGTTATGCGAAAAGGTGACGCGAATTGGGCATTCTTCCTCGCTCGTTCGAATGTGGGCGATCGAAGGCGCGCCGCAAACCGAAACCCCGATCCCTCAATGGATAGCTGACGACTATCGGTTTGAAGAACAACTTCGCGTGATAACGCCCGATTCACTGGATGAATTGCGCCGCTGTTTCCGCGCCGACGATTCGGCGAAATTCGACGAACTTACGCTCCAATTCGCAACTGCCAAGGGGAAAGCCAAGAATAACGCAAAGACACAGTTGACAGAGCGTTTCCGTGGCGTGCGGCCGCGACCTCTGCGCCCGGAATTTGGGATCACCGTAGGCTATCGGCGGGAAACTCCTGATGCCCCGCGCGTCGCCGGCTCGGTCTGGGACCAGCTATTGGTCTTCGGAATAAAAGCAATTGAGTCATCGCGTGAGTCATCGCGCGCGCGGCTCGATATTCGTTCGACCTTGGCTATCACCAAGACTTTGCGTGATGCCGCCATGAGTTTTGCCGGGAAGGGCGACATTCCCGAGGCGCTGAGCGGTCACAAGTCCGACGGCAAGCCGTCCGACACGCCTCATTGCGCGTTTATGCCGCTTGCATCTGTCGGCCATCGTTATGCCGATGGACATCTCCTTGGTATTGGCGTCGCTGTGCCGCGCGGTCTTGGGGGGGCAGCACATCGACGCGTGCTTCAGTTGTTGGGAGGTGTGACGGAGTTACGCCTGGGGCCGCTTGGACGGTGGAAGATCATCCCGGCAATGGACGCTCCCGACCGCCAGGGTCTTGATCCCGCCACATGGTGCGCGCCGCCGGGCGGCGACCGGCGATGGGCCACCGTCACGCCGATTGCATTCGACAATCATGACAAGTCGAACAGGCGCGGCGAGCGGCTCGATGAGATCGCGGTGATGGTGGGCCTCGCCTGCACCCGAGCCGGCCTTCCAGAGCCTCAATCGGTGCGGGTATCCCACGTCAGTTGCCACGAAGGCGTTCCAACGGCGCGGGAGTTTCCCCGTCTCCCGCGCAAGGACGGCTCGCTCCGCCGCCATGCCCACGCCCGAATTGTTTTCTCCGAGCCTGTCCGCGGTCCGATGCTTTTGGGGGCGGGGCGCTACCGAGGATATGGGTTGTGCCGACCGTGCAAGGAGGGGCAGTCGTGAACCCTCTGAACCTTTCGGATTTCATCGATTTCTTTCACGCTCTGTATGGAGCGAACTACGACCCATTCCCATGGCAAACTACGCTTCTGCAACGGGTGCTCGACCAGGGCTGGCCCGATCTTCTCGACCTGCCGACCGCCAGTGGAAAAACGGCATGCATTGATATCGGAGTGTTCGCCCTTGCTGCTCAGGCGACGGTTTCCACGGAATCGAGGACGACTGCCCGGCGATTGTTCTTTGTCGTCGATCGCCGCATCGTTGTTGATGAGGCGTTCGAGCGCGCGGAGCGGATCGCGGTCGCTCTTGGACTGTCAACGAGAGACGGAAAGAAGCTTAAAGGGTTCCAAGATCGCAATGCACGGATCATTCAGCAAATCCACGAGCCGAACGCACCGATTTTCCGGCGAATCGCCGATCGGCTCTGCGCGTTGTCCGGCACGCCGGTTCCGCTTGCCACCGCGCGGCTGCGCGGAGGAATTCTTAGAAGGGATACCTGGGCAAGTTCGCCCGCGCAGCCGGCCGTCGTCACGGGAACGGTGGATCAAATTGGCTCGCGCCTTCTGTTCCGCTCGTATGGCGGTTCTTCGCGCATGGCCCCGGTCCATGCCGCGATGGTCGCATATGACAGTTTGATTATTCTGGACGAAGCGCATTGCTCGCGGCCTTTTCATCAAACCGCCGACGCCGTCCGCGACTACCTCAAGCCGGAGAAGAAATGGTCGCTCGACGGCACCGGTATTGCCCCGCCGCTGCATCTTATGATAATGAGCGCGACGCCGCCGCACGAAATCGGCACAGACCGCCGGTTTCCGCCAACGGAGGAGGAGCGCACGGCCGCGCTGGAGCATCCGTTATTGGTTCGGCGTCGCACCGCCAGGAAGCTCGCCAGACTTGAATCGATCGGCAAAGCTCGGGGCGAGACAGATCCGCTTGTGGCTCATGCCGTCGGCCTCGCGCTGAAACAGTCGCACGCCGGCTGTCGTCGCATCGCCATTATGGTCAATAGGGTAAAGACCGCGCAGGCAATCCGAGAGGCCCTGAGCGCCTCGGAGGTCGATCACGATGTAGTGCTGCTCACGGGTCGAATGCGGCCAATCGACCGGGATGATCTCATAGCGAAATGGGCTCCATTGCTCAAAGCAGGCAGCGAAAAGGTCCTGACAAAACCCATCATCATCGTAACCACCCAGTGCTTGGAAGTCGGAGCAGATTTCAGCTTCGATTCCCTTATTACGGAATGCGCAAGCTTCGATTCATTGCTGCAGAGATTCGGCCGGCTCGCCCGGCTTGGTGATCCGGTTGAAACCGTCGCCTTCATCCTCGCGCGCGACCCGGACGTGAAGAATCCAGATGAGGCGGATGACCCCATTTACGGGAATGCGCTCGCGCGCACCTGGCGATGGCTTCAGCAGAATGCCACCGATCAAGTCATCGATTGCGGAATCGATGCGATGCGCGCGCGGCAAATCCAACTAAGCAACGAGGAACGGGATCAATTGCTGGCGCCCCACAATGACGCTCCCGTGCTGATGCCTGCGCACGTTGATTTGCTATGCCAAACGCAGCCCAAGCCCGAGCCCGATCCAGATATTGCGGCCTATCTTCATGGCAATGGCCGCGGCGGACCCGAGGCGCGTGTTTCATTTCGCATTGACCTGCGCGGCGACAAGGATTCATGGGGCCAAACACTGGCTCTTTGCCCGCCGGTCGGCGCGGAGTGCCTGTCAGTTCCCCTGTTTCAGCTACGTCGTTGGCTCGTTAGAGAAGACGCCATGCCCGGTGAAGATGTCGAAGGCGCAATAGCGCAGCCTTCTGACTCACCGGCTTTGCACTCCCCGGCGGGCCGGCTATTTGCTGTTCGCAGAAAGGGCAAATGGGTTTCGTCGGATAATCCGAAATGGATCCGGCCCGGCGACATGGTCGTCGTCCCCATGTCCCCGGATGATGCAGTTCCGACTGTGTTGGGCACCGCGTTTCCCGGCGCTTGGATCGACCGCGCCGATGAAGCGTATTTTAATGGTCAACGCAGGTGTGTACTTCGGATTCAGAAAGACGCGCTTTTTCGGGTGGCGAACCATCCGGCAATCAGTGCGCTACTCAAATGGGCAAACGAATACAGCACTTTGGAGGATGCTGATTCGGAACTGCGCGATCACCTGGACGCGGTGACGGAGGCTGAAGGCCTTCCCGAATGGTTGAAACGGGTTGCAGATAAAATGCGTTTAGCGATCGGTTCCCGTAAAGGTCCCAGACTGCGCAACGCACGACATCCCTGTGATCCCGAGGGCCGCATTATCTCGATCACGACGTCCCCGTTTAACGGAGAGGATGAAGAAACGGAAGACGACAATGAATCCGAGACGGGCGCAGCGGCGAAGCTTGACGACCATTTGAAGGATACCGCCGCCGTCGCGAAGCAATTCGCGCGCGATGTTGCGCCATCGCATGCCCGCACGCTGGAGGCAGCCGCGTTGTGGCATGACGTTGGCAAACTCGATCTTCGCTTTCAGAAGTGGCTTCGGGATGGAGATGAGGTGACAGCGATCGCGGGGCCGCCGCTTGCGAAGTCCGATCGACCACTGCGCGGCAGCGCCGGGTTCCGTCATGAAATGCTCTCCGTGCAGCTTCTCGAAACAGTTTTCGAGGATGTGTTGGCCGAGGCAGGCATTGATCGCGGCCTTTTGCTGCACACAGTTGCAGCCCACCACGGCTATGCCCGGCCGTTCGCGCCATATCGACCCGACACCCAGGTGCATGACCTCGTCGGCGAAGTCAATGGCCGCGCCATCACACTGGCGGCCGACAAACGGCAGAACGATTCACCGGCTCACAGTCTTGGTTCGGGCATTCCCGAACGGTTTTGGGAGCTTACCCGCCGTTTCGGATGGTGGGGATTGGCCTATCTTGAGGCGATTGTTCGATTGTCCGATGCATATGCCAGCGCACACCCAACCACCCGAGATGAGGACGAGCCGCCATGATTCAGCGATCCCAAGGCGAACATATCCTGCCTCTGCCCGGAATTGATGGGGGCAATTTGCTGGCATTCCTCGCGGCGATCGGAACATTCCGAACGCTCGCGGATATTCTCTGCTTGCCGGTGCGTATGTCGTGGTCCCCTGAACGCGGGGCATTGCGGCCAGCGTTGCACATGCCGGCGGCCGAGGATGCCGCGCAGGTGATCGAATTGCTAACGGCGGCGCTCGAGCCATCCCGCGTTCGCGCCGACGGCCATCCGTGCATGAATTGGAAATATTGGGAAGGGGAATCAGAGTGTCGGCGACAGTTATTTGATAACGCGCGAATATCCGCCGATCGTCACGGTCGGGCGATGTGCGATTGGCTGAGCGCTATTGGTGCGGATTTGGTGCTGGGCGAAAAAGAAACATCTGACACTCCGTTGCGGGCATCCCGTGCGGATTATCTCGTTGGCAATCTTAAAACAATCATTGGCGCCACAAGTGACCCGCATCTCAAGCAAGCGCTCTTCGCGCCGTGGACTTATGATGATCCTCTGGACAACTGCTCGTTGAAGTTCGATCCGTCCGAAGACCGCCGCCATGCCCTGCAATGGTCCGCTCCCACCAAGGACCGCGACCGTAAGAAGCGTGGCAACATGTTGGGAGCGAATCGGCTTGCGATCGAGGCGCTGCCGTTGTTTACCTCGACGATTCAAGGAAAACGCCTGGCGACCACGGCATGCAGTCGTGTCGCGGGGGAATGGCGCGTGACTTGGCCTTTGTGGAGCGAGCCGGCGTCGCTCGATGTGGTTCGATCGCTCCTGTCACTGGCCGACTTATCGGACGACTCGCGCAATCCTTCTGAGATGCGGGAGATGGGCCTGTGCGCGGTTTTCCGATGCCATCGACAAACGATTGGCAAAACACGGGTGTTTACGCCTGCAACCCGAATTGCTTGAACTGATCGCGCATTTGATTGACCAAATCACGCTCTGTCATCGCGCTATCTCTGCCCGTGGTACAATCGGCACAACCGGTACAGTCTGATCCTCGCGCCTCATTTCTCGTTGCAATTGTCGTATTTTTACCAGCATCGATCGATTCAAATTTTGTACGCTTCACCTGCTCGCCATCCTCTTGCATCGACCATTTTTTTCGGGGTTTTGCCATGGACGAATATCTTTGGCCTGCGCGGAACGTGGCGGAGTTTGCGTACTGCCCCCGGCTGTTTTATTTGATGGAGGTGGAGGGGATTCATCTGCCGAGCGTGGATACCGAGCAAGGCATGGCGGTGCATCGGCGGGTGGACCGGGCCAGCGCGGCGGACTCCGGCGATGCCTCGGAAGATAATGGCGATGCCGATGAATGCCGGCCGCGGGCGGTGCGGAGTTTGACGTTGACCAGCCGGGCCCTCTCGCTGACGGCTACCCTGGATTTGGCGGAGATCGAGGGGGAGACGGCGGTGCCGGTGGAGTATCGCAAGGGGCGGCCATTTCATGAGTACGCGGCTAAGCAGGATGATCCGGGGGAGCAGGCTCCGGCGGCGGCGGTGTGCCGGGCCTGGCCCACCGACCGGGTGCAGGTGGGGTTGCAGGCGATCTTGCTGGAGGAGGCGGGGTATGTGGTGCGCGAGGCGGTGTTGTATTACGCCGGGGAGAAGCTGCGGCTGCGCTTGCCGGTGGATGATGCACTAAGGCGGGAGGCGATGGACGCGCTCCATGCGGCGCAGGCGGCTGCCGCGGCGCGGGTGCGGCCGTTGCCGTTGCTGAATGATTCCAAATGTTTGCGGTGTTCGTTGCAGCCGTTTTGTTTGCCCGATGAGGTGAATCAGCAGCGGATGAAGGAGGAAGAGGGGCATTCGCCCAGGCGTATCTGGCCAAGCCGGGATGATGGGCTGCACGTTGTGGCGCAGGAGCATGGCGTCAAGATCGGGATCAACGGGATGGCCCTCAAGGTCACCGACAAGGAAGGGAAGGTGTCGCGGAAAATCCCGCTGGCGGGGCTGGAAAGCCTGGCGGTTTTGGGCGGCGTCCAGGTTTCCACGCAGGCGCTGCACGCGCTGGCGGATCGGAGCATTCCGGTGGCATTTATGTCCGCCGCCGGCCGGCTGATCGCGATGGTCGATCCGCTGGATTCGGTGAGCGCGGACATTCGACGCGAGCAGGTGCGGGGGTTCGATCAGCCGGCGCGGTGCCTGGAACTGGCGCGGGCGTTAATTGTCGCCAAGATCATCAATCAGCGTGTTCTCCTGCAGCGCAACAATGATGGGGTGGCGGGGATGGTGCTGGAGGACTTGCTCGTTGAATCCGAACGGGCGCGGGATGCGGGCGCCATTGACGTGCTTCGCGGGCATGAAGGGCAGGCGGCGGCGTTGTATTTCGGGGAGTTTGCCGGGATGTTCAAGACGCCGGTGGCGGGGGAGTTTGATGCCAACGGCAGGCAGCGTCGTCCGCCGCCCGATCCGATCAATGCGGTGTTGTCTTTTGCTTACACGATGTTGGCGCACGAGTGCGTGAGCGCGTTGCGGCTGGCGCGGCTGGAGCCGACGCTGGGGGCGTTTCATACCTGCCGGCCGGGCCGGCCCGCGCTGGCGTTGGATCTGATGGAGCCGTTCCGGCCGCTGATCGCCGATTCGGTGGCGGTGTCGTGCTTCAATCGCGGGGAGCTGACGGAGGGGCATTTTCAGCGTACCGCCGCCGGCTGCGCGTTAAGCGATTCGGGCCGCCGGGCGTTTTTCGGGGCGTGGGGCCGCCGGATGGATACGGAGATCACGCATCCCACTTTCGGCTACAAACTCAGCTACCGAAGAATGCTCATGCTCCACGCCAGAATGATCGCGGCATGGCTTCTGGGCGAAGTGCCGACGCTGGCGTTCCTCACGACACGATAGGCGGTTGTGGGTTGTCAGTTGCCGATGGACTGTCGAAAGGCGAGTGCTGGGTGCTGAGTGCTGAGTGCTGAGAAAGGCGGTAGTTAAACCAAGAATCAACAACCCACAACCCACGACCCACAACAAGCAACTGACCACTGACCCACTGACCCACTGACCACTGACCACTGACAACTGACAACTGACAAATCATGCGTCGCTGTTACCTGGTCGCGTACGACATCCGAAGCCCCAAGCGTTGGCGGCAGGTGTTTAAGATCATGAAGGGCCACGGCGAGCACTGGCAATACTCGGTCTTTTTCTGCGTACTCAAGGAGATCGACCGCGTGCGCATGCAAAGCGGCCTGGAAGCGCAGATGAATCTGAAGGAAGATCAGTGCGTGATTATCGACCTGGGCGCGGACGAAGCCGTCGCCCGGCACGCCGCGACGGTGCTGGGGCCAAGCCTGCCGGCCGCGGAGTCGGGGGTGGTGGTGATATAGGAGGCACCGGCCCCCTTTGCGTCCCCGATATATGTGCCATGAAATAATCCGGTGTCCAATCCGGGGCGGCGCGAGTACGCTCTACCCCGGCGGGGAACAGCGGAGGATGGCTTTCCGCGTCCGTCCGTCCGGCTTCCCGCGTCCACGGGATTCCCTGTTATTCGCGCTCTCGCGTACGTTCATCAAACGATCCCATCGCGCAATGCCGCCGCAGGCGGGGGCTTATTCGCAGCGCCACGAAATAGAGAAGCACCCCGAGCGCCACCGCAATGGCGGCGAACAAAAGCCCCTTGTGCGCGGTCTCGTCGGAAAGCGCCTGGTAAAACGCAACGGCCATGAGCGGGATCGGGCCCAGGCTAATCAGGATGCACCCGGCCATGCCGCCGGGCACTTTGAATGGGCGGGCCAGGCCCGGCTCGCGCAATCGCAGGGCGACCAACGCGGCAAATTCGAGGATCAGGCTCATCCCATAGAGGAGCGTGTCGATGATCAGCAGTTTCTCGAAGCCCAGCTTCAGGCAAAATCCCCAGCCAATGGCGCACACGATCACCGCGACCCACGGCACGCCATTCCGGCGGCCGCGAATCCCCATGACCTTCGGCAGGAATCCATCCTCCGCCATGGCGATCGGCACGCGCGAGTAGGAAAGAATCAGCGCGTTAAACATCGAAAAAGCCGAAATCATCCCGCCGGCTGTGATGGCGATTGCAAGCCCCTGCCCAAGGCGTGGGCCATACCCCGATCCGACGATTCTCCCGACATCGACCCAGGAGCCCGTCTGCCAGCTCGCCGGCGGGATGCCGCTCCGGGAGACCGCCGCGACGGGGATCACATAGGTAGCCGCGACCAGCAGGACGGAAATCGCCATGGCCAGGGGGTACGTCCGCCGTGGGCGATGCACTTCACCGGCAATCGTGGAGACATTGTCCCAGCCCATGTAGTTCCACATGGCCACCAGGATCCCGCCCAGCAGATTCGTTTTCACCGGCTCCCCCGATGCCGCCGCCGGGTGCGGGTGCGCGCCCGACAACATCGCCAGCACAATGACCACCCCAAACGGCAGCAGCAGCGCCAGCGTCATGATCACCGACCCGGCCCCCACGGGCCGGATTCCCGTAAGGTTGATTCCCACGCACACGATGATCAGGCCAATCCCAATGAGCGTTGACAGGCTCCCGTTCGCCGAGGCGGGCCAGATGCCCGACAGATAGCTGATGAACAGCGTCGGGTAGATCGCCATGTCGAAGATGCTGGCGGCAAACGAAAGCCACGCCTCCTGAAATCCCCAGAACGGCCCCATCGCCCGCCGCACCCAAACGTAGTATCCCCCCTCATCGGGAATTGCCGCCGACAACTCGCTCACCATCAGCGTAACCGGAAACGACCAAAGCACCGGCGTAATCAACAGCAACAGCACCGCGTTGCGATACCCCGAATTGTGAACCAAATCCTCCAATCCATACGGGCCGCCCGCGACCATGCAGTAGGTGATGCCAATGAGGGGAAGGAGCGTGACCCGTTTCATCGCCGGCGCAAGGCCGGTGGGGGGTGGGTTGGATTCGTTGAGCAAGCCCTCGCCTCCTCTGTGCGGCAGGCAGCGCCGCCGTTCGAGGCGGAATGTTAACGCCGTGAGTGGCGGCGGGGAAATGATGAATGCCTGCCATGAGCTTGCTGGGAATCGTGAACATTCAGCGCGTCTTTCGTTGTTATCCGAGCAGCGCCGCGTAAGACCATATCTGCCACACCGCCCGTTCATCCTGCGCAACAGCGTGGGTGTCGCCCAGCGCGGGGCGGGAGCAGATTCCGATGGCACTGGCGTCGCGGGAGATGCACAGGCTGATGATCGCGCCGCCATCGGGGAGGGCGGCCAGTTCGCGCGCCTGGCCGGTGGCCAGGTCAAGGCGCCACAGTTGCCCGGCCAATCCGCCAAATACCAAGGCGTTTCCGCCCGGTTCCTCAATGGCCGCGTAGACCATCGTCGCGCGCGCCGACGGTTCACCAGCGCCGGCAGCATACGACCAGACGGCCGGCGGCATCTGTTCGCCGGTGGCCCCGGCGACCGACGACCATTCGTAGACATGCAGCCCCTTGTCCGTGCCGCACCACATCCAGCGTCCATCGCGGCTGAACCCCGCTGTCATGGCGGTCTCATTGCCCCGGCGGGGGGCGGGCAGGTTGCCTTCCTTGAGCCGCGCGAAATGCGCCCGCATGTGCCCTATTTGCTTTTCCAGTTGCTGGCGCATGTTGGCGAGCATTTCGGGGGGCGCGGTTTTGCCGGGCTTGTGCATTTGGGCGATGGCGCCGTCGATTTGATCGCGCCATTTTTTTTCCATGGCCTCGAGATCGACGCCCGACATTTGCTTTTGCACCGCCGCAGAGAGTCCGCCGGGCAGGGGGGCGCGGCCGCCGACGTAGAGTTCGCGCCATGGCAATGCGCCATCCACCCGCGCCGCCCACACCGCTGATCCGGCTGACACGATCCATTCGTTGGACGGATGAATCGCCAATGCCGAGCCTTCCCGGCCGCCCAATGCCGTCACTGGCCTTCCGCTGCCGATCTCCGAAACGTACACGGCCTGACGCGAGGAATAGGCCAGCAGTTTGCCGTCGGCGCTCAGGGCCGTGAGGAGCGCCCAGTCGCTTTCGATCAGTTCCATCAGCGGCTTCCACCCGCGCGTTGTCCAGGCGACCACGCGGTTGCCCAGGGCCATGGCGATGTGGCTGCCATCGGCGTCGGAGGCGACGCAGTTGACCTGCCCGCCGGTCTCGATTTCCCCGGGCTCGGCCTCGCCCCATGGCGGCCGATACAGCTCGATGCGCGATTCAGTCCGGCCGTGCCCTTCCCACGCCACCAGAAATCCGTCCGCGGTTGCGCAAGCGCGCGGGAGCAATCGCTCCTCGACGACATCGGTCAGCAAAACGTACGATTGCTTGAGCTGCTGCTTGTGGCGTTCGACCGCGGCGTTTCGCTCCAGGCGGGCGCGGGCCTCGGCGGAAAATTCATCGGCGGGAACGTCAATAAACTCGTCGATCCGCTCAACCCCTTCGACTTCCCCGGCTTTTAGATATTCGTAGGACGTGACGGCATTGGAGATTCCCAAAAGCCCAGCGAACCGCCCAAGCCGATCCATCTCAAACGTAACCGCCTGCTCGCGGCGTTCGAGCACTTGGGCCATCTCACGGGATCGCCCACGCAGCAACTCGCCAAACGCGGCGGGATTGCCGGCCATTTGCTCCTGCTGGGCGCGCTGCGATTCGTCGAAATAGCCCGGCTGCGACCAATAAGAATCGACAAGCCCGCCTTCGCGCCAAAGCCAATACGCCATGACATCGTCATCGTGAACCAGCAGATGAAGAATCTCCCCGCCCATGCGCGCGGCCATATCGGCGCCAATGCCCTGATCCTGCCCGCCCTGCTCGGGATAGACGCCGATCCATCCGTTAATTTCCGGCCCGACGAGGCAGCGGATGCCCGCGGCACGGGCCGCATCGGTTGCCGCCGCGATCACCGCCGCGCGATCGCGCGTCCGAACCTGCACCGATCCATAGAAACCGCCCATTGCGTACACCTCCGCGAAAGACCTGTCGCCGCATCATCCGGGGGCCGGCGGGTTTGCTCAAGGGCAGCCGTCTGCAATGGAGGAATCGCGGATTCGAAATCGTCGGATGCGCTGGTCGTATCACGGGCGTCTCGCCTCATCTTTCGTCACATTTTTTTGTTTCCGCCAGCGAGTATAACATATTGGTGGCATTATCGTTCCATTGATTCAAAGGAGTATTGGCATGGAAGCCAGGGCGAACAAGGTACGAAGGCGTTCGATCCGCAAGGCCCGCAAGCAGACGAGGGATCGCATCCGCCGGAACGTGCGGCGGAAAGTGGCG
>DASRLH010000170.1:0-3674 GCA_035648595.1 Tepidisphaeraceae bacterium
TGCTTAAGTCCCCGGACGTCCTTGTCCTGTAGTTCCTGTTCCATCGTCCCGGATCGTGCCACGAACCCGCCGCCAGCGCAATACGGCTTTTGTTAGGATCGCCGCCCCGCCATCAATCGCCGTGCCGAACGGCATTATCAATCTGTCGCACTTCCCAAAGCTGCCCATTTTTGGAAGTGGGAATTTTGTCATGTTGTTGCGATTGTATTGCGCAAGTGCCATGGGCGCCGCGAATGAGCCGCCGGGAGTCGACTTCCCATCGGCTTTCCTATTTCGCGGCAATGGGAAGTCCAATGCCGGCCCCTCATACCGCGTCCCCGGCCAACCCAAGGGCACGCGGCGGCGCGCATGCATTGCCTTCGCTCGTTCCAGGTTTTCTCCTGGACTGTCTGAACGGATCATCAACTCACACGTCCGGTATCGGTTCGGCAAGTGGTGGCTGGCCAAGCATAAGGGCGCCAGACTGCACCCCCGCTGGCGATGGAGTCCCTGGTTGGAGCAGACATTTGGTCTGCTCCAACTCAAGTGGGATTCAAGCCGCCTTCCGCAAGCGAACGCATGAACTTTCTCCGAGAGCCGGATGCGGGAAATCCGCACGTGGGTTCGATGAGCGGGACGTGGAAACGGAGCGCCTCGCACCACCGCGCCACGTCTCGACTCTACCCTGATACCGTTCCCACAAGTATTGGAACGGCAGGATGAGTCTAATTATGACAGGCTGATGCGAATGAAGTTTTCCCTGGAGGCAATTGTCGCCAGTCCGCTATTAGGTTACGGCTCGTGGCCAAGGAGCAGAGCGCTCGCCCACGAATACCTGCGCCAAATGACTCTGCACGCAGGCCATAATTGGTGGCTGCCCGAAGGAGATCGCGATTTAATCCCATCCCACTCGCAGCTTATGCAAGCCTGGCTTGAAGCCGGCATACTGGGCGTTCCATTCTTCTGCTATCTGATAATGAGTTCATGCAGCTGGCTGAAGCGGCTCATCGGCCAACTAGAACTCGGTGCCGCGACTGGACTTGTGGTCATCTTCCTTACGATGTCGGTGTGGGATGCCCTGTTCAGTCCATTTAGCGGGGCGGTTCGCATATCCATCGCGATTACAGTGGCATTAATAGCCGCCCTCGACCAACTGCGCCAGGCGCGCTCCACCGAAAAAATTGGGGTACGGCAGTGATGCGCTTGCTACACGTCATAGGCACGTTGAATCAGAAATATGGTGGGCCGTGAACCAGGCTGAAGGACCTGTCCGAGTCTCTCGTCGCCCTCGGTCACGTTGTCACCATAGTCACTCTTGACGCCGCCGATGAGATTCCACTTCCGTCGATCACCGGAGTGGAGTTCGTCCAGCTTGGACCCACATTTGGAAAATTGGGCGCCGTGCCATATCGGTACTGCCCCCGATTGGTCGGCTGGCTGCGGGCGAATTGTGGGCGCTTCGACGCGGTGATCGTTCATGGGATATGGCAGTATCAAAGCTTTGGCACATGGCGCGCGCTGAGGGGGCGTTTGCCGTACTACGTTTTTATTCACGGGGCTTTGGATCCGTGGTTCAAGCGGCATTACCCGTTGAAGCATCTGAAGAAATGGCTCTACTGGCCCTGGGCTGAATATCGCGTTCTTCGCGACGCGGCGGGCGTAGTCTTCACCTCGGCCGACGAGCGCATTTTGGCGCGAGAATCTTTTTGGCTGTACAAGGTTCGCGAGATTGAATGGCGGTATGGGATAAAGCCTCCGACCGACGATGCCGATGAAAGCCGCCGCGCCTTCTTTACTGCATTCCCCCAACTCACCGGCAAGCGGCTGATCCTGTTCCTGTCCAGGATTCACGCCAAGAAAGGGTGCGATCTGGCAATTTCCGCTTTCGCAAGCGTGTGTGCGCGGGATCCGGCTCTTGAACTGGTGATGGCGGGGCCCGATCAGGAGGGATCGGTCGCATCTTTGAGGGAACTGGCTCGGGAAGCCGGGGTGGGCGATCGTGTGCATTTCGTGGGTATGTTAAATGGCGCCGCCAAGTGGCGGCGCGTTGCGCGCCGCCGAGGCGTTTATCCTTCCGTCGCACAGCGAGAACTTCGGCATTGTGGTCGCGGAAGCAATGGCGTGCGGAACGCCGGTGCTGATCTCAGACAAGGTGAATATCTGGCGCGAAATCGAGGCCGGCGGCGCGGGCATCGTCGGAAATGACGACTTGGAAGGCACGACCTCCATTCTGGAGAAGTGGTTGGATCTTCCCGCCGACGAGCGACGTGCGATGAAGACCGCCGCACAGGGCGCATTTCGTGACAAATTCGTCATCAGCACAAATGCCAAAGAACTCCTTGATTTGATTAGCGCTGCATCGCGGCCCGGATCCTTTGGTTAGGCCGGCGCCTTTTTGGTCGAGGAAACCATGCGGTGGACTTCGACGTTTGGGGGGGATCCCCGCCGTTGCCGTCGCGTTAGTCGGATGAACCTCTAAGGGTCACCGACGTGTTGGAAAGAGTCTCCATCACGCGGCTGTTGTGCCCCGCGTCGAGACCTCCCGGAAAATCGGGCACGCCCGGTCACTCTTACCTTCGTGGCTTGTAACTCCGGCCCGCGCGGCTATTATTCCTCCCGCCTCCGTTGGCTACGTTCGGAGCCGCGCAAAGCGTCGTGTTTTAGGACTTCAGGAATTTCATGGCCAAAGCCCGTGCAATCGTCAAGCGCCGCAAGGCGGTGCGGAACATCCGCAAGATCACCAAGACCATGCAGATGATCGCGACGGCAAAGTTTCAAAAGTCGCTTCGCCGCGCCGTTGGAACCAAGCCGTACTCGCGCAAGGTGCGCGAATTGGTGCGCGAGCTGGCGGCGAGCGTGGGCAACGTCGAGCACCCCTTGCTGCGCCGCCCAGGCCCCGCCGACCGCACGCACCGCATCGCCCTTTTGGTCATCACCAGCAATCGCGGGCTGGCCGGCGCATACAACGGCAACGTGCTGCGCAAGGTCATGGGCTTCATCCGCCAGCAGGAAGCCGCCGGCAACGGCATCGATCTTTACATCACCGGCAAGAAGGGCACGACGTATTTCAATTACCAACGCCGGCCCATTATCCAGCGGGTGGATGTTTCCGATGCGGTGAAATTTGCCGAGATCGAACCCACGGCGGACCGATTCATTGAAGACTTCACCAGCGGCAAGGTGGACGCGGTGTATGTGGCGTATATGAACTTTGTCAGCGCGGGATTGCAGAAGGCGGAGGTTATTTCGCTGCTGCCGCTCTCGGGCACGGAAGATGCCGCCGGCGGGGCGACGACCGCCGGAAAGGGATCGGCTGGCGCGGCTTCCACTGCCCCGGGTGCCGGTGCACCGGCGCCCGCGAGTTCCGGGCAACATGCCATCTACGATTTCTTGCCGGGCCCCGAGGAATTGCTCAACGAGTTGCTCCCGCTCACCGTTCGCACTGCACTTTTCCAGGCGTATCTCGACGCGGCGACCAGCGAGCACGTGGCGCGAATGGTCTCGATGAAGAGCGCGACCGACAATGCCGACAAGATGGTGAAATCCCTCACCATGCGCTACAACCGCGCCCGCCAGAGCCAGATCACCACCGAACTATCGGAAATCATGGGCGGCGTGGAAGCCATGAACGCCTGACGGCGTGGGTGCAGACGAATCTGTTCTCCCTCCCCCGGTACTCCGGGGGAGGGCAGGGG
>DASRLH010000171.1:0-26058 GCA_035648595.1 Tepidisphaeraceae bacterium
CATTTTCATCAGGCCGCCCCCACCATACCCTCCCCCGGAGTACCGGGAGAGGGAAAAGCAACCCAGGCCCTCCATCGGAATTGGAGTGCCGCGCGAGTGACAGAAGCCTGCGCCACCCAATCGCGGCGAAAAGTTTGTTTACCATTGCATCTCCAGAATGAAGTTGGCGGTGCCGTTAGTAACGGGGAAGAGCAATTGCTTGCTGCCTGCCGACTCGCGGACGGCCGGTTGGCCCAGCCCGGCGGCGCCCTTTGCCAGCCGCACGGTCAGTTTTCCATCCACCACCCATTCGCCCGGCGATTTGGGCTCGATCTGCTTTCCCTGGGCGGCCAGGAAGTACAGATGATCGACAGGTTTTTTCGCGGCGAGCTGGAATCGGCGTTCCAAATATCCGCCATTGGCGTTGAGTACAGGCAGGGGCTGCTCGTGGATGTCGATGTCGTCGAGAATATAGTGGAAGATCGGGCGGTCTTCCTTATCGAGCGTGTATCCCTTGAAGCGGCCGCCAAGGTTGCGATCGACCTGGTTGTGGCCCAGGTTTTGGGGCAAAGGCCACGCCGTGGCGTCCGTGGGCAAAATGGCGAACGAGGGTCCGGGCGGGAGCGTGATCACATCCGTGCCCAGCGGCCCCAGATGATTTCCGCCGCGTCCTTCCCACATTCCGCTGGCGTCGAAGAAGCGGCCCTTCCAAGCTAGCGCCAGCCGAACCACGTCGGCATCAAACGCCACATGGATCATCTCCGGGAATCCGACGGCGATGCTGCGGTTGCCGGCGCCGGTCATGAAGGTACGATGGACGATCGGGCTGTCGGTGGGGACCAGTTCATCGCCGCCTGCCGGTTGCAAGCCGGCGGGGGGGGCCATCTGTTTGCCCAGCGAAAGGTAATCCCAGATCGCGGCGATTTGCCCGTCCATCGTGCCGCCGGCCACTTTGGGAATGGCGATTTCGCCATTGGCCCAGTAGGGAACCATTCGCGTTCCCGGATTGACGGCCGGGGGATTGGCCAGAAGCGCGTGGAACCAGCCATATCGAAGCCGTTCATGCGCGGTCCCCAGATCAGGGGCGGGCATGCCCAACGACTTGATTCCGTTGACGCCATGGCAATTCACGCAGCCCAGGCCCAGCGCGTGCGAAGTCGCGACGCCGACGAGTTGGCGGCCATCTTTGGCCCGCAGTTGATTGAAAGGCGGCGCGTGATCCGGCCCGGCTTCGTCCGCCTTTGCCAATGCATCGACAATCGCGCCGGCCTTGTCCTTGGCGAAGCTGGGCATATGCGTGGCGAGAACGGGGCGGACGTGCAGCTGGTTCTCGAAGATGATCTTCCGCATCGCATCGGTCGTGAGC
Organism: Tepidisphaeraceae bacterium; assembly: GCA_035648595.1. Taxonomy (GTDB): domain Bacteria; phylum Planctomycetota; class Phycisphaerae; order Tepidisphaerales; family Tepidisphaeraceae; genus RYN-428. Next base: position 1,346 of record DASRLH010000171.1, read on the forward strand.
TTTGCCCCGACATTGGTGAGGCGCGGCGCCAGGCGGCCCTCGTCGCCCATGTCGAAATTGGCGCTCATCACGAAGTACGCCGCGCGGTCGGCGGTGGGGCCGCCGACGCTGCCGCGCACATGGCAGCCCAGGCAGTTAAACGCCGCCGCCAAGTGCATCACTTCATCCCTGGCCGCCAACGGCGTATCCAGTTGCTTCACGTTTTTCAGCGCGGCTTTCAGCGCGACGCGCTGCCCGTCGCTCAAATGAAAATCAGGAACGGACTTGGGGATTTGAGCGCCCAGGCAGCCGGTGGCGGAATCGGGATTCAAGTCGGCAAGCGCCTTGGTCGGAACCATCGCCGGCGCGGCGTTGGGAATCGCGTGGCAATGCACGCATCCGATGATCGAAAACATCGCCGCGCCCTGGGCGGCTTTGTCTTTATCGACGACGAACGTCTCGCTCTTCAGCGGCACCATGGGCCGCCCGCCGATGGAAAACAGCACATCCGCGGGCACTTCCTGGCGATTGAGACCGGGGCCTTCCCATTCGACTTTCAGCACCGATTCGCCGCCGCCCTGAAAGTAGCTGACGGTGATCGGTTGATCGCCTTCGCGCAGCTCGACCTCGCCGGATTTTTCGGTGGCCGGGTGTACACCGTCGTTATCGACAACCAGGTGGCCGTCGATATACAGCCGCGATCCATCATCGCTGTTGGTGTAGAACCGGTATTTGCCGGCGCGCGGGGCATGGATCGCGCCGCTGTACACCACGGCGAAGTTTTGCTCCCGGCGTCCGGGGATGTCCAGCGAAAACGTCGCGATGTTTCCCTGCGATTTGGTCTTGAACGGCTCGATCTTCTCAACCGCCGCCGTGTGGGCGATCAGGTGATAGTATTTGTATTTGAGCCCATGCACGCGGGCCGGGCCGGCTTCCTTGGATTGTGGGTTATCAAGCTGGGCCCGCAGGAGATAAACGGAAATCGCCCTTGCCGCCTCTTTGGTGAGGTTGAGGTTGGGCATTCGGCTGCCGGGCCGCACCTTGACCGGATCGAGCAGGAACGCCGTTAGCGCATCGGCCGAAGTCTTCTCGGCAAGATTGGGCAGCGGCACGGAAGGAACGGCGGTCTTTATATTCTTCTCTGGCGCATGGCAAGCGACGCAGCCGACCTGGTGATAGAGCGTGCGCCCCTGATCCACCAGCAGGTTGTTGCCTTCCTCGCTGGATGGTGCGATTGGGCCGCCCAATGAAACCAGATACTGCGTGAGGTAATCAATCGCGCCCTGCTTGGCCTGCGGATCGGAGGCATGAAACAGATCGGGCATCGGCGTGCCGGGCTTCACGCCATGCGGATTCGATAAAAACGCCCGGATGTACTGCGGCGTGAGACGCGCGCCCGCCTGGCTCAAATCCGGCGCGCCGCGCGTCAAAAGCCGTTTTTGATTTGGCGCGGCATGGCATTGCAGGCAGTTCAACTCGCCCAGCAGGATTTGCCCCTGCTCGGCTGCCGGCGCGTGGCCTTCATCCTTCATCCGGTTCCAGCCGGGAATGATCGGCGCTTCGGGATTCGGCGCCGGAGCAGCCCACGTCGCGCCGCCCAACGCACACGCCAATGCAAATGCCGTCCCAGCCGCTCGGCCCCAAACTCTTTCCCGCATGCACGCCTCCATAGATTGCGACCGTCGGACGATATAAAGCCGAATCCAACGACGAATTGCCTCGTCGTATCACGGGCGTCCCGCCCGTGCCTACTGAGTTGAGATTGGCTGAACCGTGATTCTTCAACTACCGCGCCATCGGCACGGGCGAGACGCCCGTGATACGGCGACGCTCTTTGTTCCTCGAATTCTGCGCACGCCTCAAGTATTACGAAAATTCCAAGCCGCTCTCCGCAAAGCGCCGCCCGGAATGCCGCTGCCGCTGCCTCTGTCGCGTTATACACCCGTCTGCCGGGATGGTTGCAGAAACCGGCGGAGGTTCGCATATCATCCCCCGCGATGCAAACGCGACGCAACGCCTGCCACGAAATTCGGCATCTGCCAGTGCTATTGGACGAAGTGCTGGCCGCGCTCGATCCTCGGCCCGGGCAGGTGATGGTGGACTGCACCGCGGGCCTCGGCGGCCATAGCTGCGAGCTTTTGCGCCGGCTCCTGCCCGGCGGCCGATTGATCGCGCTGGATTTCGATCCGGCCAATCTCGCCACCGCGCGCGAAAAACTCGAACCGCTGGGCGGCCGCTTCGATCTCTTTCATGCCAACTTCGCGGGCCTCCCAACGACCCTCGCCCAAGAGGGCGTGGAGAAAATCGACGGGCTTTTGGCGGACCTGGGCGTTGCCAGCCCGCAGATTGATGATCCCGCCCGCGGCTTCTCCTACCGCGCCGCGGGCCCGCTGGATATGCGCATGGACCCGACGCGCGGGCAGCCGGCGTCCGCCCTCGTCAACCGCATGGGTGAAAGCGAGCTGGCAGATGCCCTCCTGGAACTGGGCGACGAAACCGACGCCCCGCAAATTGCAAGGCTGATCGTGGAACGCCGCGCGCGGCAGCCCATCCTCACCACGCAAGACCTGGCGCAAATCGTCTGCGAAGCCCGCGATTTCACGCTCAAGCGGGCCGCGGGCGCCAAGCTGCATCCGGCGGCCCGCACGTTCCAGGCCTTGCGCATCCTGGTCAATCGCGAATTGGCGAATCTCCAACGCCTGCTGACGGTGCTTCCCGATCTCCTCAAGCCCGGCGCCGTCGCGGCCATCATCAGCTTTCATAGCGGGGAAGACCGACGCGTTAAAGACGCGTTCCGCGAAGGGTTGCGGGCGGGGATGTATGCCGCGATCGTCCCGGATCCGATCGTAGCCGGGGAGCCCGAGCAAAAGGCCAATCCACGCTCCCGCTCCGCCAAGCTGCGCTGGGCCCGGCGGGCGTGAAAGGCTCGCGGGCACCCCCCGCAACATCGCCGCGCGGCAAGCGGAGGCGGCGGGAGGCGCAGATGCAGGGCAGGCCATGGGTTATGTTTCGAGCATCTTGATTCTTAAAGCATGCCGATGGGCTTTGGCGTGTAACATTTTGCGCCATCGACGCGGCGGCATTTCGTGAGGCGTTGGTTCCGCCTCCGACCGCGCTGGGGCACATTTGACGTCTTGATTCCAATGGCTACATTCCCGCTGTGTTCGTTTTAATAAGGAGTTTGTCCATATGCCCGTTCAAAGCGCCCCCGCTCCACTCACTCCCCAGCGCATCATGCAGATGGCCTGGAGTTTCGCGATTCCATTGACCCTCGAAGCCGCGGTGAAACATCGCGTTTTCGACGTGCTGGACGAGCGGCCCAAAACGCTGGAGGAAATTGCCGCCGAAACCTCCGCCTCACTTCGCGGACTGCGCGCGATTCTCAATCTGCTGGTTTCCCTGGAATTTCTTGGCAAGGAAGGCGAGAAATACAAATTAACCCCCGAAAGCGCGGCGTTCCTCGTGCGCGGCAAACCCGGCTTCCAGGGCGGCCTGCTCACGCACATCAGCAGCCAACTCATCCCAAACTGGCTGAAGCTCTCGGAGATCGTCGCCACCGGCGAGCCGCCGGCGGCAGTCAACGAACAGAAGGCGGGCGGCGAATTTTTCGCGCAGCTCGTTGAGGATATCTATCCCATGAGCGAAGCGCCGGCTCGCGTGTTGGCGGACCATCTCCTGCCGTTGCCGCAGGTGAAGGCCAGCGTTCTGGATTTGGCCGCCGGCTCTGGAGTCTGGGGGATCGTGGCGGCGAAAAAGTCGCCCAACGTCACCGTCACTGCCGTCGATTGGCCGGCGGTTTTGCCGGTCACCCGGCGCGTCACGCAGAAGCATGACGTCGCCGACCGCTTCCGTTTCGTCGGCGGCGATCTTCTTGAAGCGGATTTCGGCTCGGATCACGACCTGGCCACGCTCGGACACATCCTGCACAGCGAAGGCGCGGACCGCAGCCGCGCTTTGCTGGCCAAGACCTTCCGCGCGCTGCGTCCCGGCGGGACCATCGCTATCGCGGAGTTCATCCCCGATGACGACCGCCGCGGGCCGACCGGGCCGCTGATCTTCGCCATCAACATGCTGGTCAATACGCGGACTGGCGACGCCTTCACTTTCGCGGAATTGGGAAGTTGGCTGCGCGAGGCCGGGTTTGAAAACGTCAGGCAATTACCCGCGCCCGGGCCATCTCCCCTGGTGCTCGCGGACAAGCCAAAACGCACCTGACTTGCCGGTTGGAGTTAATCCCCATGCTTCTGCCTAAGGCGTGCGCTGAGCCGGAGCATGAGTTGGATGCGCTCGAACTCGGCCAGCCAGTCGGCGAGCGTCTGGATGAGCTCATCGCGGTCCGGCGGCGCGATGCCGATGGGGCACGAGGCGCCCAGTTGCTTGAGAGCCATGGCGCGATATCGGCTCAGGGTGCGGTCGCCAAAGCTTTGGCAGAATTGAAAATCCTCGGCCATGAAAATGGCCACCGGCACGCGGTCGCCGCCGTTGATATGCAGTTGGTCCGTTAGCTCCCGGTGTGTATCGCGATCCGCAAACCGCAGTTCGATTCGACTGGCATTGGCCTGCGCGATACGTTCGAGAAGTGGGCATTGCTGCACGCAGTCGCCGCACCAGATGCCGCTGATGACCAGCACCTTCATGTCCCGCGCGAAGCCGGAGACGAGTTGCTTCTGCGGCGCGGAGAGTTCGGTTAAGTCATGCACTTGCGACCAGCGCCGCCGCTGTTCGTCAGTGCCGCTCAGGACGTATTGGGCGTAGGGGAGGGCGGTGGAAAAATGTTGCGAGAGGTATTCGGGGGTGAGCATGGGCGATCATAGGCTGCCGCCCGTCGTCTCTCATCGCGGTCATAAGTGTGGATTTGTTCTACGTGCACGGAAACGCTTAACGTATCACGGGCGTCTCGCCCGTGCCGATTCATCTGAGCTTTCAAATCGCGACTTTCGCCGATGAATACGCAGCCCGCCCGGGCGAGACGCCCGTGATACGTTGTGCACTTGGCACACGAATTCGCCAGGCAAACCATGGGCGGCCGCAAAAAAATCGCGGACGCGGGAGTTCCGTCCTCTAGTTGTTTCGCGAGCACGCGCCTTACGTTTACAGTTCCCATCCCTTGCGATATTCATAATGCAGATACTGCTCGGCTTCTGGCGCATTGGGAATCTTCAGGTTCCTCGCGTCCCATGCCAAAGTCTTGCCGGTGCGGAAGGCCACATTTCCCAGCAGCACGGCTTCGGTCAGCGGGCCGCTGTAATCGAATCGGCAGGTGGTCGCCGAGGGGTCGTTCTTCAGGCAGGCCATCACCCATTCCTTATGATGCCCAACCGAGTTGGGGATGTTGGGCCGGGGCGGCTGATAATCCTTGAAGTCCTTCTCGGGAAACAAATGATGGCGGTCGTAGTCGGCGAAGAGCAGGCCATGATCGCCGACGAACATCACGCCGCTGGCCCAATTCGGATTCAGGCCCCACTGGGCGAATTTCGGCGGCCGCTTGCCGCCGTCGTACCAGGTGAGCTTGACGGGCGGCTGCTCGCCGCGCGCGGCGTATTCCCAATTGACGATCATCCACTGCGGGCAGCCGGTTTGGCTTACGGGCGGACCTTCGGCTGATATGCGCACGGGATGGCGCAGGTCCAAGGCCCAGAACGGCAGGTCGGTGTAATGGCACGCCATGTCGCCCAACGTCCCGTCGCCGTACGCCCAATAGCGCCGCCAGGAGGCCGGCAGGTACGCGCTGTTATAGGGATGGAACGGGGCCGGGCCGACCCATAGATCGTAATGAAGATTGGGAGGGACGGGCTGCGCGACCGTCGGCGCATGAGCCGCCGACCATTGCGTCGAGCACCAGACATGCACTTCGCGGATCGGCCCGATGGCGTTGGCCTTCACCAATTCGACCGTCCGCCGATAGTTGTTGCCGGCGTGAATCTGCGTGCCCATCTGCGTGACGCGCTTGTATTTGGCCGCCAGCTCCGTAATCGTGCGCGCTTCGTGGATGGTGTGCGTGAGCGGCTTTTCGCAATAGACATGCTTGCCCAGCCGTAGCGCGGCGGCGGTGGCGACGGCGTGCGTGTGATCGGGCGTGCCCACCACGACGGCGTCGATGTCCTTCTGCTCGAGCATCTTCCGCCAATCGTTGAACCGTTTGGCCTTTGGGAATTGCTCGCCGGCCTTTCCCAGGTAGTTGTCGTCGATGTCGCTAAGCGCGACGACGTTGACCAGTCCCGTGCCAAACGTGTCGCTCAAATCATTTCCCGCACGATTGGCGGTGCCGCAGAAGGCGACGTTGAGTTTTTCGTTGGCCGATGAGACGACATCCGGCGCCTCTCCGCGCGCCCACGCCCCGCGTCCGGCCACCCAGAATCCCAGGCCCGCCATCGCCGAGCCTTTGACAAAATCACGCCGATTGATTGCTCGTCCCATGTCCGGTCTCCTCATGTTGGAAGGTTTGCACGTCCCCTTTCATACCGCGCGGAAGGGGAATGGTTAAGGGCGCGAGACAGTGATAGCGTTCTACGGCAATGCGAAGTTCGGTATGCCGGCCCTGCTCATCTATCGAGGGTCGGATGATGCGCTTATGATTTTCGATGGAGTAACCCGCGCGACTCGAAGTGCGAAATTGACCCCAGGCGACAGGGTTTTGGTCGAGGTGGTGGGAACCTTGGCGAAACCCTGCGGCCACCTGCCCACTGTAGGAGAAAAATTGCCATGAACTCCGATGGCCGCCGCGAAATTTTGCTTGCGATGGAAGAACTCAGTGATTGCTTCCCAGACGTACGCCTGGGGCAGTTGATCGCCAATCTTTCCTACATGGCGAAGGGCCCATCGAGCGAAGCGATTTGGGATGTTGAGGACGAAGAGCTTCTGGCCGCCGCTCGAAAGCAGTTGGCGAGCCGGAAGGCTCCGGCAGTTGCCAGGTCTGGTTGACCCACCTGTGAATCAAGAAGTGTGTCGTTGGGTGCCGTGGCGTTCCATTTAGCTGATACGGATTGGAATGGGCAGTGCCATCGGAACCGCGTTCGCTGAAGCGAACCCTACGAGGTTACGAAATTGACTATCGGATCACTGGTGACTCGTGAATTGGGGACGTGGCCGGTTGACCCAGCGCCTCGCGCAGCGGCGCCAGATGTTTTTCATAGTTTTTCCATCGGCCGACGGAGGAGGAATAGATGGGCCGGCGCACCTGCTGGGCGCTGGCGGTGGCGACGGGGCGGGCAGTTTCGTGGAAGCGCAGGCAGCGGTCGTCCCAGGGAAGGCCGATGAACTCAATGAGTCGGCGGGATTGCGTTTCGCTGTCGGCAACCATGTCCTCGTATCGCACGTCCAGCATCGGCAAATCCAGGTTTGCCTGCCAATGGGCGATCAAGCGATCGCACAGTTGATGATATCGGCCCGTGTTCGCCAGGTCGTAGCTGTATTCATGGCCGAACGCGAATTCGGTGAGATAGCAGGACAGGCAGGTGTCCATCGGATCGCGCCGGCAAAAGATCACCCGCGCCTGCGGCAACAAAAGGGCGGCCAGCCCCAGCACATGAAGGTTCAGGGGCATCTTGTCAACAATTCGTGCCGCCGATGGATTCAACGCCAGCACCGGCTGCAGATATGAAGCGGCCAGCTCGTCGGCTTTGTTGAGCGTCAATCGTTCGAGCGAAGCGGGAAAATCCTGGGTGCCGGGAGGCGTGAGGGTCGAGAGGAAAATCGCAGCCCTGTTGGCCAGGTGGTTCAGGTGAAACAGCTCGCCGGCGCCATGGACTGCCGGGTGGGACGCGAGGACTTGCTCGATCAGCGAGGTTCCCGACCGGGGCATCCCGACGACCAACACAATGCGGCTGCTGTCGAGCATGGATTTGGGCAGGCCGCGAATTTTCCGGCGCGTGAAATATTGAATCTGCCGATCCGCGAATTGCTCGTGGGATCGCAGATCAATGGAAACGCCGCGCAAATCATTTGCTTGCCGGGCATGGGCGAACGCTTCATCGTAGAGGCCCTGTCGATCGAGCAGGGCCGACGCGCATGAATGCAGCGAGGCGGCGTCGCGCGGCGTCCCCCTGCGCGCCGCAAGCACCCGCCGCACCACGGCCAGTGCCTGGCGGTCATGTCCGTAGTTGGCCGACATGCGGGCATAGAGCATGGCGAGTCGAACATTTTCCTGGCCCGCGGTAATCGCGCGCAGGACAATCTCCCACGCCAACTGATGGCGGCCCGACTGCTCCAGGACGAAGGCCCGCGAAGTCATGATGGAAAAGTCGTTGGGCGCGAGACTCGCCGCCTGTTCGATGGACTGAATCGCGGCATCGACCCGCCCATCTTCCAGCAGAAGTTGGCTCAATGCCTCGTGTGCCGTTGCCCACTGCGGGGCAAGGCGGACGGCTTCGCGAAGGTGTGGCTCAACCGCCGGCCGATCTCCCTGAGCCCAAGCTGCCACCGCGAACCGGAGATGGTAATCAGCCCGTTGTGGAACCAACTCAATTGCGGCGGCAAAGCGGGCCCGCGCCTCGGCAAATCGACCCCTCGAATGCAGTGCGTCCCCCGCGCGGGCTGCCTCCTCGGCCATCGCCATGGGCGAAACCTTCGGCGCGGGTACGGTTTGTGGCGCCTGGGAGAATGGCTCGCCCGGCTTAGTTGTCATAGATGTCCACTCCGGGTGCAGTATGCGATTCCGATAGTACGGCCATAAACTATAAGGCGGCGTACTTGTGCGGTACACCGGTCACTTCCGCCCATTGACTGATCCCTTCCATCAACAACGTCGGTATATGCAAAGTAGTCCATTGGGAAAAAGATTTTATCCCCGCCGGGCGTGTTTCCCCCTCCCATTGCCATACAGGGGTGCGTTCGGGTATACTGGCGGCACACGTCTGAGTTCGGTTGCGCCCCACGCATGTGGAGAGGGTTATATATGTTGTTCAGTCGCTATATCTGCGCGGCCTGTGGATTAGAATTGCCATCGGGTTGGGGTGCGTTTTTATATGTGACGGACGCGGCGGGTGAGCGCATCGCATGCCCGCATCCGCTGGAGCATGAAACGATTCGGCGTGTCGCCGGGCTGACCTATGAGCAAGCCGAGGCCGCGGACCGCACGGGGTATCAAACCCAATGCGTTTGCCTCGCGTGTTTCGCGCAGTTCCCGCTGGATTTGGAGCGCGATCCACTGCAATGTCCCGCCTGCGCGTGCCGCGAAATAAGCCCGGCTGCCGATCTGATCGGCCACGAATGCCCACGCTGCAGGAAGGGGCTGATCGAGGATCGCGCCATCCAGCCACGCGAAGGCGATGATCTTGACGCAGCCGCTTTGACCCATGATCATGCCGGCAAACCTGTCGCCGCGCGGCTGCGCCTCGCCATTGGATAGTAAGCAGATCGCTAAAATTCCGCCGCGCCGGGGAAGATTTTGCAATCTTCCCGACACAATGTCATTGGCGCGACTACAAGGTTATCGGACCCGCACCGGTGAGGCCGATCCACGGTCTTCCACCGCATGGCCGGTTTTGGCTTGTGTTGCTCAGGGGGTTGATGCCGATCATAATGTTTCGGCAAGCCCGGTTGCATCGGCCGGCAACGTCTGAATGGTTCAGACACATCAATCGTCGGTCCATGTGTACAAGTCCCGGCGGACAGCCGGGCGAAGGAGAAAAACGTGAACGCTCGCTCCAATCGTAAAGACAATCGTAAAAACAAGAAGTCGGTTCTCGCTCGTTCCGCATCCTGCGCGGTTGAGCGCCTGGAGGGAAGGGCGTATCTGTCGGCAACAAGTACGGTATTCGGCCAGCAGAAAAATACCTCCGCCGCTTCCGCGGGCATCAGCCCCAGCTTCGATTGGCTCACCGACCTCAATGCGGATGGAAAGGCCGACCTGATCGTCGCCAATTCCAATAGCACGGTTGGCGTGCTGTTGGGCAATGGAGATGGATCGTTCCAAACGCCCGGCGTCAATTATCCCGTCACCGGCGCTCCGCTGCCGCTTCTCACGGCGGACATGAACGGCGACGCCAAGCCCGACATCATCGTCGGCACCGCCGGCGATGTGAGCATCCTGCTCAACAACGGCAACGGCACATTCGCCGGCGCCAACAACATCCCCGCGCTCAAGACCAATCAGGCCATTGGCGTCGGCGCGTTCGTGGACGGCGGCCCCCAGGACATCGTCACCGTCAGCAACAACCCGGCAGACACCCAGAACATCGCGATCGTCTTTACGGATGGCTCGGGCCACCTCTCGGCGGAAACGCCGTTCACCATCAGCCATGGCGGGCTGGCCGCCGTGGCGGTCGGGGATTTCGGCAATGGCCATGAAGACATTGCCGTCCTCAGCCAGACCGATCACACCGTCACCATTTTGCTGGGCAACGGCAACGGCACCTTCCAGGCGCCGGTCGATTATCAAACAGGCGCTTCGCCCACCTCGTTGGCGATCGGCGACTTTAACGGCGATGGCAAGCAGGACATTGTTACCGCCAACAGCACTGCCGGAACCGTCAGCTTCCTGGCCGGCAGGGGGGATGGGACTTTCGCGGCCAAGGTGGATACCGCGGTGGCCGGCTCGGCAACCGGCGGCGGCCCGCTGAAGGTTCGCGTCGCCACCTTCCGGCCCGGCAGCAACAAGAACGATCTGTTCGTGCTGCTCAGCCCCGGCGGATCGGGCGATGTCAGCGCGCTGCTCGGGCAGGGCAACGGCACCTTCCAGAACATCCAGCCGATCAGGACCGGCTCCACGACCCGCACAGCCATCGCCGTCGGCGACCTCAATGCCGACGGGCTCACTGACATTGTCGTCTCCGACCCATCGCAGGTCAGCAGCCTGATTAACGTCACCAACCAGGACACCACGCCACCAACCGCCGCCGTCAATGCCAGCCAGGTTCCTGGAAGCACGCAATCAAATCTGTATCAATTCACCGTCACCTATGCCGACAACCAGCAGGTGGATGCCGCCACCGTCACCAACAATCCCAGCAACCTGGTGGTGACCTTCCCCGGCGGCGCCCAGCAGGTCGCCACGCTGGTCAGCCAGGGCCTCGTTAGCGGCGCCTCCGTGGCCGCGACTTATCAGATCACCTTCCCATCGAATCTGTCCACGACAAATAACGGCACCTACACCGTCACCATCAACGCCAGCACGGTGTCGGATGCCAATGGCAACTTCGTGCCGGCCGGCGCGATCGGACAATTCGCACTGAACGTCAGCGCCACCCAGCCCCCGCCCACCGGCGGCGGCGGCGGCGGAACCATACCGGTCACCGGCGACTTCACCGTCAGCGGGCCGCTCGGCAAGCTCCCCGCCAGTGCCATCATCGGCGGCGCCAGGCAGAAGGGACCCATCCGCGTCGCCCTCACCAACACCAGCGGCAAACTCCTGACCGGCACGGTCGGCGTCACCCTCTACGCCTCCTCCACGCCCATCCTCGATTCCAGCGCGGTGGCCCTGGCGCCCGCGACCTTCCGCAAGGTCAAGAACCTCAAGAACGGCAAAGGCTTTATCCTGGGTATCAAGCCCTTCAAATATCCGCTGGCCGCCGGCAACTATTATCTGGTCGCGGCGGCAACGCTCAACGGGAACGCCGACAGCAACTACGGCGCGACCACGACCACCGTCGTCACCGCCGCCGCCTTCGTGGACATCAAGTCCGTCTCGGCCGCCACGACCAAGCCGACGCTGGCAGCCAATAAAGTGTATGCGCTTCCGATCATTCTTCAGAATATCGGGAACGTGACGGCTACCGGCCTGGCCACCGTCAACGTATATGCGTCGGCTTCGGGCGTGATCGACTCCACTGCGGTGCTCGTCGCCGTGCAACATGTGCACCTGGGCATTCCGCCGGGAGTCACCCGCAAGGTGACGCTTCACTTCAAGCCGACCACCCTGCCCGCCGCCGGCAGTTATAAGCTGATCGTCACCACCTCGTTCCCGGGCGATGCCGATCCGGCGAATGACACCGTGGTCACTGCGGGCACGCTGACCGTCTAAAGGCGCACCTGCAAGTAATGTTGGATGAAATCACCGAGGCCCGCCGAAAGGCGGGCCTCGGCTTTGCGCCTTATACTGTGGGACTTCACGGAGATTTCGGGGATGCGAATCAATTTTGAATACACGAGCGACGATCTGGCCGAGGCCCATCGCTTCCATCAGGTCGTCCCGCGCCGCCGGCATCGGCCCGCCGTCTTCATCGTTCTCTTGAGCGTCGCAATTGCCTGCGTGGTGTATGGCGCTGGCAAGCAGCGTTGGGGGCCGGCGGCATCCGCCGCGCCCGATCCATTGATGAACGAGGTGCTTTTGCCCGCCTTTCCCTGGATCATGATCCTGGGCGCGGCGGCCTTCGCTTACGGCCGGCAAACAACTGCGGCGCAGGCACGGCCCTGGGAAGGACAGCCGGCGAATGTCAAACCGCGCAAAGTCCCTGGATCGGCGCCGAGCATCTTTCTCTTCTGCTTCATCACGTTCTTTTATGTTTTCATGTATTGCATATACAACTATGAATACGATTCAAAGACGCATGACCTTCACATCAGAGTCAGCAGCCAGGGTGCGTGGGTGGTGCCTCTTATCTTCTGGAGCGTTTATAACATTTACGGCAGTATCGTTTTGCGGATTACCGCGCGCAAGGGGGCGATCCAGACGTGGGAACTGCAAGAGGCGCTGCATCGTCCCGTTGAAATGGAACTGACGGGTCAAACGGTGGTGGCTGGGGCCTTTTCGCGCGCGGAGTTTCAATGGCCCTATTTTTTGGGTTTCCGCGAGACGCCAAACCTGTTCATGCTCTATTTCTCCTCGGCCCAGTTTTACATGATCCCAAAGCGGGCGATCGCTTCGCCTGACGAACTGACCGCTTTGCGAAACATGATCACGCATTTCCTGGGCCCACAGCCGTCGGGCTTCCCGGTGCTGCCGCCGGTTGGGCCGTGGGCAGGCACACATGCTTAATTTTGGGGAAGGCGGCGGTATACTGTCACGCACCCTATCGCAGGAGCCTTTTTATGTCGTCACTTTCGATACCTCTTCCAGCGGTCAGCCATAAGCCCATGCGGCGGCTTTCCGTCGATGAATACCATCGCATGATCGATGCCGGCATCCTCGTCTCAGGCGAGCCTTATGAATTGATTAACGGGTTTCTTGTTCACAAGAACCGGAGCGCGCGAGGAGAGGATCCCATGACCGTTGGGCATGAGCATCTGTGGGGAGTGAACAACCTGACAAGAATCGGGCGCAAGCTGGATCGATTCGGCTGCCATATGCAGACGCAAGGCCCCGTGGTCATGTCGAATTACGACGAACCCGAACCGGATGGCGCGATTCTCAAGGGGAGCATGGATGACTACAAGAAACGGACGCCCGAGGCGGCGGACGCGACGTGCGTCATCGAAGTTTCCGATAGCTCCCTGGCCGATGATCGTAACGATAAGTTAGTCGCCTACGCCAATTCGGGAATCGCGCAATACATCATCATCAACCTGCCGGACCGCGTTGTTGAGGTGTACACCGATCCGCAAGTCGGCAAAGGCCGATACGCCCGAGTGGAGACGCTCCGGCCAAATAATAAGGTTCAATTCGTTTTGCCAAAAGGCCAAGTTCTCGCAGTTCCAGTGCGTAACTTTCTGCCGTGAGGCACGACTCACTAATTCTTATTTGTGTGCATTCGTGGCTCCCGCCTCGCTTTCGGTTGCGGGCTCGCCCGCACTGAATCAGTTTAGATTGGTTGAGGTTTACTCATGTCCGTGAACGTAGCAATCGCCGGCGCCACCGGCGCGGTCGGGCAGGAATTTCTGACCGTGCTGGCGGAACGAAAGTTCCCCATCAAGAGCCTGCGCCTCTTGGCCTCGGCGCGCAGCGCCGGCAAAACAGTTGAGTTCCTCGGCAAGCCGTACATCATTGAGGAATTGACCAAGGACAGCTTCAAGGACGTGCAGATCGCCTTCTTCTCCGCCGGCGGATCGATCAGCAAGGAGTTCGCCCCGGCTGCCGTCGCGGCGGGGGCGGTGGTCGTGGATAATACATCCGCCTTCCGCATGAAAGACGGCATCCCCCTGGTCATCCCCGAAGTCAATCCCGAGCAAATCCACAAGCACGTCGGCATCATCGCCAACCCCAATTGCTCGACGATCATCATGAACGTGCCGGTCTGGCCGCTGCACAAAGTCAACCGGGTGAAGCGAATTATCGTCAGCACCTACCAGGCCGTCAGCGGGGCGGGGGCGTGGGGGTTGTACGAACTGGACGCGCAGCTCAAGGCTTACGGCAGCGGACAGCCGATCGTGAAGGAAAAATTCCCCCATCAGATCGCCAACAACCTGTTCAGCCACAACACGAACATCGGACAGAACGGCTACAACGAAGAAGAAAACAAGATGGCAAGCGAGACGCGCAAGATCTTCGCGGATCCGAAGATCATGATAACGGCCACCTGCATTCGCGTGCCGATCCCGCGCGCCCACAGCGAATCGATCAACCTCGAATTCGAGCGGCCCATGACCCCGCAACAAGTGCGGGAGATTCTCGCCAAGGCCCCCGGCGTCAAAATCGTGGACGATGTATCGGGGAATCATTTCCCCATGCCGCTGGAAGCCAGCGGGCAGGATCTGGTGCTCGTGGGCCGCATCCGCCAGGACATCAGCCGCGACGATGGGCGGGGGATTGAGCTATTCGTCAGCGGCGACCAGATTCGCAAAGGGGCGGCGACCAATGCGGTGCAGATCGCGGAGAAGTTGGTTTAATAACTGGGTGGTTCAATTCGTTCCTCATCAGGCCTTGGGCAATCCCCCCGGCGGCAGGGGAGGCGGGGCGTCCTGGAAGAGCGACGCCAACTCCGCCACGCTGGCGGCGGCGGTCCACTGCGGCATGCCATTCGTCCAAACCAGCGTTTCTCGCGTGATGGTGCCGCTCACCACCTTGTCATGCAACGCGCCGGCATCAAACGGCCCGGCCTGCTGGCCATTCACCGCCGCGAAATAACTGGTCTTCTTCGGCAATGCCGGCGGCCCGGCCGGCCCGACCGTCTGTTGGCCCTGCATGCCCTGTGAGACCGCGCTGCCCATCGCCATGCCGATCCCCAACCCCGCGCCCGCGGCGGCAAGGCCTCCCGGGTTGGCGGCGGCCTCGGGAATCGCGTTGGCGGTCTGGTATTGCGTGTACGCCTGTAGGTTGCCGATCGCGCCCATGCTCGATCGCTTGTCAATCGCCGCCTCCACCTCGGGCGGCAGCGAGATATTCTCGACGTAGAAATTCGCGATTTGGATGCCGAACGGCGCGAAATCCGCCTCGATCTTGGGCAGCATGTAGCGGCCGAGCTGCTCGTAGTTCCCCGCCAAATCCAGCGCCGGGATTTTGCTGGCTCCAAGGGCGTCGGAGAAGCGTGCCGTCACCATGTCGCGCAACTGGCTGTCAAGTTCCTCCAGCGAGAACTGGCTGTTGGTGCCCGCGATCTGCCGGAGGAAGTTCGCGGAGTCGGAGATCTTCACCGCGAACGTGCCGAACGCGCGCAGCCGCACGATGCCAAAGTCGCTGTCGCGCAGCATGATGGGATTTTTCGTGCCCCACTTGCGGTCGGTGAAGGTGCGCGTGGAGATGAAATAGACCTCGGACTTGAACGGGCTTTGGAAGCCGTACTTCCAGCCCATGATGTCCGAGAGGATCGGCATGTTGGGGGTGGAGAGCGTGTAGGTGCCGGGGTTAAATACGTCGCCGAGCCTGCCGCCGGCCACGAACGCCGCCGCCTGCGACTCGCGCACGACCAGCTTCGCCCCGTTCTTGATTTCGTTGTCGCCGCGTGGAAATCGCCAGGCCATCGTGTCGCGCGTCTCGTCGAGCCACTCGATGATGTCGATCAACTGATTGTGGAAGAATCCCATATCGCGCTCCTTTGCTTCCCAAAAAAGGACAAAACATCCGCGAGGACAAAACAAAAGATACCCGAATGAGGGGCACGAATGAAAGGGCGGGCCAGTTAGAATCCCAAGGCAATATTGGAATCGCGTCGCCAGCGCCTGTCCAGACTTGATGCGGTGATCAATCCCACCAAAAGAACCACGCACTGCCCCCCAGCAACGCGGCGGCGCGATCGCGCGGGGGGCGCGAGACGGCCAGTTCCAGCGTGTCGGCGCTCATCCCGACGACCTCCGCGCCATATTCGTGCCGCCAGTATTTGAGCATGGCAACGTGGTATTCGGGGGCGGGGCAGTCGTTCCATCCGCCAAAATGCAGGAACGCCGGCACCTGCCATTCAATCACCGTCGGCACAAGCCCGATGTGAACGCGCTGCAACGGCTTGCCAGTGACGATATCCGTGGGAAGCGTGAAGTGATGATTGGCATGCTCGCCGGCCGGCCAATGACCGGCGGCAGGCAAATCGCCGCGATCGGGCGCACGCTCGGCAAGCCATCTCGGCACGTCGATCCTCGCCGCCAGGGAAATGAGATCGCGCGAACTTCCCCGCTCGCATTCCAGTGAGGAAAGCAGCGATCCGCCATGTCGATCCAGATCATCATCGCTGCCCATGATGAGCGGCCAGTACCCGATTTCCCCCGCCGCCAGCCGCAACCGGCGCGATAGTTCAATCGCGGATGCCCCGTCGGCGACCAGGCCGTGGATCGCTTCCCTGCCGCTGCCCAACAACAGATCGAGCCCGCGCGGGTTGATGCCGTTGTTCTTGAGAACCTGCTTGAGCTTTGACATGCGTTGCCCTGTGCCCGGTGCGCGTTTTCCAACCCCTTCAAGCCTGTACCGCGCCGCGCATCGGCAGGCAAGAGCGGCCGCCGGCCAATGTGCCGCGTGGCGCACGGCAACCGGGAGTCTGGGAAAACTTGCGCGAGTGATCAGTTTTTGCAGGCTAAAAACGACTCGCCGCGGAGAGCGGCCGGGAACACGACGGCACACGACCGGTACTGGTTATGGCTGCTTCCTTTCGGACCTGACCCAGTTCCCAGCCGACCGTTGCATCGGACCCGGCCGCCTTCCGCGGCGCGGTTGAAGATTTGTTATCGAGTGCAACCCTATCCGATCGGGCCGCCCAATGGAAGCAGACGTCGCGAACAGGAGCATTTAGGGTGTAGCGCCTGATTGTGGCGGTCCCGCCGGTGGGGCGTCATTCTTGTCTGCCTCGGGTCCGCGAGTGCGGGGTGTACTCACCCCGCACTCGCGGACCCGAAGAAATAAGGAAGGGACACGAATGTCCCTGCCACTAACGGGCAGACAGGAATGTCTGCCCCACCAAGTCGCCACAAACACAAGTTACACCCGAGCGTTTACTGAGTTCGCGCCTTGTTTTTCACGGGAATTTCCGGCGCCGGCTTTTCCGCCAGTTTCCACGCCACCAACGCTAGCGCGGCGTTGGCCGGCAGGCACAATGCGATGATGTCGAAGTTCACCTGGTAAAACCAGGGCAGCGCCTTGAGCAGCAGGCCCAACGCGGATATTGCGACCATCAATGCCGCGCAGTTGCGGAAGAAGTTGGCCCACCGGCGGCGGCCGAAGGCCAGCATCGGCATGCCCAGGAGCAACGGCAGGGCAAGGATGCTCACATGCATCAGGTTTTCATTGTGGCGGGCGACGACGTGATCCGTGCAGAACCATGCCCACCCGCAGATGATCCCGCCCAGGGCCATCAATAGAAGCCAGGGGGTTGAGAGGGCGACCAGGCCCCATCGCGCCGCCCAGTGCCGGCGGGCGAAGTGGCCGGTCGTGGCGAAGGCGCCGGCCAGCGCGACGCCGGCCGCCAGAAACCAGGGCCAGGTGGTGGCGGGCCGGGCGGGCTCGGCAGCGCGATGGCTGGCGTAGAGGGTTTGGTCGCTCTTCACCAGCGGCATCCGGGCGCCGTTCAGATACGTTTTGGCCTCGGCGAGCCGGTCGTACAGTTTCTCGGGGAGGAACATCTCATTCCATTCATCGATCGGCCGATCCACCGGCTGGCCCAGCACGGCTTGCAACGCCACGTATAGCCAGGGCGTCCCCTGATCCAGCCGGCGCGTGTGCCAGCGATAGGTTGTGCCGCTCGGGATGCCTTTGCTGACCGCGCCAAGGCTGCCCCCGCTCACTTCGTCGATGATGTCGCGAATGCGCGAGGAGCAGTTGTCGCGATAATAATCGTAACGGTAATGGCGATTCTCGGGCTTGTAGTTTTCTGAGAGCTTGTGCAGCAGCAGCCGTTTCTGCTCGAGGCTTAGGTTCAATTCCTGCTGGCGGACCGTGCGGTCGGCCTTGGCGTATGCGTCGATCGTTTGCTGCCCAAGCTCGGCATCCAGCGAATAGTTCAGCCGCCCCTGGAGGAAATTCCAATAGAAACTGTCGTCAAATTCAAACGTTCCCCAGTTGAACGCCACATCATGCCAGGGGCCCGAAACCGTGTCATCGACAACGCGAATGGCGTTATGCCCGAACTTCTCCCAGGCATCATCGCCGGGGCCGAAGGTGAGGACGTAAACGCGGATTTGCGATTGCCGATCTGAAACCGATGGGGCGGCAGCGGGCGCGTCCGGCGGGGCCGCGACGGCGCATTGGGTCGTCGCCAGGAATATGGCCGCGGAGAACAGGAGCGCAATAGCGTGTCGAGCCATGAACGGCGAATCGTCCGGGTTCACTGGCGTTGAGTCAAATGTGGGCGCGGCGGCGCGGCATTGCTATAGTCGAACCGTCGAATGCAAATTGCTGGAGAGATGCAATGCTTTCAAAGACCGCATGCTGGTTCGTGTCACTGCTGTTTGCGCCGATCGCGGTTTTCGCTGCCGATCCACAACCCAGGGTTGCGGCGCTCAGGCAGTTTCCCACGGTCGGCGTCGCGTTCACTCCGCCCGCCGGCTGGCAGGAAATGACGCGCGACAAGCACAAAATGGTCGCCGGATGGGTCAGTTCCGACTCGCGCCCCCGCGACATCCACGCCATGATTCAGGTCGAGGCGGCAAAGCCGACGGTGGATGATGCCCAGGCGACCGCCAAAGCGATGGCCGGCGACTGGGGCGGCAAGGTGGCTGACTCGCCTCTAACGCTCGACGGCAAGCCGGCATGGCGCGTTGAATCCCCGACGCCGGCGAAGAGCGGGCTGCAGCCCGTCGAGGGGATCATCGCAATGCGCGAGGGGTACGTCTACATGATCATGGGAGGCGTGACGCCGGGCCATTCCTGCCACGATGCCATTGAATCGATTCGCAAGAGTTGGAAATGGACGCCCATTGAGACGCCGGTCAAGCACCTTGAGTTTCGCGACAAGCCGATGATCGTTTTCAACAACGGGGTTTCGATAAACTTTCCCGCCCTCATGCATACCTATCCAACGAAAACGCCCAACCGCGTGCTGGACCTGGGATTTTATAATCTGGCGCGCAACGCCCCGGATTTTCTGGCCTATGTGCAGCAGGCGGCTGTTCCCGCCGGCGTTAAACTTGATGCCCTTGAGAATAAGCTCGCCACGAATACCCAGGAAAAGTACAAGCTCGCCGAGGCATTTGTCTGGCACGGCCTGAAGGGCGCCACCCCGCGCGCGATCACGCAGCCGGTTCGCATACCGCCCGAAGCGCCCGACGCCCTTGCCAATGGGTATGTCATGTGGGCCCTGATCGAATTGCCGAAAGGCCGCCTGATCCTCATCAATTTCACGATTGTTTCAGAAAACGCTCCAGATCGGGCGGAATTTGAAAAGGCGGCACAAAAGATTGTCGGATCGGTCCAAGCCGCCAAGAGGGGCAGCGGGGGATGAACGGGTTGCAACACATAATCAAACTTCCGGGAGGTGAGCAGCATCCGGTCTCCCCCGCCGTAGCGTGACATGCCCAAGTTCCGCCGGCGCGTTGATTCGCAGCGGGAACCAATTGCCGATGCCGTTGTTGACGATGAGTTGGGAGCCGGGCTTTTGGTAGAGGCCCGAAATGTAGCGGAAGCGGAGCGAGCCGGCGCCGAAGTTTGGCGTGAGCATGATCTGCCCGCCGTGGGTGTGGCCGGATAATGTCAGCGGAATGCCGGAGCGGGCGGCGGGATCGAAGGCGTGCGGATGATGCGCGAGCAATATCGGAAACGCATCGGGCCGCACCAGCGGATGCAGATAGCCGAACGATTCGTTCATCCAATCGTCGAACGGATTCCATTGCAGGCCCAGGAACTGCACGGGATAGGTCTGCCCCTTGCGCGGGTAAGGCGGACTGTAGAGAAGCGTGCGCTGCTCGCCAATTAGCGCCGGCAGGCCCGAATCGCGGATGCGCCATTCAAATTCGCCGCGATTTTGGAACAGGTCGTGGTTGCCCTCGCAGATGGCCATCCCGCAGCGCGGCTTGAGCCGGCGAAGGAAGTCGATCCCGGCGGGCAGGTCGTCGAGGGCCGCATCGATCAGGTCGCCGGTGAAGACGATGAAATCCGCGCCCAGCGCGTTCACCGCATCAGCAATCTCGGGCAGACGGCTGGCGTGCAGGAACTTGCCGATGTGCGTGTCGCTGACGTGGGTGATCGTCATTCCCTCCAGCGCGGTCGGCAAATCGGGGATTTGCAGGTTGAACCGGCGAAGCCTTCGCGCCTGCATCTGCGCCAGCGTGCCGCCGCCCATGGCGACGGCAGCCAGCGGCGCCGCCGCCACCGCGGCGGACGCGAGCAGTTGACGCCGCGAAAAAGCGCGGCCGGCGACAGCCGAGGATGACGGCCGGGAGGGCGAGGAGATTCGGGATGCAGCGGCGCGGCGCGCTCGGTGGCGAATCCGTCCGATGGCGCGAAGCAGAGCGCCGCCGATCATCCCGACGATCAGGACCGGCAGCACCATGAAATGCCAAAGATACGCGACGGCATGAACGATCATCGGCGCCGGCCCGCGCGAGCCGCGCACAACGTCCGGCCACGCCAGCGACAGCGCCAGATAGACGAGCAAAACGCACATGAATATTGCCAGGAATGCCCGGCACCACCGCGGCGCGCCCCTGCGGTGCAACCGCCGGTCGGCGGCGCGCCACCACCCGACATCCAGGGCGGCGAGGGTGACGAGGATCAGCAGGAGTTTAAAGAACGCCATAGTGCGATGCCGCCCGCCGGCTTGCCGGGGCGGGGTTCCATTCTATACTGCCGCCGTCCTTTTGGAGTGGCCATGGCAGCAAAGTTCGCGGGCGCGTCCATCGTGGGTTTGGCAATATTGCTCTGCAGCGCCGGCTGCGTGCAGCGCACCTTGACGATCCGCAGCAATCCCCCCGGCGCGCTGGTGTATCTGAACGATCAGGAGATCGGCCGCACGCCGGTGACGCGCGATTTTACATGGTATGGCGTGTATGAAGTGGAGGTCCGCAAGGAGGGGTATCAGTCGATCAAAGGCTCGGCCCCGGTGATCGCGCCGTGGTGGCAGTGGATGCCGATGGATTTTGTGAGCCAGATGTTTCCGCTGGTGGATCACCACGATTTGCACTTTACGCTACGCCGGCCGACGCAGGAACAGGATGAGCCCGAATTGCTCGTGCGCCGGGCCGAGCAGTTGCGCGGGCAACTGCAGGGAACCCAGCGCCCACGGACCCGGCCCACCACGCGCCCGCACAAGCCCAGGAAGCCGACGACGCAAGCTATGCCGTGAGGCAGACGATAAAGCTGGCGCAGGCTCCGCGCCCCAACGAAATCCGAAATACGAAGCGCGAAATCCGAAATAACCCGGATTATTCCCCACGAAGTCACGAAGGCACTCAGGGCGGGCGAGCCCGCAACCCAAAGAAAGAGGGAAACCACGAATGGACACGAATGCACACGAATGAAGAGAAATTATTCGTGCCTATTCGTGTTCATTCGTGGCAGACTTCTGTGTCGATCTTACAAATATTCTTGCAGTCTCGACAAGATTTCGCAGGATATCTTCGAAGAAGTATATTCGAGTCAGCACTTACATCGCAAAAAGCTTCCAATCAAAAGTCGCAGCCCCCGCGAACCCGGCGTTGCGGCAATAAACAGCTCGAAAATCACTTCTACCCGCGTTTTTTCTCCGCGGCCGCGCGAATGTGATCCAGCATCTCTCCCCAGCCTTTGCTGACATTCTGCTCGAGACCCGGTTCGATCAGGCCGAAGGCCTGGTGGGTGAATTTGAGCAGGGTGCCGCCGGGCTGTTCGGTGAGGCGGTACTGAATGTGCGAAGCCACTGGATAGGACATCATCGTCGGGCCGACCAGTTCCAGTAGTTTTGGCGGCTTGATCACCTGGACGTGGCCCCACAGGTGGCCGGTGTTGTTGCCCAGGTCGCGGAACCAGCGCCCCCCGGGCCACGGTTCCAGCTTCATGTTCATGTCCTTCAGCGGGCCATGCGGTTCCAGCACGGTTTGGAACACCACATCCGCCGGGGCGGCAATCAGCACCTCTTTAACGATGTGCAGGCTCTTCAACGCGGCTTCCATTTCTTCAGCGACCATGACTCTGCTCCTTTGAAAAGGGTTGGGGCTTGGATGCCGCGCGATCGCGCGCGGCAAGTTGTTTGGCGGTTTGTTCGGCGGCTTCCTTGATGCCGGCCAGGTGGTCGGTCCAGAAGCGCTCGAAATTCTGAATCCAGTCATGCACGGGTTTGAGCTCCCGCGGGTTCAGCCGATACAGCCGGCGTTGCCCGTCCTTGTGCGCGGCGACCAACCCCACCTTTCGCAGCACACTGAGGTGCTTGGAAACGGCCGGCTGGCGGATGCCGAGTTTGAGTACCAGTTCAGTCACATCGCGCTGGGCCCCCAGGGCAAGCAGATCCACGATCTCCCGCCGACGCGGTTCGGCGATGGCGTTGAAGACGTCGGAGGTTGTTGCCGCACGAGCCATGGGTATAGTATATTCCGATATGGGAATATGTCAAGCGGAAATTTCGGAACTTTATTACTCGGTCATTTACCTTGAATTTTGGTAATACTTCAGCCGTCCGCAATGACGTGAGCTGTCGTGACACGGGCGTCCCGCCCGTGCCGACGGCCCAGAACTGGGAAATGCGATCTTTCTTACTCCAGAGCAGCCACCCACGGGCGGGGACGCCCGTGTCACGAAAAAGCGACGCAACCACGTTCGCAACGCCGCTACTTGCAAGACGGCTGAAATGTTACGAGTTCTGAAGGAAGGACATCGCACGAACTTCGATGATCCCGGACACATGGTCCGCTATTGCCGTATCGTTTGAAGCACCGCGCAAGCTGTCGTCGCGCAGGCAATTGAGGGTGCGTTGCGAAAGATCAGCGATCCGCTCACGGAGCAGCGGCCAACTCAAGCCGGATTCCACTGCCATCTTCTGCCAGTGCGTCGGTGTGATTGTCTCCATGGAATCGGATTTGCCGATTTTCATGGCGGGAACTTTCGACAATTCCGGCCATGCCAGCGTGCAGACCAGGTCGTACAGGGGGGCGAGCCGCCTCTGGCCCTGCTGGTAGATGAGGGAGTAGTTCTTGCCATGTGCGTCGGCATTCCCGATCAACACGTTGAAGATCAAGCCGTCCAGAAAGGCTCGGATATCCAAAGCTGGAATGGTGGACCAATCTCGAAGCATCTTGATGCAGTCACGGATCAATGGACCGCCCTCCTGCTGATACTTCTTTTCAGGAGGGAATCCTAGGGCTTGGCAAAAGTCTTCCTGGTGAATGCGGGTGACTGCGCCATCCCGATTGACAACCCGGTCATAACGTTGGACCACGATGCAGGGGGTGTTACCGACCCGTCGGGCGGCAACAGCAGGCACATTCAAGCCAAGCGACCGTGCCAGTGTCATGCAGAGGATTTCGTTAGCGACAAGTCCAGGAAATCGCTCGGGCTCGGGCTTAATAATGTGCGTGCTGGGCGTGTCATTCAGGGGTAAGGCGATCGTGGAATCGCGGAGGATAACCGGCAATTTGGACTGCGATCCCGCTAAAGACAGCCGTATCCCCGCCTCGCCGGCCATTAACGGTCGGCGTGGTAGTTCAGCGATGACATCCATGAGTTCCTTCTCATTGAGTTCCCGCATCCTCCCTTCGCCGGAACCAGGATGCGGCATACCTGCCGGCAGAAGTGTGATGGCTCCGGCACACTCACCACCGATCCGTTCCAATAGCGCAAAGTCATTTCGCTCGCTGACCCCGACGATTGCCGCGATCTGCTGTCGTGGCCCCTCGTCAGGAAGCAGGCCGGCAAAAAATGGGCGAGCGCGCTTTCCCTTGAAACGTTCCTTTTGCAGCGGTAGGGAGCGGGACAGTGGCATGGCCTCGGGGCTTATGAGCCATGCCGAGCCGTATTGAAAGCTGAGGAGGCCGCTATTGTCTTGATCGAGAGTGCCGGCCGGATTGCCGTTCAAATAAACAACAAGCCGCTTCATTTCGGGTTGCCTCCAACTGCCGCATGGCCTAGAGGCGAAGCTTGGACGGCGAGGCCCAGCGATTGGAGCACGGTTAGGGTTTTGCCGACGTGACAGGTCGGCTTTCCTTTCTCCAGATCGACAATGAATCGCAATCCCGTGCCGCACGTCATTGCCAAGTGGCTCTGGGTGAGCTTTAACTGCTTGCGACGAGCGCGAATCGCAATTCCAAGGTGTTCAGGCGTGCTGATATCCATGTTTTACCGATCGGTAATATCACCTTATATTCGTTCGAAATCAATCTTGTAATTCCCGATCGGGAAATTAATGGCGATTTGCTCTTGCCCGAAATCTTGAAAACACAACAGCCTCGGCGTTGGCCGAGGCTGTTGTGAACACTTCAATAGCGGGGGGAGGATTCGAACCTCCGACCTCCGGGTTATGAGTCAGATATGACCCAAAAACGGCAAATCTTGCCGCGCCCGAAATTTACATCTAATTCCCGTATAGGCAGAGCCTTATCAC
>DASRLH010000172.1:0-7961 GCA_035648595.1 Tepidisphaeraceae bacterium
GTCACTCCGCTTTGATGCTGCGCGCTATTCGCCCCCTTCCAAGGCGCTGGCGCCTGGGGCCCGTGCAACCACCTCGCGCCTGAACCCCATACTCGTGCCCAGCATATAATAACGCAACCGGCGAGCCGAACGGCATTAACAATTTGTGGCGCTTGTGCGCTTTTTCGGTTGCACCAATATCGAAATATTGCTGTTCATTATCCGCAACCACTTGCCGCCGCACCAGTTACGCGCCGGCGCGCTCTCGAACATGCCCTGTTGCGCCGATGTTGCGCGCAACACCGGCTTGAGCCATTACGCGGGATCCTCGCCGAATGTGTCACCGGAAGATTGAGTATTATTATGGGTCAACGAGCTGCGGACGGACAAAGAATTGGAGGCAATCCACAGGTCGTTGCGGTGTGGCCGCCCTTTGGCGCGCGAGATGGGAAGGCGGCGAATATATGTACTTAGCCCCTTATTCGCCACCCTTATTCGCCACCAAGTACGACTTCTGCCGCTTTGATGGACGGTGTGGAAGCTTTGACGATCTTGGGAGTAAGAACGGAACTGGATATCGAAAACGCTAATCCGCCGGCCCTCATTTTTCATTGCCGAAGAGTGTTTCGGGTAAGTCTTCGGGCCGGGGTCGGCGGCTGCCATGCCGGGCTCCGATCACCCACACCTTGCACGCATCTTCGTCTATCGTGAATAAAATGAAATAATCGCCGATGACCGCCCGCCGCACTTCGTAGGTCTTGAAAGCATCTTCCGGCGCCAGATTGTGCCGCGCTGGCATATGTTCGAGGTCGTCAATGACATCCCATACCTGCTCGATCCATCGCCGGGCGTTCAGAGGAGCCTGTCGGTCCACGGCAATGTAGCGGGCCTGTCCAAGGATCGCCTCGAAAGCAACGTCAGTTATTTCGACGGCATATCTCATCGATCCAGCTTCAGCCCCAACTCAGCGGCAATCTGCCCAATCGCCAATTTTCCGGGCCGCGTACGGCCAGCTTTGATATCTTCAACGCTCCGGTCGAGCATAGTCAAGCTCTTGGCCAACTCAACCTGATCCATCAACTCATCAAACGCGGCGGGAGAGATGACCACCGCCTCGGTCTCGCCATCGGTCGTGACGAACAAAGGCCGGTTGGTCACTTTGCGTTCGTCGAGGTGGTCACGCAGATTTGCGCGGAAATCGGTGAAGCTGGTAATGTCGGCGCTGCGGGTCATGGTTTAGCCTAGTATATGGTCGTGCAATCGTTGCGCTTCTTAATCCGCTTGTCAAACGCTCGCTTCACTTCTCTACAACGCGATTGCGGTGAACGCCTTGGAGGTCACAGCGTTTTCGATTCCTGAATCGTCATGGAAAAGCCAAACGGGACAGGTGGAAAAGCCAAACGGGACAGGTGCGCTTTTGGCGGAGGGCGGCGGGGCAAAGCCATAAAGGGACCGCAAAAGATTTCCCCGAGACGCGGAAGGGCCCACGTGCAGGCATTAGTTAACGGGCGTGTGCACCGCTATGATCCACTGGCAGCGCCGATTCGCGGATCGAGATGAATTCAATGTCGCTACTGGACACACTCACGGCTCCGCCTCCCCCGCTTGCCGCGGATGATGATGGTGTGCTGCGCGTTGGCGGGACTCGCGTTCGCCTGGAAACGGTGCTTACCGCGTTTCATGCCGGCTGCGCTCCCGAGGAAATTCTCCTGAAGTATCCGTCACTAAGTCTGACCGACATTTATTCGATCATAACGTATTACCTCTGGCACCGCGAGGAAGTCGAGGCTTATCTCGCTGGGCGCGCCGCCGATGTTGAATCTTCCAAAACGGAAGTCGAGCAGCGATTTCCTCCCGATGGGATTCGCGCTCACCTTCTCGCGCGCCGCAAGGACCGGGAATAATGGGCACACGCGGCGATTATTCCTGCATTAGTGTTCGCGCGTGAAGTAGTAGGTTGCCACAGCGCTCACGGTTCCGGTAAGTGCCGGCCCCGATGTCAAGTGTTACGTTAATTGCTGGCACCAATTCCCCAGTCACCGCCGGAAGGAGAAAAAGCAAGAAGCGCATATACTGTTGCTGCCGGAGGCGTTGCAACAGCCGGGTCAGTAAGCATTTACACCGCCTGTATGAACCGAAGCGTCAAATCCGTTCTCGCGCTGATCGTCATTGTCTGCCTATTCGCCTCGGCGTTTGGGTGGATGGATCATGGTATCAAGGGGCTCATAGTGCCGGGCTCGCTCCTCGCGGCGGTATTTGCCCTGCTTATCTGGGCGGAATTCCGCCGGGACCATGCTCCTGACTTTCTTCGTCAGCAATTCAAAAGGTACTTTGAGCGCGACGGCTTATGTTTCGCGATTTTGCCGTGGGTGAAAGAGGACGCGTTCGCCTGGCGAGTGTTTTTCCAAAATCGGTATGAGCGTCCGTGCGAAGCGCTTATCGCGTTCAGGCCTGCAACGCGGTTCGTTGGATTCGGGCGCGCCAGCCTCCCTGAGGTTCGAGTGCCGATCCGTTGCGACGGTGGTGCTTTCGGATTGGCAACGATTCGCTTTGGCATCCCTCAAAAACACCAGGGACGCAATATTCAATTCGAGGTGATCGCATTCGCACAATTTCCCGATGGAAAAGGGAAAATGCTTCGGTTTCGGGATGGAATTCGCGTGGGCAGGAAAAATCGATCCGCCGCCGACACGGCGGTGAGCGCTTTGAGCATCATGGCCCTCCATCCGCATTTCACCCATGCGGCAACACTCAAACTTCAGTTGCCCATCGATGTCCAAGCCGAGGCAAGTGGAGAGATAACGCAGGAGATTCTCTGGCGGCCCGGTGACCCGGAGACAATCGAATAAGGCATATCCACATCTTCGCGCGCCGCTTTATCCCGGCGGGGACACCGGATTATTTTCTGACAGGTTTTGCATGATATCACATGTTCCACTTCGAGATTCCCGAGGATAGAGAACCGCGGACGAACGCGGATGAACGCAGATAAAACTACTGAATTCGATTGTTGCTTTTTCCGATCCGCGTTCATCTGCGTGCATCCGCGGTTAATCATTTTAGGTTCATCCGGCTTTCGCGTAGGTAGCCGATCCGGAGTCGAGCCCTTTCGCACCCAATCGCAGGGGCTCCGCCCCCGCACCCCCGAAGTTCTGCGCATGGGTGCCTCCAGCAGGATGGTGGGGAAACCCCGGGCAGCAGTCTTGCCCCCGTCATCAAACCGCTGACTGCGGGTTGTCACCGCAACGCGGCCTCCGCGGAGGTCCCGATCGATGAGATCGGCCCGACTCGCTGTTTGTACTCCAACTCTGCTGGAGGCACCTATGCGCTAAACTTCGGGGTTTGGGGCAGAGCCCCATGACTACCTACGCGAAAGCCGGATGAGCCTCATTTTATGGATTTGCCTCACCCCAATGCCCCCGGCTTGCTTCACCCCGTCTCACCGGCTTCCCATGCCGCTGGCGGGCGGGACAAACTTGGTTCGGGGAAGCGGCGTTTGAGCTTCAGGAATTGCTTCTCGTAGGCTTCAAAGCTGATCACCGCGGCGGCCGAGGTCAATATCGCGTTCAGCGCGATGAGGCCAAGCGCCGCCGGCCAGCTCTTGTGCTCCGGATCGTACCAGCCGCAACGCGTCAGGGCGAAGCGGCTGAGGTACATCAATGGCAGATGGAAAATATAGATGCCGTAACTGTACCTGCCGATGATTCTGAGCACCGGGCATTCGTAGATTCGTCTGGGAATTCCAAGGAGCGAGGCGGGATCGATGGACCAGTACAACAGCGCGGCGAAGAAGATCGCCAGGAGGCTGTAGATGATCTGTCTCAGCCATGGATGCCCCAGCGGATCAAATCCCCGGCAATTCACCAGCAGCAGTAATCCAGCCATCGCGCCCGCGCAGTTGAATATTTCTCTCAGGTTCCGCGTTCCGCCGGGCCGGCGGATCAACAGGGCCAGCAAACCGCCCGCGGCCAACGAATCGGCTCGCGTGGGCGTCCATGTATACAAGGCGAACCAATCTATTCCATGCGCGGTCAGCATCAATCGCAGGAGCAGCGCGCCGATCATGACGCCGATACAAATCCCGATCAGCTTGCGGCGCGAAAAGGAGAAAACCACCAGCGGCCAGATCAGATAAAACTGCTCTTCGACCGACAACGACCAGAGCGGGATGATGGATTCGGTGGACGTGGTCCATTGCTTTTGCGCCCCGATCCAAAAATTCGCGGTATACGTCCACAGCCACGGCTGGGGCGCCCAGAGGCGATCCAGGCCGCCGCCGAGGTTCCCCGGCAAAAATCTGACCAACAACAGCAGAAGAAGAAGCGCGGCAAGAAACCCGTAATAGAGGGGAAAGATTCGCAGGCTCCGCCGCGCGTAGAAATTACGAAAGTAATGGGGTGTTCCCTTGGCATCAAAGAGAATGCCGGTGATCAAAAAGCCGGACAACACGAAAAACAAGTCAACTCCCGCCCAACCATTGTCCAGCAGATCCGCCAGGCCGTGAGTGTTTGGGATCAGCGCGGAGTGATGGCAAACGAGAACCGCCAGGATCGCGGTTCCACGGAGGCCGTCCAACGCGGGCCAATACGGCCTGCCGGATGCTGGAGTCCCATCAACGCTCGCCGTCGTTCCCATTGGGTCGGCAGGATGGACGGTCGCCTCCATTGCGTCAATGATCGTCCTCCTCAGTAAGAGCGACCGTCCTCCGGCGTGGACACCGGATTATTTCCTGGTATGGACCTGCCGGCCGGGGGCGGGGGCCGGGGACGTGAGCCGGCCGGCGGACTGAAAGCGAGGCGTCTACTTCCCGGCGGCGATTTCATACGCGCCGCCGCCGTCGCGTTTGAGGTAGCCTTTGTCGGCCAGTTCCTCCCAGACTTCCTTGCCGAAGCCCAGCGGCGGCTGCATGGAGACGATGCGGCTGCGCGAGCCGGTGAGCGGCGAATGGCCCAGGCGGGAATCTTCCTCAAGCTGCGAGAGCTTGAGCCGTTTCTTGAACGCCTTGAAGGCTTTCTTCAATTCTTCTTCAGTGGCAGGCATGTTATTCGTTGCCGTCCTTCTTTTTGGCGGCGGGGGCGCGTTCGCGCAGCCGGCTGATCTTGGCGGCCAGGCGGGCGGCCTGCCCGCGGCCGCCATCTTTAACGAGGCGGGGGAGGGCCGATTCGATCATGGGCTGTAGATCGCGGCTGGCGAGCACCTCGGCGGGGCGGACGTGCAGAAGCCGGCCCAGGCGCCAGGCGGCGGCCTTGGCCATCCGGCG
Organism: Tepidisphaeraceae bacterium; assembly: GCA_035648595.1. GTDB lineage: Bacteria > Planctomycetota > Phycisphaerae > Tepidisphaerales > Tepidisphaeraceae > RYN-428. The sequence goes on from DASRLH010000172.1 coordinate 5,240, forward strand.
GCGCTGCTTGCCGCTGGCCGGCTCGATGGGCTTGAAGCGCGCCGCGCCGGGAGGCGGCCCCGAGGGCCTTTGGGGCTGCTTCCAGCTTCCCGCGGAAGAAGACGGCCGGACCGCCGGACCGGGGCGCGGGCCGCTCATCGGACCGGGTCGCGGGCCGCCCGCGGGACGCGGCTGCGGGCGACGCGGGGGAAAATTATCGTGCCGGTCTTGTTGAAAGCGTGACATGACTCGTATCCTTGAAGTAACTCGTGCAACCCGCGCCGGGACATGCCCCGTAGCGCCACAACCCGCCGCCGCGACGCACGGGTAGTATGGCGATACGTCTCCGGTGTTGCAAGGGATGCCGGTGAACAACAAACCAACACGTTTCGCGTAATGAAATGCGGCCCCACAAACAAGGAAACCCCATGCTTCAATCCCGTCGCTCCCTGTTGAAAACCGCCGCGCTTGCGGCGGCCGCGATTCCGCTGTCTGGCGCCGTTGCCGGCGCGGCGGAGGCGGGCAAGGAACTGCTTGGCCCACTGGGCACGCGCGTGCCGGGCAAGGATCCGTGGAAAGGCCTGAAGGTTGGCGTGGCATCCTACAGCTTCCGCAAGCTGTCGCTCGATCGGACAATCGCCGGCATCAAGCGGGTGGATCTTCACTACGTTTCGATCAAGGATTTTCATCTGCCGATGAGAAGCACCACCGCCCAGCGCAAGCAGGTTGCCGGGGAGTTTCGGGATGCGGGGATCATGCCGATCAGTTGCGGGGTCATCACCATCAAGGACGAGCCATCGGCCCGGCAGGCGTTTGAATACGCGCGCGACATCGCGGTGCCGACCATCGTCTGCCATCCCGAGCCGGCGACGCTGCCGCTGATTGAAAGATTAGTCAAGGAATTCAACATCAAGATCGCGATTCACAACCACGGCCCCGAGGCGCCGCACTTCAAGTCGCCGTACGATGCCTGGGAGGCCGTGCAGAAATACGATCCGCGCCTGGGCTTGTGCATCGACGTGGGCCACACCGCGCGGGCCGGCGTGAATCCTGTCGAAGCGATCCGCAAATGCGCCGCCCGGCTATACGATTGCCATTTCAAGGACATCGTGGCCCTGGGCGCCAGGAACGCCGGCGTGGCCGAGGTGGAAGTCGGTCGCGGTATCCTCGACATCCGCGGCATGCTCCAGGCCCTTCTCGACATCAAGTACCCCGGCCACGTCGGCTTCGAGCACGAGAAAACCGCCGAAAATCCGCTGCCGGGATTGGCCGAGTCGGTGGGGTATACAAAGGGGGTTTTGTCGTGCATTAGCGTGGCGAGCGCGTGAGGCGCGGAGAAGCTTGACAATTCGCGGCATATAATCATGCACTGGTTCCGATGACAACACTCACGCTGCCCACGCTTGTGCCATCCCACATGAAGAGGCACGTCGTGCCGCTCCACAATGGCGACCGGCTCACCCAGGACGAATTCCACCGACGGTATCAGAGCTCCCCTGAGAAAGTGAAAGCCGAGCTGATCGAAGGGACTGTCTACATGGCATCTCCTGTTGGTCTCCGGCACGGGGATTTACATTTCAGCTTCAGCGCGTTGCTCGGTGCGTATCAGGCGGCCTCCTTTGGCACACGCGGTTCCGACAATGCCACGATCGTTCTGGGCGCGCAGAGCGAACCGCAGCCCGATCTTCACCTTCGGTTGACGCCCGAGTGCGGCGGTCGCTCTCGGGAGCAGCGCGGCGTTTTGCACGGGCCGCCGGAACTGGTGATCGAGATCGCCCATTCCTCCAGGGCGGTGGACCTGCATGGCAAGCGACGCGACTATCAGCGGGCCGGGGTGCTGGAATATCTCGTGCTGCTGGTCGAGGAACAGCAGCTACAGACATTCGATTTCTCGACGCAATTGCAGCCACGCGCCCACGCCGGTGGCATCTATCGCTCGACGGCTTTCCCCGGCTTGTGGATTCACACTGCCGCCGTCTTGTCCGGAGACTTGCCTCGAGCGATGCGCACGCTCAATAAAGGCATCCAGTCGCCCGATCATGCGGCATTCGTCAAGCGCCTGAAGCGCGCCGGCCGCCAGGCAAATGCCGGAACGATCCGGGCGGCGCGGAAATAGCTGGCCATCAGCCTAGTGCATTGTCACTCAATGATTTTAGGGTAAATCGCTAGGGCTTTACCCTAATTTTGAAGAGTGACAATGCACTAGCTTCATTCTCGCCCGCGTGAGAGGGTGAGTCGCCTCCCCAACGCTGCAGGTCCCAATCAGTCGTATTTGTTCCCTTGAGATGCTCGCGACGTGCTGCCAATGGAAAGGCCAAGGAAGCTGATACCTCTCGTCAATTCATTGAGTGCTTCCTTTGCTGGAGGGACTATACAGCCCAACGGAAGGTAAGGACAGTTTGCGGGTGGACGCTCGCGGAATATAATCGTGAACTGGTTCCGATGACAACGCTCACCCTGCCTACGCTTCAACCGTCTCAAGCAACGATCCGCGTTGCGCCCCTTCATAACGGCGACCGCCTCACGCAGGCCGAATTTCACCGACGGTATCAGAGCGCCCCTGAGAAGGTGAAAGCGGAGCTCATCGAAGGGGCTGTCTACAACAGGGCTATCGCATTTAGGCCGATAGGGCCTGAATCAGGCTTTCCCGGCTCCATCCGCACATTTGCTGCTTGAGTCGAATGCCGACGTTGAGATTCTTTCCATTTGGTTTCTTGGGTTGCCAGCGTTTGAGCTTGTTCAG
>DASRLH010000173.1:0-17863 GCA_035648595.1 Tepidisphaeraceae bacterium
TGGAACCAGCCCTGCCGCTTCAAACGCAGTGCTTGGAAACGACGCCACTGCCGCCAATCCTTCAGCGTGCCTTCCGTGGCTTCCATGCCTATCTTATGCCTATTTCAAAGATTAAACTTCATTGCGCAACGATCAGTAAGAAACAGGATCAGCGGGTCGGCAGGATTGAGTGGAACCGAATTCCCCAGGGATGCCCGGCTTTTTTGGTAGTTGGCAATGAAGCCGTCAACAATGATATTGTCGGCGACGCTGACTCTACCTTTATATACTGCGGTCACTCGGACGACATCGCCGTTGTATACATGCGTCGCCGCCGGCGCCACCACCCTTGCCTCAACCACGGCGTCGGATGCATACACCAGCGAGTCGAGCCGAATGGATTGCTGGGAATGTTCCGCCGCATTGGCATTGGCATTGACATTGATGAGCATCGCCAGCACGACACCCAGCGCGGCAGCGGCGGTCAACGGCCGAAAGTGGTTGATCTGTCTATCTCGCATTACGCACCTCCACGCTCAAATTTCCGAAGCTTTCTGCCCGGCCTATCTCCTTCAATCCGCCCGTTCCCCAACCCCTCGATAATGCTCACGAAACTTCGCCGCCCACTCGATCTGCTGGCGTGCGCTCCACAGCTCCAGTTCGTCCGATGCCCCCTTCAGCTTTGTCCGTTCATCCCGCATTTTTTCCACGTCCGCCATCGTGATCGGCAAGTCCGCCAGTTCATCAATGAGCTTGTCGCGCCGCGTCACATCCGTGACGCGCAAAATTCTTCCATACGCCTCTTCCAGCGCCTCGCGGCTGTCGATCCAGGCGGCGACCCAGATGGGGCGGGTGTCGGCGAAGAGGGCCATCCATTCGCCGCGCTCGTTGAAGCCGCGAGCGATCTCAAACGGGTTTGCGTCGTCCGCCCAATTCGTGCGGTCGGCGTAAAGATCGCGTCGGATCGGCGGGCGGCGCAGGCCGCGATCGAGGGGGCCGCCGGGGGCGCCGGGCTTGAGAATCCATAGCCGCTGGCCTTCGGGAGAAAGCAGGAACTCGATGAAATGTCGGGCCAGTTCGAGCGTGCGCCCTTTCACGCCGCCCAATATGGCAACCGGATCGGGCGTGATGGCGGTGGCGCCGGCGGGGGCGAAGTAGCGGATGCGGTCGGAGCCGACGCTTTCCTCGGTCACCCGCGCGTAAAAGTCGATCGCCATCCCGGCGGCGGCTTCGCCGCGCGAAACGTCCATCGGCACCAGCGTCGAGGAATCCGTGAAGTAGCGGGCATTTGCCGCGATTTTCAACAACTGCGACATCCCGCGATGCCAGCCGTCGGCGATCGCATCGCGGTACTTCGCGTCGTTCACCAGCCGCGCGCTTGGCAGGGCGGCCAGCGCCGGATCATGGGCCAACAATTCATCCTCGGCATCCTTCATGTTGCGCTGGATAATCATCTGAAACGCGACGGCCGCCGACCCGCTGTGGCCCGGATCGGCCAGCGCGATGAATCCGCGCAGCCGGGGATCGGCCAGGTCGCTCCAGCCGTGATCCGGCGAGGGCGGGGGCAGGCCGATCGAGCGATATACATCGGGATTGTAGCAGATGCCAAAACTGCTCAGGCACACGCCAATCCATCGCGGCGTGGGTTCGCCGTCGGCGGTGGTCGGATCATAAAGCCTCACGCCCGCCAGCGAAGGCGCGGGGAAAGCGGCGCGAAACTCCGCGAGCATTTTTGGGGGCATGTGGATCGGCTGAAGAACGCCGGCTTCCAGTTCGTGCGCATACAGAAAATCCCCGCCGCCCCAGGCGACATCAAAGTCCGCGGGGAAGTCGGCGGCCAGCCGGCCCTGTTTATCGCGATAGGCGCGGTAAGTGGTGTTCAGCAATCGTCGAACGTCGTTGCTGCCGCCGGGCACGCGATAATCGAGCGTGATCGGCGTGCCATAGCGCCGGACATGCCATGCCTGGAACGCACGGGCAAACTCATTGCGGATGTCCTGATTGTGCGGCGTAACAATGACCAGTTTTTCAGCGCCCCCATCCGCCGGCCCCCCGTCGCCGCGCGGCATGAGCATCCGCCGGGCCGCGAAAGGAGCAGCCAGCACGAGCACGAAAAGCAAAAACCAGAGGTAACGCATTTGCCGGTGCCGGGCATCCTATTAAAACGTGACGGCGAGATCGAGACCGGACCCGCCTGCGCCCGGTGCCGGGAGCGCGACAGTTTCTGCGAATCCTTCCCTTTCCAACGGTGCTTCGCGGGATGGTAGGGGTTGGGGTTCGCACCGCGAGGGCCCAGGAAAAAAAGACCCCCACCCTAGCCCTCACCCGGAGTACCGGGAGAGGAAAAATAAGAGGCCGCTGAAATTGTCACGCACTCTCGGCGCCCTGGTGTGCCCCAACGTAAGCACATCACGTCGTTTTGTGTTTGGCACACTCGCGTTTACGCTCCATCGCGATGAGCGTCTATGACCTGGTTTATGCCGCCGGCCTGTTGGCTTCCGCGCCAATTTGGCTGGCGGCGCCCCGGCTTCGGCGCAAGGTTTTGGACGCCATCTTCTCCCGCACCGGAGATGCGCCCGCGCGGCAGGGCAATGAGCCCGCGGTGCTGATCCACGCCGTCAGCCTTGGCGAAATCAACGCGACCACCGCGCTGGTCCGCATGCTCGGGCAGGCTGGGCCCGATCTGCGTTTTATCATCACCACCACCTCCCGCACCGGCTCGCAACGCGCCGTCAGCCTGTATGGGAATGATCCACGAATCACGCTGATCCGCTATCCCTTTGATTTCAGCGGGCCCGTCGCGCGCCTACTCGATGCCCAAAGGCCGGCGTTGGCGGTGTTGATGGAACTGGAGGTCTGGCCCAACTTCATGCGCGAATGCGTCCGGCGCGACATTCCGGTCGTGCTGATCAATGGCCGGCTGTCGGCCCATAGCTTCCGGCGTTACAAGCTCGCCGGGCTTGTGACCCGCCGAATGTTCAAACGCCTCGCGCTGGCCTGCGTGCAGGAGGAAACCTACGCGCGTCGATTTATCGGCGTCGGTGTGCCGGCGGAAAAAGTGCGCGTCACCGGCACCATGAAATTCGATACCGCCCAGATCGCCGACACCATCGAGGGCGCCGCCCAAATCGCCGACGCCGTGGGCCTTCATCCCGGCACGGAGAAGCTATGGGTCTGCGGCTCAACGGGTCCCGGCGAAGAACAAATCCTGTTGGACGTATACAGCGAACTGTTGCCCAGGCACCCCACCCTCCGCTTGGTCGTCGTCCCACGGCATCCCGAGCGATTCGAGGAAATGGCGAACCTCATCGGCTCGCGCGGCTTTGCCTGCGTGCGCCGTTCCCAGACGCCGGATCGCCGATCGGGCGGCTCAGGCGCGGAACCTACGGGCGAGCGGGATTTTCCGGGAAGCTTCGGACGGTCGGTGGGGCAGGCATCCTTGCCGGTCATCCTCGGCGACACCATGGGCGAACTGCGAAAGTTTTACAGCCTGGCCGACATCGTCTTCGTCGGGCGCACGCTCGTCGATCTTGGCCCCAAACAGCACGGCAGCGACATGATCGAGCCGGCCGCGCTGGGAAAGCCGGTGCTCATCGGCCCGTTCACCGGCAACTTCGCCGACGTGATGAGCCGGTTCCGAGATGCCGGGGCCATCCGCGAGGTGAGCGGCAAGGCCGCGTTAATTGAGGCGATGGAGCAACTTCTGGCATCCCCAACGAAAGCCGCCGACATGGCCACGCGAGCGCGGCAAGTCGTCCGGCAAAATCAGGGGGCGACCGCCGCGCATGTCGAAATAATTCTTGGGTGGATTGCGGGCCTGACATGACCGAACAGCAACTCCTGGCGGCGTGACATCACGAATACTCTTCGATCCGCGAATGCCCCCGCTGATACCGGCCATTTCATAAAATGAATTTGCTCAGATCCTCATCCTGCACTACCGCGGCCAATCGTTCTTGAACGAATGCTCCTGTAATCCGCACGTGTTTTTCAGCGGAGTCCGGGGCCTCGAAGCTGATCGTCTCGAAGACGCGCTCCATGATCGTGTAAAGCCTCCTCGCGCCGATGTTCTGGCTGCGGCGGTTTACGTCGAAGGCGATCTGCGCCATCGCGTCGATGGCATCATCCGTGAATTCCACCTTTACGCCATCGGTTCCGAGCAAGGCGATTTGCTGCGTGGTCAGGGCGTTTTGCGGCTCGCGCAGAATGCGCGCGAAATCGTCCTTGGTCAGATCCTGCAGCTCAACGCGGATGGGAAACCGGCCCTGCAATTCGGGCATCAGATCGCTGGGCTTGCTCATGTGAAAGGCGCCGGCGGCGATGAAGAGAATATGGTCCGTCCGCACCATGCCGTACTTGGTCATGACGGTGCTGCCCTCGACGATCGGCAGCAGATCGCGCTGCACGCCTTGGCGGCTGACGTCGGGGCCGTGCTTGCTTTCGGGGCCGGCCACCTTGTCCAACTCGTCGATGAATACGATGCCCGACTGCTCGACGCGCTCGATGGCGGTGTGATGGATTTTCTCGCGGTCGAGCAGCTTGTCGGCTTCCTGCCCGAAGAGCACCTTGCGGGCGTCGCGCACGGTCAATCGGCGGGCCTCGCGTCGGCTGGGGAGCATCTTCTCGAACATCGTCTGCATCTCGACGTCCATCTCCATGCCGGCCTTGCCGAGCACGCCGACCACGCTCGCCTGCTCCTCGATGGCGATTTCGATCTGCCGATCCTCCAGTTCGCCGCTGTGGAGTTGCTCGCGGAGTTTGTCGCGCGTGCGCTGATGGCGGGCCTTGGCTTCCTCATCCTCCCAATTCGCACCCGATTCGCCGTGCGGCAGCAAATAATCCAGCAGCCGTTCCTCGACCTGCCCTTCCGCAGGGGCTTTAACCGCATCCGTCATCTCGGAGCGGACCATGGCGATGGACGAATCGAGCAAATCGCGGATCATCGATTCGACATCGCGGCCGTGATAGCCGACTTCGGTGTACTTGGTGGCTTCGACTTTGACGAACGGCGCGCCGGTGAGGTTGGCGAGCCGCCGGGCGATTTCCGTTTTGCCGACGCCGGTGGGGCCGATCATGAGGATGTTCTTGGGGGAGACGTCGCCGCGCATGGCTTCGGGAAGCTGCTGTCGCCGCCAGCGGTTGCGCACCGCCACGGCGACCGCGCGCTTGGCGTCGTTTTGCCCCACGATGTATTTGTCGAGTTCGCCAACGATCTGCCGGGGGGTGAGATTCTTCATCGAGGGGTATTGTTCACGGAGGATGGCGGTTGGCAACCATCAAGCCCGGCTATCTCACCCACAATACGTAAAACATGCCGGCAAAGCAGATGTGAAGCGCGAGCCCCAGGCCCGCCAACGGGCAGTTCGCCTTGGACAGGCCCGACCCAGTAACCAGCAAAACACGCCGGGGCCAGTGACGGCAAGCCGATCACTGATTAGCATGCACGAGCCTCGAAGCGATCAACAGGGGCCTCAAAGGAGTCCGCCCGGCGAGATCGGGTTTTTTCCTCAAGAAATTTGGCTTCGCCTTCCGCGAACATTGTCCAAACCTGTGACGGGGCGGACCTGAAAACCGAACCTATATCTCCATGCTCCATTGCGGTGCGAATTTGAAAATCGCAAAGCGATATCAACGACCGAATCGCATCGTCGGCATCCGTTCCCTCGGCGACGATATCCAATTCCAGGCAATGAGCGATCCAGCCGCCATCCTCACAATAAGCGATTGCGCTCAAATTGATGCTAAAATTGGAACCAGCCCTGCCCATTTGGATAGTCTCCAGAACTTGCACACAACGGAATGTACGAGAATATACATCGGACCTCCCAAAGGCAAGCCGCTTCCATCTGCTGCGCCGATGTGTCGTGAATGTTGCCGTTCATAAATCGCGGCGACTGTCCCGTGAACATAGGCCGTTAACGTATCACGGGCGTCTCGCCCGTGCCGATGGCGCGGTGGTCGGCAAATCGCAATATGTCCAACTGCCACGCAACCCGCACGGGCGAGACGCCCGTGATACGACGTGGTTTTCCTTCCCGCTTACGCTTCCCCGTCAAAAATCCAACTAAACTTCACCGGCTTTTCCCGTTCAGCCGCTTCGGCGGCCGGCGCCGCCATGCTTTGGCAGCGGTCGGCGTGGGCGCAGAGATATTCCTGCATGCGGGCGGCTTTGCCGGTGACGGCTCGGTGCTCGACGTCCCAAGTCTTCACCAGATGCGCGACGATGCCGGCGTAATCGCTGACGGTGTAGACTCCCAGCCGCTGCGCGACGGCGGCGAAATGATCGAAGAGGTCGGGGTCCTTGCCATCGGTCATCAGCCGGCCCGGCATCGCAATCACCCGGCGAAGGAGCGTGCCCATCGTGATCAGGCCGCCCTGCGGGTCGGTGTCCATCACGCGGCCCATAACCGTTGTATAAAACGCCTCGTGCCGGGCTTCGTCGCCGGCGATGCGCTGGCAGATTTTTGACAATGCCGCATCGCCCTGAGCGCCGGCGAGGCGGCCGACGTTGGCGTGCGAAATTTTGGTGGCGCGTTCCTGGAAGGCGGTGTAGACCAGGCCGCCGTAGAGATCGGGATAGGAGCGGGCGTTGAAGCCGGAGGTAATGAGGTGATGGACGGTGCGCTCGATGGCCCGCATGTCCACGCGCCCGGTGAGGCGGAGGTAGGCGTTGAGCAGATCCCCATGCCGATTTTCCTCGGCGGTCCAGCCGCGCAGCCATTGCGCCCACGGGCCCGGATCGGTTCCGGTGAAATCCTGCGCCAAATTATTCAGCGAAACCGAATAGCTGGGCAACGCCTCCTCGGTAACCATGTCGGCCACCAGCACGACCAGCAGATCATCGCGCAGGCCCGCCGCCGGCTCGCGGAACTGCCGCACCTGGGCGTGCCAATCCTCGGCGGTAAGGTCCGGCAGGAAATCGGTCGGCTGCCAGGCCTTGTCAATCGGCGCCAGAAAAGAAAGCTTTTCGCCGACGAAGCCTTCCAAGCCGCGCAATACCTCGCGCTGGGGACCTTGCATTTCGATATCACTGGCGGGCATCAGCGAACACCTCGTAAAGAATCGATTTCCGAAACTGGAAGGCAATCATACGGGCGGGGGAACGGGAAGAATAGCGCGAGTCTTGACTCTACCGCCGGGTTTGTGAGAGAAGTCCCGTGCCATCGGTGCGGCTATGATCTGCGCGCCACGCCGCACCGGTGTCCTGAGTGCGGGGAAAAGCAATTCCCCGCAGCGAGTTGAAGACTGTGACCATTCGTCCATCTCAGGATCCCGCCAGCGTTATATTTATCATATTGATAGCGTCAAAAATGCTTCAGCAGCACCCGCGCCACGCGCGTGAGACCGCTCTTTGCATTTCCCACGAACTGCTGGAAAATTCGGTTGGTCACTTCCATGAATTCCTCCATGCCCGCCAGCCGCTGGCGGGTGATCGCGACGTCGTCGCGTCGGGCGGCGGCTTTGCCGAGCGCGCTGGTTTCCAGCATGCGCTGGCATTCCTTGATCGTCGCCAGCACGGGATCCATCTCGCGCCGCTTTCGCTCGGCGGCAATCAATGAAAACATCTCCCAGACATCCGACAGGCTCACGAAATACTCCCGCCGTTCTCCGCGCTTGTGCTGTCGGGCGATGATGCCCCAGGCGCACAGCGCGCGCAGGCTCATGGAGGCGTTGCCCCGGCTGATGTTCAGGCGCTCCATTACATCATCCGTGCTTTGCGGCTTGCCGGTGATGTAGAGAAACGCATGAATCTCCCCCATCGTCCGGTTGATCCCCCAGGTCTGGCCCATCTCGCCCCAGCGGCGGATGAACAAATCCTGCGCGGTGCAAAGCTGATGTTCGACGCCGGTGCGAGCCGGCGGCGGCTGGGTCCTGTTTTCGAGGGCGGCGGCTAATTGCGCGGTGGCCATGAGTCTCCTTGTTTCAGATGTTACTGAAACTATAGCGTATGCGTTAGTGGCAGCCGCGGTTTCACCAAATTTGAAAACCGCGGACGAAATGGAATTGGAGGCGTTGCGAAACTCGATTACTTAATCGACGGCGACGTGTCCCGCTCCTGTCGCGTGGCGATGGGGACGTAGCCAACTTCCAGTCCCTTGGGCGGGGTGACAATCTGAGCCGGGTCCAGATCGGCGAGTTTTCCAACCGTCGGCGGCGCGAGGTAGTCCCGGTCCTTCGTCCAGGCGCGGTGCATTTTCGCAACCTTGGCCTGCATCTTCTCGCGCTCCTCGGGCGTCAGATCGGCGTTCAGCAATGCCGGCTGGTCGGCGAAACGATACCAGTAATAAGTCACGACGCTTCCGTCGCCGAGATGCGATTTGAACGGTCCGGCAACCGGGCCGGGCTTCTTGAATGAACTCGCCGGGCCTTGCGGTGTGTCGTAAGGCTCGGGCGCCTTTTCCCGAGGCCGAGCGAAACGCAGCTCGGCCAATCCCGTAGCGGCGGGGACTTCGGCGGGATTGGCCGCCACCCATTGGTTCTTCTTTGCGTCGTTCTGGAGATGGAAATACTCGGGAAGCACCACGCGGGCGCCGTTGGGCGCGTCGACCTTGGTAACGAGTTGCGCGTTCCACTTGTAGCCGTAGGTGGTAGGGTCCGGCGTAATCACCGTGGCGAATGAATGCCAAGCCATCGCGATTTTCTTTTCCTTCTTTGCGTTCTCGGGATATATCTCCCAGGTCGATCCGCCGCTGGCGCGGAAGTTCTGCACGAAGGCGCCTTCGGGGTTGACCGCCCCGCTGACCGCCGGGCCACCCTCGAACCACGCTTTGACGGCGTCCCAGAGCGCTTTCTTGTTGTACGACGTCAGTTGGTGCAGCGCGATGGTGTTGCCATCGGCTCCCACGGGAAACGATGTCGGCGCGATGCGCGCATACGTCTCTCCCTTCTCGTCGACGGACAACGCGGCTGGCACATATTGAGTCTCCATCTGAAAGGCTTTGTTCGGGGCCGAGGGGCGAGAGTCCAGAAGAAGGCCGGCGTATTTCGGATCCACCTCGGCCGAGTGCGACCAGAAGTACGGCGTGAAGAAACAGACCGGACCCTTGAAGTTTCCGGTGCTAAGGAAGAGGGTCCAACAGTTGTCGCCGGTTGGGACGTTCTTTCCGCCGGTCGTCGCCTTGGCCGCCGTCAGAGGCAGCGGCAAATAGCCATAGCCAAACAGGTCGCCGCGGGTGCCCTGCTTGACGTTCAAACCGTCGATGGGAAAAAGCAGCCACGGGCTCAACTGGGCCACACCATACAGCCCACGGGGCTTTTTCCAGTTTCCCGCGCCATGCGCGGGTCCGTTGGCAATCTCATTAAAATTCACGGCCACCCCGCCCATGATGAACTTTGGCGTCTCGGTCGGAAAGCGTGTATCGCGCCACCAGCCCAGTCCGCCTTCGATGTCGGAGTAAAGATCCGCCGGCGGCTTGCCTTTATACTGCGCGTTCATCCATGTGCCGAAAAGCCCGGTCTGGAAACGATGCCCTGGATAGTGCTGCAGCAGTGGCCAGGCAGCGGCATAGAGCGAGAACCCGGCGTTGTAAGCATCGGGAACCCTATCCGTGGAGACCAGAAGGTAGCCGGCCATCTCAGCTTGCCGGACCTCCGCTGCGCGGGCCATGCCGGCCAGAGTGATTGTCAGTGCGGACAGAAGTGTGAGAGTTTGCTTCATGGTTGCGCCATCGCCTGGGCAAATGCCTTGCCGATCGGCGCCATGATCTTGGCGGCGCCGAGATAGTGATAGCCGCCGTTGGACGCGCCTTGGAGGCGCTTCCACTCCTGGGGCGTGAAGTTCGCAGCCATGACCTTCATCTTGTTCTCCCATGAGGTGTTCTTCTCCGCGGCGACCCTCTTATCCACCTTCGGCCAGTATGTATCCATCCTCGCTTGCAGCGATTCCAAGTCATCGTCCCAATAGGGAGCCGTCTGCACCGCAACCACGTTGCCTTTGAATTCAGGAAGCAACGTCGGTGCGGCCTGGGCCTGGCGGAAGTACATCTGGCCGCCCGGCTTCTTTCCTTCCTTCACGCCGCCAATCCCCATCACTCCAATCACGAAGGGCATCTTCGGCGCTGACAGATCCTTGCGCACATCGCGGATGAACTGCGTCAGTAGTTGTCCATAAATGTCGTATCCGCCCGGCTGGTTGCGCTTGTCGTACGTCCAGTCGGACACCAGATCGTTAAACCCCTGGAACCAGACAAAACCAGCCAGTTCGTAACCCTGTTTCTCGTCGTACTCCGGCGCCACGCGCTTGACGTCCGCCAGCACCTTCCGCACATGCTCGATCATCAGGCGGTAGTACACACCGGTGGCTTTGATCCTGTCGGCCTTGTCCTTTTCCAGGTCGTCACCACGCCGCTTGCACCGGGTCAACTCGTAGTCGCTCCAGACGTATGGCCCGGCGCCGGGCGGACGGAAATCGGTGTGCAGATTCTTGCCGCCCCATGAGGTCTTGATGATCAATATGGGTTCGCCCAGTTCCTTTTCCATGTAAATGCCGAACGTGAATTCCGGGCCAATCTCTTCGGTCGAGGCGCCGAAGCCGGCTGTCACTTTCCCTTTCTGCTCGGTCGTGTCGTCGCCGGCGCATCCAATCGAAGATATCCATACCTTATCGCACACCCGTGGTTTGCCATTGGCATCGCGCATCTCCTTGAGGATCGGCGCCGTCTTCGGATCATCAGCCATGGAATCGAACGTCGAGACGTTCACATGCCCCTGCATGTTCGACTGCCCGGCCAGGATGAAGACCTTCAGCGGCTTGGCCGTCGCGACCGCCGACATCAGGCCGACAACGACGGCGATCATCAGACACTTCACACTCCGGGTTTCGATTCTCATGGCTGGCCTTATGTTTTTGGGTTTTGGAAGTATCGCCGGTCACGGAGATATAGGCGAGGAATTCCTTATAGATCAACCAACGGTGGTGATAAGCTACGCCTCCAGCGGCGACTCGACTGGCGCGGCCCATTCGCCAGGTCGTCCAACAGGACGGACGCATCCGGCGATGGGCTGCTATCGCCGCCATGAGCGGGCAGTATTTGCGGGTCGTTCTGTTGCCAGATGGCCAGACCGTGCATAATGCGTTTTTCGATCGATCGTTCAAGCCGTGAGGACATAATGAAGATCAAATATTTCCAGGACACCGACACGCTATACATCGAGTTCAAGGCGACCGCCGTGGTCGAGACGCGCGATTTGGACGAGAACACGCTGCTGGATCTGGACGCCGACGGCAACATCGCCGGCATGACCATCGAACACGCCAGCACCCGCACCGACAGCCCCGCGTTCTCCTACGAGCAAGTCGCGGCGTGACGTCACGTCGGGGCATCGCAACGACGCCGGCTCGCGGTAAGGACCGGCAATCGGCGGTTTTATCATGCGGCGAGACTGCCCGGTTTCCCCCGCTATCCTGCTGGCGGCTCCCAAGCGCAAAACTTCGGGGGTGCGGGGGCGGAGCCCGTACGATTGGGTGCGAAAGGGCGGGCCTCCAACTCGGCTGCCTATGCGAATGCGGGATGAATCAGAAATAACGACGCTGCGCGGCGGGGACGGGCCTGAGTTTGTCGCTTTGGGTGCAACCAGCAGGGGTGGGGCCGTCGTTAGTGACGCAGGCAGTTTGCCAATTCGTGTGGTTCTCCGTTTGATCGGCGGCACCCCGTCGATGCCGTGTCGTCGAATACATTTGCGATTCGCCCCCTCTGCTGGTTGCACCCAATGCGACAAACTCGGACTGCCCGTCGCCGCGCCGCGTCCTTTTCGGCTCTTGCCGCCGTGAAAGGTGGGAATATACAACCTCCGGGACGTTGGCTGACACGTTATGTCTTTTTGCCCGAATCGCTTGCAAAGTTAATCATTCGGCGGCGTCGAGAAGTGGTCGGTGCCGACCATTGAGGACCCGAGTCCGAAATCAAGTGGACGCCGCCTCGACACGCCGAAAAGAGGCCGATCCATGAAAAGCGCACCCGTCCGGATTTTCCATTTCGTTCCGGGCTTTCGCGTTCCATCGACACCAGTAATGTAATGGATCGGGGCTACTCCATCCGATGACATTTACGCCAATTCCGCTGGCGGCAAGGACTTACCGACGGGAACGGCCACGTCACTCTTGGCGCATGGGGACATGGCGGCTAAGATACCACAACAGACGGTGTACTTAGTCCGTACGATATACCGGATAACGGATGAAGTTCATCGATCTTTTTGCTGGTCTCGGCGGTTTCCATCTCGCCTTAAAGCGACTCGGGCACGAGTGCGTTTTTGCCAGCGAGATCGATCTCGGGCTGCGCGAGCTTTATAAACAGAACCATAAGCTGTTACCCGAAGGCGACATCCGACTGAGTTCACCGGCCGATATCCCCAAACATGACGTACTTTGCGCTGGATTTCCCTGCCAGCCGTTTTCTAAGGCAGGCGAGCAGCAGGGGCTTCTTTGTCCAGATTCCGGCGATCTGCTATTTCGGGCGGTCATGCGGATCATCCGCACCCATCAGCCACGTTACATTTTAATGGAAAATGTTGCAAATCTTGAGCGACATGACGGCGGTAAAACTTGGCAAAACCGATTGCGGCGACGCCTCGTCAATGCAGGCTATGAGGTGGATGCCAAGTGTCTCTCGCCACATCAGTTTGGCATTCCTCAGGTCCGGCAGCGATTCTTTATCGTCGCGGCGCGCGCAGGCCTGTCCGAGTTTGTGTGGCCTGTGGGAACGCACTCGGGCCCGATGTCCATCAAAAGCGTGCTCGATCCAAATCCCAAGGACGCAGGAAAGATTTCGGCTCAGGCAGTCGAGTGTCTGGAGGTGTGGCAAACGTTCCTTGAACGGCATCCCGCCGATGAGCCGCTTCCTGGGTTTCCCGTCTGGTCGATGGAATTCGGCGCGACCTATCCATACGAAAACGCGACGCCGCACGCAACGAGCGAAAAATCGCTTCGGGCCTTTGCCGGATGTCACGGCAGATCGCTTCGAGACGAAACGTCGGGCAATCTTTTTGAGGCTCTTCCGTCCTACGCGCGAGCGAAGGACGACGAATTCCCCGATTGGAAAATCGCGTTTATCCGTCAAAACCGCGAGTTCTACAGCAGGCATCGCCAGTGGCTCGACCGCTGGATTCCGCTCATCACCAAGTTTCCGCAAAGCCTTCAGAAATTTGAGTGGCACTGCAAAGGCGAAGAGCGGGATATCTGGAAAACGATCATCCAATTTAGGGCTTCGGGCGTGCGGGTAAAACGCCCTACGACAGCGCCGTCATTGGTCGCGATGACAACCACCCAGGTGCCCATCATCGGCTGGGAAAAGCGTTACATGACGCCCCGTGAATGCAGCCGCCTTCAAAGCATTAAGCAAGATGAACTTCCGAACCTCCCGCAGGCAAACACGAGAGCCTTTAAGGCGTTGGGCAATTCCGTGAACGTGGACGTTGTCGAGAAGGTCGCTCGCGCGTTGCTACGCACAGGCGTGGCGGCCATCAGAAGATCTGTTCGCCAGCGCGTTACCGCCTGATTGGCAAGGGCTTGACGCTCTTTGCGCCTCTTGATCCAATCGGCTGCATAGAAAGGTGAATGGGGAATAATGCATCCAATCTCGATTCCGTCGACATCCGCCCCGGCGTGATGATCCTTTCGGTGCTCCGGCACCTGAACTATAAGCCTTGGTTTGCGCTCGCCGAATTCGTCGACAACGCGATCCAGAGCTTCCTATCTAACGAAGCTCGCATCCGCCAAACCGATGGCAATGGCGCAAAACTGCGCGTGGACATCGAACTCGACCTCACTGGCGAGCCGAAATTATCCATCCGCGATAACGCGGCAGGGATTTCGAGCAAGGACTATCCTCGGGCGTTCCGGCCGGCGGCGATTCCGACCAACCGTAAGGGTCTAAGCGAATTCGGCATGGGGATGAAGAGCGCTGCTTGCTGGTTTGCTCCACGGTGGTCCGTCCGCACCAGCGCACTAGGAGAGGATGTCGAGCGGACAATCCGGTTTGACATCGATCGCATCGTCGGACGAAACCTCGACGCCCTCGGCGTGGAGGCAAAGCCCGCGAAGAAGGAATCGCACTTCACGGAAGTCGTGCTCCAGGGGCTGCACCAAGTTCCGCAGACGAAAACGCTCGGCAAAATCAGGGAGCACCTATCCGACATTTTTCGCGGGTTCATCCGCGAAGACGTGCTGGAACTCCAATTCAACGGCGAAGTGCTTGCGTACGAAGAGCCGGATATTCTGGAGGCATCGTTCTTTCGCACCCCGCACGGGCCGTCGAAACTGTGGAAGAAGGACATTGATTTTGATTTCGGCGAAGGAATGAAAGTAACTGGCTTTGCGGCAATCCGCGCTGTCGGCAGCCTGTCGCGCGCGGGCTTTGCTCTATTCCGTCGAGGGCGACTCATTCAGGGGAGCGGTGACGAAGGATATCGGCCGGAACTCATATTCGGGAAATCCAACAGCTACCGATATCAGCGCATTTTCGGCGAGCTTCATCTGGAGGGGTTTGATGTCAGCCATACCAAGGACGGCTTTCGGTGGGATGAAAATGAGCAGCCCTTCCTTCAGATTCTGAAGGACCATCTGGATAGCAAAGCACTTCCTCTGCTTCAGCAGGCTGACGGGCTTCGCGTGCGGCCGAAGCGGACGGACCTAAAAGCTGGCGCCCGCACGGCGGCGCAAAGAACCGCGGCCGCCGTTGGCGCCGCGGTAACCTCCGCCCTTCCTGGTCTTGCGGCCGCATCGTCGAGCAATAACGGTGAGGACGTGCCCTCCGAGCTGGTCACAGCGAGTATCGTCGCGCAAGAGGTTGTAAAGGAAGTGCTCTTTCGTGGCCAGAAATGGACGGTGACGATCGAAATGTCCGACGACCCTGCCGTATCTGACTGGCTTACTGTCACGGACAAGACAAGCTCGGCGTCGCGACAGATTGGGCTGAGGCTTTCGCTCGTGCATCCGTTCATGGAGCGTTTTGGCGGAACGACCGTCGAGGAGATCGAACCGTTGCTGCGGGTCGCCGCCGCCTTGGGGCTTTCGGAGACGATCTGCCGTGATGCAGGCATCAAGAAGGCCGGGCGGATTCGCGACAACATCAATGAGTTGCTGAGAGACGCACTCGCCCAGCCGTAGACAGCAGGGAATTTGAGGAATTTTGCACATGACGCAACCCGCTGCTCCAGTACCCGGCGAAACCATTGAGGTGATGGCGGGGCCACTGCCGCGTGGCGCAAGATGGAGCCCCGTCGTTGGCGAGGAGACGTTGCAAGTCCTGGACCGCATGTCGGATTTGGATGATGCAGGAAAGATGAAGGTGCAAAATGAGGCCGTTTCCATTCTCGCACGTTGCATGCCCCCCGATCAGACCAACGCAAAAACGACGGGGTTGGTTCTCGGCCAGGTGCAAAGCGGCAAGACCATGTCGTTTACCACGGTGACCGCTCTTTCGCGCGATAACGGCTACCGGATTGTTATCGTTGTGACGGGAGTGACGGTGCCGCTCCTGGAGCAATCGGCGGCAAGATTGCGGCGCGATCTGGGCTTGGAACAGGGAAACCGGCGCTGGAAGCACATTCAGTGTGTTCCCAAGACCATTATCAACCGTGCTGCAATTTCGGATGCGCTCGACGAATGGCGCGATCCGAACGTGGCGGCAAAGGATCGGCAGTCGGTGCTCATCACCGTGATGAAGCAACACCAGAACCTGCAAAAGGTGATTGATGTGCTCCGGACGCTGCCGCTTGGCGATGTGCCGACGCTCGTTATCGACGATGAGGCCGATCAGGCAAGCCTCAATACGAAGGTCCAGACGAATGAGGAAAGCACGACATATGACAAGCTTCGCGATCTGAGAGATTGCCTTCCGCGGCATACATTCCTTCAGTACACCGCAACGCCGCAAGCCCTGCTGCTTATCAGCATCATCAACATTTTGTCGCCTGCGTTTGCGGAAATGCTGACTCCCGGCGATGCGTATACCGGCGGAAAGAGCTTCTTCATTGATAATCCGAATATCGTTCGTGAGATTCCGTCCGCAGAGATTCCGACTAAGGGCGTGCCGCTCACCGATCCTCCGGAAAGCCTCTTTTTTGCGATGCAATTGTTTTTTCTCGGCGTCGCGGCGGGGATGGATTCAAATGACGGCGGCAATCGATCAATGCTCGTGCATCCGTCGGTCACACGCGCGGAGCATGCCCAATTCCACCAGTGGGTGCTGGCGGCAAAGGATGAGTGGAAGGATACTCTCGGTAAACCGGCGGACAATGCTGACCGGGTGGACCTGATCAATGAATTCCGCCCCGCATACGATGATTTGGCTCAGGCTCTGCTTGGGCTGCCGTCCTTCGGGGAGTTGAGCAATCGCCTGGTGCGGGCGATCCGCCGCACCCAGGTGGAGAAGGTGAATGCCGCCCCCGGCAAGACACCCACGATCGATTGGAACCATTCCTACTCATTTATCCTTGTCGGCGGCGCAGCAATGGATCGCGGCTATACCGTGCGAGGCCTAACGGTCACCTATATGCCCCGTGGCTTGGGCGGCGGTAATGCCGATACCGTTCAGCAAAGGGCACGATTCTTTGGATACAAGCAGAGCTATCTCCGGTATTGCCGTGTTTACCTGGAAGCGGACGTGTTTGCCGCCTTTCGCGATTATGTCGAGCATGAGCAGGACGTCCGCAGTCGGCTTCAAACCCACCGGTCAAGCGGGCGGCCCCTTACCGACTGGCCACGCGCCTTCATTCTCGACCGGGCGATGCGTCCTACGCGTAACAATGTGATCGATATCCCGTATCAGCGGCGGCGTTTCGGCGATGATTGGTTCATCGCCAAGGCACCGCATGATTCTCCGGCGGCGGTGGCGAGCAACCGCACCCTCGTTACGGCATTGAGGCAGAAGCTGAGATTTCTGCCCGATCAGGGGAATGTCAACCGTACGGAACACCAAAAGCACCTCGTCGCGGCAAATGTGCCGTTGGGCGAACTCTTCGAGCAGTTTTTGGCGCTCGTTCGATTTACCAAGTTCCAGGATTCTCAGAACTATGTATCGCTACTACTGCTGTTAAAGACGGTGCTTGAGCAGAAGCCTGACGTGGCAGCTACCGTCTACTTAATGAGCCAGGGGGCCGCTCGCGAACGTAGCGTCGGCCAAAACGACGAAATTCCAACGCTCTTCCAAGGACAGGCACCCGTCAATCCTCCGAAACTGCGAGGCACAGTCTATCCGGGCGACGATGCCATAAAAGATAGCGCCGTCATTACGATTCAAATCCATATCCTGACGGTGACGCGCCCCAACGAGTCGTTGACCGACGTGCCTACGCTCGCGATATGGATGCCGTCGGCATTCGCGCGCGACATTGTGGTTCAGCCGCAGGGAGCTACTCAGTGAGCCACCTTCTCAAACAAGTGCTTGTCGCGTTGAGCGAACTACGACCGCCAAATCCATCAATCGGCGGCGGGCGGGTTTTCGCCGCAGCGAAATACCCGTCAACTCAATTTCATCGGCTTGGAAAGGATGCGGCCGGGCACGTTGCCGTGCTCTTGGCGCTCGATCCTGCGATTCAAGACGGGCCGCTGCCGCCGGTGGTGCTTGAAAACATCAGCATCGTTCATTCTGCCAACTGCCGAATTTCTGACGGCGGGGGCAATCTTGAGTCAGGCACCTACACAGTGGTCTCATGCACGAGCAACGACAAGTCTCTGGTTAGACACTTTGTAACCCTTATGTCATCGCTCGTACTATCCCTGCCGGACCGGCCATCGTGCCAGACAGGGCTATCGCATTTAGGCCGATAGGGCCTGAATCAGGCTTTCCCGGCTCCATCCGCACATTTGCTGCTTGAGTCGAATGCCGACGTTGAGATTCTTTCCATTTGGTTTCTTGGGTTGCCAGCGTTTGAGCTTGTTCAG
>DASRLH010000174.1:0-3415 GCA_035648595.1 Tepidisphaeraceae bacterium
CGGCATGGCCTTGCACGAAGTCCGCCGACTCTCGCAAGCCATGGCGGACCTTTAAACCCGGAAGATTCACCCCGGAGGATTCACCGCGGAGACGCAGAGGCGCGGAGAGGAAATGACTTAAACGCGAAGGCACCAAGCCACGAAGAAATGCCTAAGCTGGTTCTGGACTTCCCCACGAATGGTGGGCGCGGTCCGGGCCGTGCGCCGCCGATGGCTCAGTTGAGAGTGCGCGCTTCTCTGCTAAGATACGCGCAACGGAAGCGAGGATACCCGGACCGGCGGTGTGCGCCTGGGCCGACAGCCGTATGGCGATTAAGTTTGAGATTTATCGAGATGGGGCCCGGCTCATGGCTTTTGAGCCGGTTGGCGCGACGGCGCTGGGGCCCGAGAGCCTGCCATGGGCAGGGGATATTGCCTTTCGCGATGGGCTGCTGGTTGTGAATCGTAAGGACGAGCACGCCTCGGGGTTGTCGTTGCTTTGGGATTGCGGGGCGGCGGGGGCGTATCAGCTTGAAACCACGCGCCTTCCGCATCGCGACAAGCCTTACAATCTCAACGTGGAACTGGCCCGCTTCCGGCTGATGAAGATCATGCAGAAGCAGGAGGACTGGAACCTGTTCGATTTTCCCAAGGCGGATCGTTTTACGGCCCGGTTTGACGAAGCCCAGGATGTATTCGCCGAAGCGATGGGAAAGGCGGATGAGCCGGCCGAGGCGTCAAAGATCGCGGACCGGGCGCTGGCGATCGGGCTGGAATTATCCGAGCAACTGGCGGCGTTTCACAGCGATCTGCTGATCGGCCGCCGGCGCGTGACCAATGGCTTCGTGAAGCACATCTTCGGCTGCCGGGTGGACCCGTCGGTGCAAAACGAGAAATACAAGGAGGCGCTGGCGGCGAATTTCGATTACTGCGTTTTGCCGATGGGATGGAAGCAGTTGCAGCCGCAGGAAAACGTATTCGCGACCGAGCGCCTGGATGATTGGGTGGAGTTCCTGAGCCGCCGTCGCGTGCCCACGATTGCCGGGCCGTTGATCCGGCTCGATGAGATCAGCGTGCCCGACTGGATGGTCATCTGGGAGCATGATTTCGACATGCTGCGCGAGATGGCGTACGACTTCGTGCAGAAGGTGGTGCAGCGCTACCGCCGGGCGGTGGCGGCGTGGAACGTGGTGGGCGGCGTGCAGACCAACGCGGCCTTCTCCCTGACCTTCGAGCAGGTCATTGAATTGACCCGGCTTCTGGTTTCGCAGGTCAAGACGCTCATCCCCAATGCCCCCACGATGATCACCATCACGCATCCGTTCGGCGAATATCATGCCCGCGCCAAGCCGAGCGTGCCTCCATTGTTTTATGCGGAGATGGTGGCGCAGGCGGGTATCAGCTTCGAGGCGTTCGCGCTGGAGGTGGAGATGGGTGTGCCCCGGCCCGGCCACTTCACGCGCGACTTATTTCAATTGAGCAGCCTGCTGGACAAGTTTTCGACATTGGGCCGGCCGGTGTTTTTAACCGCGGTGGGCGCGCCGGGCCGGGCCACTTCCGATCCGGGCGACACGTCCGGCGGGCAGCTCGATCCTTCGGCGGCGGGCCGGTGGCGCAAGCCCTGGGATCCGCACCTGCAGGCCGACTGGATGGAGGCCGTCTACAACCTCGCGCTCAGCAAGCCTTTTGTCGAGAGCATCGCCTGGGCGGATTTGGCGGACATTCATCCGTCGCTTCCCGCCGGCGGACTTCTGGACGACATGCTGCGGCCCAAGCCGGCATTCCAACGCCTGCAATCCATGCGCGAAAAACTCAAACAGTTCCAGAAGAAATGAAGTGGTCGCATGCCGGAAAACGCACATCAATATACCGACAGCGATCCGGTCGTCGCGCAATACGAGCGGTGGGCCTATCCGGCGCCGGTGAACGATCTGGCCGATCCATCGATTGCCCGGTATCTGGCGACTTTTCTGACGCTTCGCAATATGAGCCTGGTCTACTGGCCGGCCGGCCAGCCGCGCGAGGATCTGGACATTCTGGTGGCGGGTTGCGGGACGATGGCGGCGGCGTGCTACGCACATCATTATCCGCGCTGCCGGATCACGGGCATCGACATCAGCCGGACATCCCTCGCCCATCATGAGCGGCTCAAGCAACGCCACAATCTGCTCAACCTCACGCTGCATCATTGCCCGATCGAGCAGGTCGGCAGCCTGGACGGGCAGTTCGATTATATTTCATGTCATGGCGTCCTCCATCACCTCCCCGATCCAGCCGCGGGGCTGGCGGCGCTTAAGGGCGTGCTTCGCCAGGATGGCGTGATCGCGCTGATGCTATACGCCAGGTATGGCCGCGCGGCGGTGTATGCGTTCCAGGATTTGTTTCGGATGATTGGGTTAGAGCAATCGCCCGAGGACGTGGCCATCGTTCGCCAGACGCTGTCGGCACTTCCCGCCGATCATCCGCTGGGGCTTTACCTTCGTCGGGCCACTGACCTGGACAACGACGCGGGCCTGGTTGACACGTTTCTGCACCGGCGGGATCAGGCCTACCGCGTTTCGGATTGCCTTGCGTTATTGAACGACGCGGGGCTGGTATTCCAGGGGTGGGATCGCAACTTCTTTTATCACGCCGATGGGTTATTCGCCGGCGCTCCGATGCTTCGGGATCGCATCAATCGCCTGCCGCGGGATCAGGCCTGGCAAGCGGTGGAGTTGGCGTTTGGAATGATCGGAACCCACTGGTTCTTCGCGTGCCGGCCCGACCGTGATCCGCTGGCGTATCAAATGCCTTGGGAATCGGCGGCGCTCTTCAATTGCATCCCGATTGCCGGGGCGAAGTTGTTGCCAAAGCCCGACCCCGGCGGAGCCCCGCAATGGGCGGTCGCGCGGCCGAATTTCCCTGCGGTGGCTCTGACGGCTCGGCAGGCCGCGATCTTTTCGCAAATCGACGGACGCCGCACGGTGGGACAATGCCTCGTGGCCGCCGGGGTCGAGGGAGGCGAGCCAAGCCGGCTTGCCGCGGCGCAAGATTGTTTTCAGCTCTTATGGCGCATTGGCTTTGGTATCCTGCGCTTGCCGAAATCAGCATAAAGCCGCGTTTATACCGATGGACTAAACAGCTTTCCCTCTCCATTCATGCACCAGAAAAAAACCGGTATCGAGTGATGGCGTAGTCGCGTCTACCCACCGCCGAGATGCGTCTCAGTTACGCGCAACAAAAAAACGCCGGTTCCGCGTAAAATGGCTTTACGCGGAACCGGCGGGAAATCCGAAATTGACCGCTCGAAAGGATCCGCTGACTCTCCGTCGCTTCTTCAAAGGCAATGCCTTAAGCCTTGCGGCGGCGGGCCAGCAGGCCCAACGCGCCCAGGCCCAGCAGCGAGAGGCTGGCGGGCTCGGGGGTCGAGACCGTGAACCTCAGGGGGTTGCTCGAC
>DASRLH010000175.1:0-3135 GCA_035648595.1 Tepidisphaeraceae bacterium
CACCCAAACCCTCCCCCGGAGTACCGGGGGAGGGGGAAAGGATTCGCCGAAACTGGTCACGCACCCCGCCCGTCTCCAGAGCGCGTTCGTTATTTTTCATTTGCCATTCTAATCGAACCTCACGCGTTCGCGTCCGGCGTAGACATTCATTCGCGGGTCGCGCAGGAAGCCGATAAGCGTTTGGCCGCTCTCGCGGGCGAATTCGACGGCCAGACTCGACGGCGCCGAAACCGCCGCCACGATCGCCACGCCGCCCGCCAGCGACTTTTGCATGATCTCGAAACTTGCGCGGCCGCTTACGAGCAATACATGGTTGTCAAAGGGTAGCAGGCCGTTGAGCAACCCGTGGCCCAATACTTTGTCCACCGCGTTATGGCGTCCGACATCTTCGCGCGCCACGAGCAACTCGCCATCGGCGGTGAACATGGCCGCGCCATGCAGGCCGCCGGTTCGGTCGAACGCCTGTTGCGCCTGCCTGAGACGCGCCGGCAGCGCCAACAATGTGGCAGCTTGCACCACGATATTTGAATCAATCGGTTCGACGCGCTGACAGACCGCCTCGATCGTGGCTTTCCCGCACAGGCCGCAACTCGAACTGGCAAAGACATGGCGCGTGAGGCGCTGGAAATCCACCGTGGCATGCGCCGCCAGCACCGCGTTGACGACGTTGCCGATACGGTCGTGCGCGCAGGGTTCGACCCGGATCAAATCCCCGCGCTCTCTGATGATCCCTTCGGTCAGCAAAAAGCCCGCCGCCAATTCCCCGTCGTGGCCCGGCGTGCGCATCGTCACGCTCACGGCGCGGCCTTTCACCCGGATTTCCAGCGGCTCTTCAACAGCCAGCTCATCGCGCTCGCGCAGCAGGGCATGGCCGGTTTGATAGCGCCAGATTTCGGCTGAGTCAGACATGGATTCACTTTCGGATCATACGCTCGAGGTAGAGAGAGAAGGAAATCCGAAATCCGAAGCACGAAATCCGAAACAAATCCAAAGGAAGAAAAAAGGGAAATTCAAAGGGCGCGTCCAGTATGGCAGTAACTTGGACCTCAACGCGTTGTCCTGCTTCTTCCATTTCTTCGGATTTCGTCATTCGGATTTCGGGTTTTTTACCTCTTGGTACACGTTTTCGAGTTTGTCAATCATCACTCGCGCATCGAATCGCCCTAGCGCGAATTCTCGTCCCGCCTGGCCCATGCGGCGGCGCAGGCCGGCATCGCGCACCACAGTCTCCAACGATTGCGATAGCCTTGCTCTGTCAAAAGGCGGAAGGATGAACCCGGTTTGGCGATCGATCATTCCTTCGCGGTTGCCGTCGATGTCGTAGGCGATGACGGGGCAGCTGGCCAGCGCGCCTTGCGGCAGTGCGCGGGCCAGCCCTTCACGCCGTGAGGGATGCACCAGAATGTCCATCGCGTTCGTCAACTCCGGCACCCGCGCCGGGGGAACCAGGCCCGTGAGAATAAAACGGTCTTTCAAGCCCATCTGCTCGATCCGGCGTTCGAATTGAGCGCGAAGCACGCCCTCGCCGATCCACAGCCAGCGAAGGTTTGGGAACTTTCGGCAAAGGTCGGGGGCGATGTCGAGCAGATCGTCGTGGCCCTTGAGATGAAACAGCCGGGCGATCGTGCCGACTGCGATGTGAGCGTCGGTAAGGCCCAGTTGCCTGCGAACCTCTTCGCGCGGCACCGGCGGCGCGAGGAAGGGCGCGGTCTCCATGCCGCTGTAAACCGTCGTGTATTGCCCGGGCCGTCCGATCCCGGCGGCAAGCGACTGCTCCCGCATGGCGTCGGCAACGCAGATGATTTTCGTGGTGATCGGCGCGGTGATTTTCTCGGCCAGGCGATATGCCTGGTTGATGAAGCGATGCGTGGACGCGGTAAAGGCCAGGCCGTGGATGGTATGAATGATGGCCGGCACACCCGCGGCATGCGCCGCCCAGCGGCCGAGGATGCCGGCCTTGCTGCTGTGCGTATGAACGAGATCCGGCCTGATCTCCCGCAGTCGGCGGGCAAGCCATTTGTAGACTTGCCGATCTTTCATCGGCAACAGCGACCGCCGCAGCGCATCGACAATTTCGACGCGATAGCCATACCCGCTCGCCCGCTCCAGCAGCGATCCTTCCGGCCCCAGCGGCGGCCCGGTGATCAGCGTCACCTCGTGCCCGCGATCGTGCTGCCCTTGGCACGAAATCAGCGTGTTTTCCTGCGCGCCGCCCACGATTAAGCGGGTAATGACGTGGACGATTTTCACGCCGCCCGTCCGCGAGCCTTCATGCACTTTTTGCAGAGCACCGCGCCATCGGAGGCGAGCTTGAGTTTGTCGGCGGGGAAGATGCCCTGGCAGCCTTCGCAGAAAATTTCGCCCGCGCCGCCTCCGGCGGAACCGGGAGTCGGCAGCGGAACATCCGACCCATCCGCGCCATCCGCGCCCTCGGCGGCCGCCGCCTTTGCCTTGCGCTGGCGAAGGTTAAAGCAACTCTTGCAGATCACCTGCCCGGCCCCCTCGTCGAAAACCTCCCGCGCGGAGCAGAGCAGTTCACAGACGCCGCAGGGATAATAAATTGTGTCCTTTCCGGCCGGCGGGTCGTCATCCGCCGGCGGAGTCTCCCCCTCAAAATTCGGCGGCGGGTTGTCCGCGGATGCCGGGCCGGCCCGACGCGCCCTGGGCGCCGGCGGAGGCGCAAGGGGCGCGGCGGCTTCGCGGGCCGCCTCCTGCTTTGCCGACCAGCATGTGTCGCAATAATAATCCCCCGAGGCGTCCTTGGTACGCCGGGTTCTCGAAACATCCACCCCGCACGAGCGGCAGACCTTGGCCTGGGTCGCTTCACTGATGTCCGGCGCCGCGATCTGGGGCACGGGCGCCGCTTTATCGGGCACCATGAACAGCGAACCGCATTCCTTGCAGGAAACCTGCACGCCGGCAAGGTTGTCGGGAGCAACAATGTTTCGCCCGCACGAGGGGCATGTCACGGGGATTGGCATACGAGCTGACTCCAGGTGCAAAGAGACAGGAGATATTCGCTCAATCCGACGGTAGGTTCAACCCCCGGAGCGGCCTAACCCGGGGCAGAGGGTGCGTGGCAATTTCGGCGGCGACTCTTTTTCCCTCTCCCGGTACTCCGGGGGAGGGTAGGGT
>DASRLH010000176.1:0-8560 GCA_035648595.1 Tepidisphaeraceae bacterium
CTACCCTCCCCCGGAGTACCGGGAGAGGGAAAAAGAGACCCCGCCGAACTGTCACGCACCCTCGTAAATTTCTCATCGCGGGCCGCCGGCGTCATCACGTTCCCAATAGCCGGACCACGTCCGTGCCATAGGTGGCGAGGATTTTTCCATCGGGCTGCACGATCACGCTGCTGACCGATGGGGCGGTGAAATTCGGGTTGCTCGCCTCAAAGGTCGCAACGCCGTCGATCGGGGTCGGTGGATTGCCGATCACGTTATTTCCGAAGCTCGTGTCAAAGCCGCTGTCGGTCAGACGGGCAACCGACGCATAGTTTGCGCCGGCGATGATGCGGCCCTGGCCGTCCAGAGCGAGGCTGTAAACGCTTGCCGCTTCCGCACCAGGCATTAGAGTTCCGCCCGTGCCAAAGCTCGGGTCGAGCTGCCCATTGGGTTGATAGCGGGCAAGCGCTGCCGAGAATGGACCCGGTGGCACATTACTGAGGTAGCTCACGCCGCCGCCAATGATCAGATTGCCTTTGGAATCCTCCACCAGCGCATTGCCTTGCGAAATAAGCGGATTGCCGCCCCCATCGGCAAAGCTCGCCGTCGCAACGCCATCGGTTCCAAACCCGCCGTCGTACTGGCCATTGGGGAGCAGCCGGATGATGCCCATGCTGTTTCCGATCGTTCCGCCGATAGCGATTTTCCCGTCCCCTTGCACGACCACGCCGGCGCCGGATGAGGGCTGCCCCATCGGCTGGGATGCGAACTGGCCGGCCGTCGCGAAGGAAGGATCGAGATCGCCATTCTTCAAGATCCGCTCGGCGGCGATCTGCTGGTCGGCCGATCCGGCCGCGACTATCGTCTTGTCGGGCCCCACCGCCAGCGCCGCCACCGCCTGCGAAGCCGCGCCCGCGAAGGCGCTGGTCAGCACTCCATTACGGTGGAACGAGCGGTCGAGGCGTCCGCCGGGCGTAAGCCGGGCCACGAGGAACTCCTGTGTGCCGCCAATGTCTCCATATCCGCCGACGATAATCTTTCCATCGCTCTCGATCACCAGCGAATTGAATTGCGCGTTGTTGCCAATGGTCATGTACACGCGCCCATCCTGGCCGAAGGACGCATCGAGCGATCCATCGCGGTTGTAGCGCGCCAGCGCCGCCTCGGTCGGCGCGCCGGGACTGACGGATAGCTCCGATCCGGCCACGATGATCTTCCCGTTCTTCTGGAGCGCAGTGGCATTGATTGTCCCGGTGAGGCCATCGGGGTTCCACTCCACGCCCCGATGGCCGAACTTGGGATTGAGTTGGCCGGCGGGGGTGAACTCCATTGGGCCTGAGCCGCTGAGCGCCACGATATCGCCGTCGCGCAAAATATACCCGGTGTTATTTCCGAAGGCCCCGCTCGGAGAGAACGGCGAGTTTGCCTGGACGAATCCGGAGCCGCCGAAGGTTGCATCCGGCGTCCCATCGGCGTTCCAGCGGCCGACGAGTAGCGAACCCGAGCTGCCGATGCCGACGATCTGGCCTTTCCTGGTCAGCAGGATGGACGCGATTTCAGAAATAGAGACCGACGCTGGAAATCCGGCGGTCCCCGCCGTTCCGAAGGAGGTATCGAGCGCGCCCGAAGTCGCGAGCCGGGCAATGCCTCCGAACAATGGAACGAGCAACTTGCCGTCGGCCTCTTGGGCCAATCCGTATCCGGAGATGTTCGGCAGGCGCAGGCTCGTCAGGACCTCCGTCCCGCCGGTGCCGAAGGATGGATCAAGCTTTCCGTTGGTGTCGTAGCGGGCTGCGGCGAGGCCGGCGACCGATTCCACCACACTCCCAATAACGACGATCCCGACCGTCCTTCTGAATGATGAGTGAACCCGGCGCGGCCCCGGTGTCGAGGGAGGCCTGGATACTCCCTGCCGGCGGACTCGCGCCGCCCATATCGGTAATCGTCTGGCCGTCCGTGCCAAATGTCGGATCGAGCCTCCCGTTGCGCGTGAGTCGGGCAACGCCGAATTCCTCGTACATCCCGAGTTGCGGATTCGAGCGCGGCTTGACGGTGTACCCCGCGACCAAAATCTTTCCGTCTTTCTGTATCCCGATCCCCTCGAGGCTCTGTATCCCTGTCGGAGAGCTTGCGAACGTGAAAACGCCGTGAGTTCCGAAGGCGTTGTCCGGCTTTCCCGCCGGCGTATAGCGGAGTACCTGCGCACCGGCCGTGGCGTTGCCGACGACGAGAATCCTGCCGTCCGGTTGGAGCGCCGCGATATTTCCGATGATTGACCCCGATGCGGTGTTGCTGAGGTCAGCGACCCCGTCCTTGCCGAAGCCACGAGCCAACTTCCCATTGGGTCCGTATCGGACGATTGAGTAGAATGTGGCGTTCCCGATAGGCCGATCCACGAGCGCCGCGGGGCGCCCGCCGGCAGGCCCGAGGACGGCGGCGTAGCCGTTATTCGCGTTCATTCCAGGGTCCTCGGCGCCACGCAGGCCAAACGTCGCATCGAACGCGCCGGCACTAAGTAGCCTCCGCTCTTCGAGGCGCTCGACCATCGGTTGGGTCGGAAAGCGAGCCGGCGAGGGCGGGACGATTCGTGGTGCAATTTCGCCAAACATATTTTTCTCCGAGTTGTGCGCACGCCGGAATGGACGTGCGACGCGCAATGAGGGACCGCAAGAATCGCTGCACAGGTTAAGCAGGAAATCTGCGATGAAAACGGTGCCGCCCGACACACGCCGGAGCGATCTAAAAGTATGAACGGTTAGGTGAGCAAATGCGCGCGGCGGCGCGACCGGAACGGCCGCGCCGCCTGGCGGGACATCAGAACACGACGGGCTGGTCGCGTGAGGCGCCGAAATTGAAGTACAGATCGGGACCCGTATCCTGGATATGATTTCCGTTGGAATCGAGAGTGAAGTAGCCGCCGTAAAAGAACCCGACGTCGGTGATTCCGTCAAGGTTCCAGTCGCCGGCGACGGGGACATCACCGGTGGTTCCGTAGGTGAAGTTCCCATTGGCGAGGTCGCCGTTGTCCCAGGTTCCGTTGCCGTTCACATCGAGATTAAAGAGGCCGTTTCGGTATATGCCGACCTTGCTTCGTCCGTCGCCGTTCCAGTCGCCGATGACGGGTTTGTCGAGATCAGCGCCGAAGTTGTAGACGATCCAGCGGTTGGGGTCGTTGGTCGTTTCAAGCAGAAACTGGTGGCCATGGTAGACGCCGACGCGCGTAATTCCATCGCCGTTCCAATCGCCAACGACCGGTGTGTCGCCGTATTGGCCGAAAACGAAAGAGGTGTAGGTCGTCCCATCGGGGTTTTGTAGAAACCATGTGGCAATCGACGGCCTGAAATATCCGGGCCGAACAACGCCGTCTCCAAACCAGTCCCCCGCCACGGCGTAATCGCCATTGTTGCCAATATACAGGCCCTGATCGCCTGTGTCGAAGTAATGCGAGCCATTGCTGTCCACCGACCAGGCCAGCGTGCCGTCCGACTGCCCGCGCACCACGGCGACATGCGGCACCAGCGGGCCCTTGGCATACGAAACCTCATTGGAAGTCAATGCGCTGGCCTGGCCGTTTGCATATGCCTGCACGTAATAGTAGACGTACGTGCCCCGAAAGGATTCGTCGGCGTTCACCGCCAGATAGTGCGGCCCCTTCTTTTCCTTGCGGATGAAGGACCATTTCTGCCCCGCGCTGAATCCCGCTCCGCCGCGCCCGCGCAGGCCTGAGTCGATGGTGGTCTTGATGATCTCCTCGGCCTTCATGTTCAGGGCCTTGCGCAGCGCCGCGTAGCCGCCGGTGGCGACGTAATCGTCGTACCAGTAGACCTTGCGCTGCGTAGGGTCGAGGGGGATGCGTTTGGTGAGAACCGGTTCGGTAAATGCCATTGAGAATACCTATTTAATCTGCAGCACAAATCGCATGACGATCACGCAGGCGGCCAATACGGAGACAATGGCCAGTGTAAGGCAGGCGAACGTTGCCAGCGGTCCGCCCTGCGCGCCAAGCATAATCGCGATGCCGATTGCGCAAAAGTAAACGAACATGGCAATCATGACGAAGGCGAACTGCCTCCTTGTTCCTGGTCGCGGCTTGCGTGCCCGAAGCCCGTTGGCGTAATCCAGGAAGGGCTTGGAGCTCATCGACTCATCCTATCCCAAATCGCGATTCTATTCACCGATGCGTGCCGGGTTTTTCTGTGTCAGGCTTGTTTACATAATGGGCGGTCGGGTTTTCCAATAGCCGATCCTCCACGATCACTTCATCAATCACCGTCCGCCGAAGCTTCATGCCCGGCTGATCGGGCATTTCCTGCTCTTCTATTTTGTCGCTTCGATAGATCACCTGCGGCTTGGGCCCGGCATCAAGGGGTTTAACCGCCTTTTTCACGTGCCCGACCTGCCGGCCAAGCCAGCCGAAGAAATTGTTTGCCGAGGAAGGCATGGGGTTGGTCAGTTGTCAGTCGTCAGTGGTTGGTTGTGGGTTGTTGGTGGTTGGTGGTTGGTTGTGGGTTGTGGAGGGATGGTTGCGCGTGGTTGTCGGTTGTTGGATGTCGGGGTGGGGGCAGTTGCGTATTGGGATTATAGGTGTCGATGAAATGGCGGATGTCGTTGATGGTTTTGTCGCTGTGGCCGAAGGTTTTGATTTGGGCTTTGGCGCGGTTCTTATCGTAGCCGAGCACCGATTCCTGGTAGGCGGCGACCATCATGCCGGTTCGGCGCACGCCCTGGGCGCAGTGTACGAGCACCGGCTGATTCGCTGGATCAACTACGATTTTTAAAAATTGCTGAACGTCCTGGGCGCTCGGCCATCCGCCCAATTTCACGGCGATGCGCTCGGCTCGAATGCCATGATTCTTGAGGTACGCGAATTCCTCCTTGAACTGCGGCTTACGCGGGTCGCCCATTTCCTGATCGTCCACCAGGCACACCACCGTCCGCGGCTTCACTTCGCGAATCGCCTTCTCCAACTCCCGCACCGATCGCGCTCCATCGCGATAGAGGATGCCTTCCCGCACGGTGGCAAGATGGTAGGTGCTCGGGAACAAGCTCCAGACCAGCACCGCGATCAAAGCAATCACGAGCACCGTCGGCACAATCTTGCGGCGGGGCGATGGGTTTGGATCGGGTGATGTCATCTGCTCCGTGCCAGTCACGAATGTAATCGTAGGATCTTTGAGGCGCGATGCCAGTAATCGTCATCAAGGCCAAGGCGAGGGCAAATGTTTTGTAGGGTTCGCTTCAGCGAACGCGCATCGGCAGCGCGGCGGGGCGACATATACCTCTGGGAGTCTCGTCCGCCAATGCGCATGAGGGTCACGGCGGGAAAGACCGCGTTCGCTGAAGCGAACCCTACGCGCTCACGCGAAGAGTCGGCCCCGCCGCAAAAAATTCCGATCGCGGCGCGACATCACGCACGGTTCGATAGCAACTGACAACCCACCACCCACAACTGACCACTGACAAACGCCTACTGCCGCTCAATTCCCTCCAATCGCGCGCACGCCTCATCCCATGGCCTGGTCTCCCTGGGTTCGTAGCGCTTCACATCGAAGCTTTCCCGCACGATCCGACGGGCTTCATCCAGCGACTTCACGTCGCCGGTGGCCATGGCCTGCACGAGGATATTGCCGATGGCGGTGGCTTCGATGGGGCCGGCGACGACCGGGCGCTTGCAGGCGTCGGCGGTCATCTGGTTGAGCAATTCGTTCTGGCATCCGCCGCCCACGATGTGAATGACGCCGATCTTTCGGCCCAGCACGTCTTCGAGGCCGTCGAGGGTTGCCCGGTATGTGAGGGCCAGGCTGTCGAGGCAGGCGCGGACGTACTCGCCGCGCGCGTTTGGGATGATTTGATGCGTCTCTCGGCAGAAGGACTCGATCTTTGTCGGCATCTCGCCGGGCATGAGAAAAGCCCGCGCATCGAGATTCAACAGGCTGGCCAGCGGCCGGGCGCGGGCGGCCATGGCGGTGAGCTCGGCATAGGTATGGTCGTGCCCCTCGCGCTTCCAGAACCGCCGGCATTCCTGCACCGGCCACATGCCCGCGATGTTCTTGAGGAACCGGGTCGTACCGCCCACGCCGCCTTCATTCGTGTAGTTGTATTTAAGGGCTTTGCCATTGACGATCGGCCCGGGGAGTTCAACGCCCATGAGCGACCAGGTGCCCGAGCTGATGAAGCACCAGTCGCGCGCGCCCGCCTCGGCGGGCACCGCGGCCACCGCGCTGGCCGTATCATGCGTGGCCGGCGCGATCACTGGGATATTCCCGGCCCCGCATTCCGCCGCCACATCCTCCCGCAACGGGCCCAGGATGGTTCCCGATGGAACCACCTCCGGCAACAGCCGGGCGGGCAGATCGAGTTGCCCGAGCATTTCCCGCGCCCAATCCTTCTTGCGCGGGTCGTACATCTGGCTGGTGCTGGCGATCGAGAACTCGCTCTTGCGAATCCCGGTGAACAAATAGTTGAACAAGTCCGGCACGAACAGCAGCGTCGCCGCGCAATCCAAAAGCGGCGAGCCCGCCTCCCGCATGGCGACAAGCTGAAACAGCGAATTGATCTCCATGAACTGCAAGCCGGTCGCGTCGAAGATTTTTTCGCGCGACAGCTTCTGGAACGTGCGCTCCATCGTGCCTTGCGTGCGGGTATCGCGGTAGTGGTAGGGATTGCCCAGGATTTCGCCGGTTTTGGCGATCAATCCAAAATCCACGCCCCAGGTATCCACGCCGATGCCGTGAAGATTGGCGGCGCCGGAGGCGACGGTATTGCGCAGGCCGGTCTTGAGTTCCTCCCACTGGCCCAGCAGATTCCAGTGAAGATGGCCATTGATCCGGCCATTGGGGTTGGGGAACCGATGCTTTTCCTCAAGCGTGAGCCGGCCCGATGCCAGCTTGCCGAGCACCGCCCGCCCGCTCTCGGCGCCAAGGTCAAAGGCAAGGAAATTGCGATCCGGCATGAAGTGTGTGCTCCCGGTTGCGAAAGTGCGTCAATAATTGGCACTGTTGTATCACGGGCGTCCCGCCCGTGCATGATGCTCAGGAGCCTGAGAGAATTGCAATTCCTATACTGCCTTGCCGTCGGCACGGGCGAGACGCCCGTGATACGTTAATGGTCTTCCTCCCTCGGCACGCTGCCTACAACTCCGGGATACTCACTTTCTCCGCCCCCTTCAGCGCCGACTCGTGGGCGCACAGGCCGACCATTGTCCAGTTCGCGCTGGTGGCGGCATCCGGGAAGGCAGGCTTCTTTCCAAGCACGGCCTGGATGAACGCATGGGCCAAATGCGGATGCGAGCCGCCGTGACCGCCGCCTTGCAGGAAGCTAAGATGGTCGGCATCCTGAATCGCCGCCGGTTGGGTGAATCGGCGGATCGGGTCGGGCAGTAACTTCGCGTAATCCGGCACCTTCACCCGCGTCGGGATTTCCGGTTCGGGCTTGCCGATCTGATGAATCACCGGCTCCTCGTTTTCAACCTGCTGCCATTCGAAGCTCTTCTTGCTGCCGTACACGTCAAAGCTCTCGCGATATTGGCGGGCGGTGTCGAAGAGGCTGCGCGTGACCTCGGCGGCCACGTCGCTGTCGCGCACCTTGAATGTCGCGGATTCAATCGCGAAGGAACTGCCGTAATGTTTGATGCGGTCCTCGCGGATTCGCCCCGAGCCGTGACAGACCACATGCTCGGCATGCGCCGGCTTGCCCTCCTCGCTCAAAATCGCCAGGCACGGGCTGACGCAATGCGTCGCGTACCACATCGGCGGCAGGCCCGGCCAGTAGCTGGGCCAGCCTTCCATGTCCTGCTGATGCGAGCCGCGCAGAAATTGTATCCGGCCCAGTTCCCCTTTGTCGTACATCTCCTTCACGAACAGATACTCGCGGCTGTAAACAACCGTCTCCATCATCATGTAGACTTTGCCGGTCTTGCGCTGCAATTCGACGATCTGCCGGCATTCGTCGATGCTGGTTGCCATCGGCACCGTGCAGGCCACATGCTTGCCGGCCTTCAGTGCGGCGAGGGTTTGCGAAGCATGATCGGGGATCGGCGAGTTGATATGGACCGCATCCACGTTTGGATCCTTCAGCACATCGGCAAACTCCGAGTATCGCGTCTGAATGCCAAACTTATCACCCGCTTTATCCAGCTCGGCCTTATTGCGCCGGCAGATGGCGTACATCTGGGCGTCTGGATGATTCTGATAAATAGGAATGAATTCCGCCCCAAAACCCAGTCCAACAATCGCAACCCGCACCTTTCCGGCCATTGGCTACTCCCGGCAGATTGTGTCAAAGCGAATAAAGAGCCCGCGCCGCAACGCGAAAGCGTGGAGTGTAAAGCGAAGCTTCAGGATTGCAACGAAACGCCCATTCAATAAAAAACGCCGGTTCCGCGTAAAATGGCTTTACGCGGAACCGGCGGGAAATCCGAAATTGACCGCTCGAAAGGATTCGCTGACTCTCCGTCGCTTCTTCAAAGGCAATGCCTTAAGCCTTGCGGCGGCGGGCCAGCAGGCCCAACGCGCCCAGGCCCAGCAGCGAGAGGCTGGCGGGCTCGGGGGTCGAGACCGTGAACCTCAGGGGGTTGCTCGAC
>DASRLH010000177.1:0-43739 GCA_035648595.1 Tepidisphaeraceae bacterium
GGGCGACGCCGCCGCATGCGCGCATGGAACCGCCGTCGCTGCGATCCCCTGCCTATTGTCCACGCTCTCCCTTGGCTCATTGGAACCCATTCGCGTAAACTTGCCATATCCCGGACGCCTGTGGCGTCTCGCCCGTGCCGATGGCGCGGTACTCGAAGAATTGCGGTTCAGCCAATCTCAACGCACCGCGCACGGGCGGGTCGCCGGTGATACGACATGCCACGCAGACAACACATGGTTTTCCAATGGAGAAGCAATGAAATGGAAACGATCGGGGCATCTGCAATCGGTCTTGGCGATCATCCTGTACCTCGTGATTTGGCCAATGGCCGGCTGCAAGCACAAGGATTCATCCGCCGCCGGGCAGGCCCCGGCCAAGCCCGTCTCCATCACGCTTGATTGGCAGCCCGAGCCCGAGTTCGGCGGGTTTTACCAGGCGCAGCTTGCCGGCGGATTCTCCAAGGTCGGACTCGCGGACGTGGAACTCCACAACTACGCCGGTGGCAATGTCTGGCAACTGGTGGCCAACGGGCAAAGCGATTTCGCCACGACCTCCGCCGACCAGGTGCTGCTGGCCCGGGCGCGGGGGGCGGATGTGGTGGCATTGTTCGCGGTCTATCAGACTTCGCCGCAGGGAATCATGGTGCATAAGGCGCGGGGATTCACGAAGCTACAGGACGTCTTCAGTCACACCGGCACGCTGGCCGCCGAGGATAACGCCTGGCTCAAATACGTGCTGGGCAGGTTTGGCAAGCCGACGGTAACGATCACCGGCCTGCCGGAGGGGGTTGGCGTCTTTCTGGCCAAGCCGGATTATTCGCAGCAATGTTTCATCACCAGCGAGCCGATCCTGGCGAAGCGCAAGGGTGGCGACCCGCAAACATTTCTCATCTCCGAAGCCGGCTTCAATCCCTACACCACGGTGCTGATTACCAGCGGCAAGATGCTCAAGGAACAACCCGAACGGGTCAAGAAAACAGTGACCGCGTGCCGGGCCGGCTGGCGGCAATATCTGGATGATCCCGCGCCCGCGAATGCCGCCATGCACAAGCTGAATACGACGATGGATCCTCAAACCTTCGCCGAAGCGGCGGCGGCACAGAAGCCGTTGATTGAAACGTCGGAGACAAGACAAAGCGGGCTGGGGACGATGACCGCCGCGCGATGGGATGCGCTGGCGAAGCAACTCGTGGAGTTAAAGGTTATCGAGAGCGCGCCGGCGGCGGGGGAATGCTTCCGATTGTTTAATGGTGAGTGAGCAGTCAGCCGTCGTCGCCTTTGTAGGGTTCGCTTCAGCGAACGCCGTAGCCGCGCTCGGGGCGCCGATCCGCGTTCGCTGAAGTTCACGGAGGTGCAGGCTTGGAAACCGTGCTACGAACAAAATCAACCGTGCTACAAGGCGGCCGACTCGAAATTAGCGCGCCGCAATTGTGCGAGGGTGACACTGCTGGATGATCTCAACACGCCCTGATGAGCCAAATCTGCTTGCACGATCGAACGGCGCCTCTAACAATCCGTGGGGACCAAGGTAATAGATTTTGCATCGCTGTCGAAATCGCCGCGCGCGATGGATTTCGCGGCTCGTATACATTCATCCTCGGTCGACATTTACCGGAGTGCATTCACGCATGAACCGAACCCTTCCCCGCCTGCTCGCCGCAGCCGTACTATCACTTGCCGCCGGCGCCGCGTTGGCCGTTCCCACGGAAAAAGCTCTGGTTTCATCCGGCGATCCCTCATTGCCGAAGGTGGCGGCGGGGTGGAAGGTGGAGCTGATCGCCAAGCCGCCGCAGTTGCATTGGCCTTCGGTGGTGGAAGTCGCGCCCGATGGGCGGGTGTTCGTGGCCGAGCATCCGATGGATATGCCCGGGCCCAGCACCAAGCCGATTGATCGGATTTTGTGTTTCCATCCCGATGGGCGCACGACGGTCTTCGCCGACCACCTGTACGCGGTGTTTGGCCTTCGCTATTTGGATGGGAAGCTCTACGTTCACGATTGCCCCAAATACACCGTCTACACCGATGACAACGGCGTCGGCAAGGATCCGAAAAATATCTGGGACACCGATTGCATCGCCCCCTGGGGCAACGGCGGCCTCAATGACCACATCCCCTCCAACATGCGCCTGGCCATGGACGGCTACCTGTACATGTCCACCGGCGACAAGGGGATCCACAACGCCAAGAGCAATATCGACGGCCGCACCGCCGAGATCCACGGCGGCGGGATCGTCCGCATCCGTCCCGATGGCACCGGCCTGGAAGTCTACTGCACCGGCACGCGCAATCACCTCGACGTGGCGATGAACGCCGAGGATGAAATGTTCACCTACGACAACACCGACGACGGCCTGGGCTGGTGGACGCGATACACCCACATGGTCGACGGCGGCTACTACGGCTACCCCCACGATTACCGCCCCGAAGAATCCAACACCAAGGACATGGAGTGGTATCGCAAAACCAAAGGCGAGCTTCCTTACCGCCCCTGGACGCTGTGGCGGATCGATGAAACCGGAGGCGGGTCAGCCGTCGGCGATCTGGGCTACAACGAAGACGCGCTCCCCCAGGAATATCGCGGCAACACCTTCCATTGCGAATGGGGCAAGGGACAGATCGAGCGATTCGCCGTCGAGCGCGACGGCGGCTCGTATAAGATCATCAAGCACCAGGTGCTGCTGGGTGACGGCCCGGATTTTCACCCGCTGGGCATTTCGATCACCGCCGACGGCACCGGCTTCTACATCGCCGACTGGCAGCAAGGGGGTTGGGGCGTGAAGGCCGAGAAAGGGCGCCTCCTGCGCCTCACCTACACCGGAGAAATGCACCCGACGCCAAAGCCCTCCTGGTATATCCCCGCGGCGCAGGGGCAAAAGTTTGATGCGACGCTGCCGCAACTGATTGACGAAGGATTGTGCCATCCGGCGGAATCGGTGCGCCTCGTCGCGCAACGGCGAATCGCCGAGCAGGGGAAGCCGGCGGTGGAACTGCTCGTCAAGCTCCTGAACGATACCGGTGCGCCCAATTTCGCCCGCTGGCATGCGATCTGGACGCTGGATCAGATTGACGCCGGCAAGGAAGGCCGCGCCGCGATCCTCGCCATCGCAAAAGATGATAAAACCGATCTGAGCATCCGCATGCAGGCGGTGAGGGAGTTGGGCACGCGCGGTGCGCCCGAGGCAACCGATCTGTGCATCGCGCTGCTCAACCATGACAACGCCGCCATGCGTTTCCGCGCCGCGACAGCGTTGGGGCGCATCGGCAATCCCGCCGCCATCCAACCGCTGCTGGCGCATCTCACGGAGAAGGATTTCTTCACCCATTACGCGACATTCCTGGCCGTGCGGCGCATCGGATTGGCCGCGCCCGATGCGTGGCCGGCCATTGTGAAGGGCTTTGCCAGCAACACGCCAGCCATCCGCAGCGGCACCGGTTTGGCATTGCATGAAGTATTCGCCAAGCCACTGGTGGACGCCGCGGCGGCGTTCGTGGCCGACAAATCCAACTCCGCGGACGGTCGCGTTGCCGCGCTACAGGCGCTGGCTCCGCTGCACCGACAGCGGCCCAAGTGGGATGGCAAATGGTGGGGCACCCAGCCGCAGCGTTCGCCCGCGCCGGCAAAAACCGTTGAATGGGTGGGTACGCCTGTCGTACTGAGCGCAATCGAGAATAGCTTGAAGGCTTCGCAGCCGGCTCTTCGCAAAGCCGCGCTACAGTCGCTGCAAATCGCGCCCGCGCCCGACGCGGTGGCAACGCTGGTGGGCATGTTCAACCAGGAATCCGACGCCGGCGTTCGCCAGGAAATCCTGCACGCACTGGCTTCGGCCAAATCCCCGCAAGCGATGTCGGTTGTACTCAGCGTGCTGAAAGACCCGAAAGCCAACGCCGATCTGGTGCCCGATGCGGTTGCGGTTGCCGAGGGCTTGGGTACGCCCGATGCGATCGAATCGCTGGCGACGCTGGCCGGCTCGCAGGCATCTCCCGAACAACTGAGCGGGGCATTCGCGGCATTGGGCCGGCTCCGGGCCGGCAAAAGCGTTTCCGTACTCGCGCTACAGGCAAACAACAATAATCTGGAAATCGCCGAGGCGGCTGCCGCCGCGCTGGGGCAGGTAGGGGGGAAGGAAGCCGCTCAGGCGCTGCTGCCGGCGGTGGCTGACAAGCGGCCACAGGTGCGTAAGGCGGCCGTGATTGCGCTGGGTGCCTACAACGACCAGATCGTGACGGCTGTACTCATCCGCGCCGAAAAGGACCCGGTTACACAGTCGGCGGCAATCGAAGCCCTCGCCCGTCATACCAATGTGGCGGCGGTGGATGCTTACATCGACGGGCTGGGCAGCCCGGATGCCGGCCTGCGCGGCAAATGCCGCAAGGCTATCGAGCAAATCAGCGCGCAGGCGCTGCCGGCGGTCGAGGCCCGACTCCTCGTGCAGCCGGCTCCCTCGAAAATGGCGATCAACGAGCTGCAGCGCATCTACAGCAAGAATGTGCCGATCAAGAGTTGGCAGATCATCGGCCCCTTCGCCCAGGACGCCGCCGAGCCCTTGCATTCCCAATCCATCACCACCGTGAATCGACTGCCCAAGGGCCTGAAAGGCGCCGGCGGCAAGCCGGTGGAATGGAAGCGCGTCAACACCACGCGCGAGGGATTCGTGGACCTGGCGGCCCAGTTCGATCCGCACGAGCATGTGTTCGCGTATGCGGTGAGCGAATTGACCGTGCCAACTGAATACGACATGCCGCTGGAAATGGGCAGCGACGATGGACTGATTCTGTGGGTGAATGGCAAGGAAGTTTTCAAGGACCTCAACAACCATTCGTGGAGCGCCAACGAGTTCCACGCCACCGCCCACCTCAACGCCGGGCGCAACATTCTCGTCGCGAGAATCACTCAGGACGCCGGCCCCTGGGGATTTTCCGTCGCTTATGCCGGCGAGCGCAAGGGAAAGCTCTTCGAGTTCAACAACAAGTCAATCGATCCCAAACTCTATGATGCCTACGCGACATCCCATCAAGGCGATGCCGCCAAGGGCGTCGTTACCTTCCACAACCCCGCGGGCGTTGGCTGCATCAAGTGCCACGCCGTCGCCGGCCAGGGCGGCAACGTCGGCCCCGATCTCACCGGCGTCGCCATCAAGTACAACAAGGCGCAGATCATCGAGTCGGTCCTCTACCCCTCCAAACAGATCGAGTCCGGCTACGAGCAAACCATCATCCGCACCAAAGACGGCAACGTCCAAGCCGGCGTCGTCCGCCGCGAAACGGATGCGGAAGTCACCCTCTATGATTCATCAGCCAACAAGATCGTCGTCCGCAAAGCCGACATCGACGTCCGCAAAACCAGCAAGGTCTCGGTGATGCCGGAAGGTTTGCAAGCGGGGATGTCGCATCAGCAGTTCGCGGATTTGATCGCGTATCTGATGAGCTTGAAGGAGCCGGTGAAGAAGTGAGAGGATCGCTCCGGCGTCCGTTTTCGTAGGGTTCGCTTTAGCGAACGCGGATTGGCGATGCCGCGCCGAGGACCGCGTTCGCTGAAGCGAACCCTACGAATTTATTATTCGTGCCAATTCGTGTTCATTCGTAGTGGTGATCTCGAAGAAATCTGCCCGTCTCCCGTACGCGATTGCACCAGACACGCGGGGAACTGGCGTCGCGCTCGCGTGGGAGTTATGCCGAGGGCCGTTCTTCGGGCGGCAACAGGTCCTTCACCAGGATCGAGAATCCCGCTAATACCGATTCGCCGCTGAGTTCATCGTTTTCGAGGAGTTCGGCGGTTGTCTTATCGAGGCGATAAATGCGAATATTTCGTGCCCGCGGATTCACCACCCACGTCAATTTCACGCCAGCGGACCGATAGTCCGAAAGTTTCTCCTCCAACTCATACACCTTGTCGTTGGGCGAGACCACTTCGATGGCGATGTCCGGCGCAATCGGCACATGCCCTTCATCGGGAACGCCCGCCAGGCGATCCGCCGAAATGAACGCCAGATCGGGCCGGCGAATAAGCTCAGGGTCATGGGGGAAACATTGGAAGCTTTGCTCGTTGCAAATCACGCCCAACGCAGCTCCGTCAACAAACGCGAAAAGCCGGCCGCACACGATCGAAGCCGTGCGGTTCGCCAGAAAGCTCATGCGTTTCTCCACCAACTGGTTATCCACCAACTCGAACAGACCATCGCTCTCGAGTCGGAGGACATCGTCGGGCGTGAAATGAGTTGGAGCGGCTATCGCGGTCATCGCAAGTGATTATACCCGTGGGCGGTTTCTTTGGACAAATGGAATATGGTTTCAGTCGGGTTGCGCCGTTCGCTACCATAACCGTTGCACGCCATAGGAATCGAACGCTCGGTCCGCACTCACAATTTGCAGCCGTTCGGCGAGGCATTGCGCGATCAAAAGGCGGTCGAATGGGTCGCGATGATGAAGCGGCAACGCGCATGTGGCAAGCACATGATCTAAAGAAATGGGCAAGAGTTCGATGGCATTTGCCGCAAGCTCCCGCGGCACCAACCTGGTTGGGGGGATATCGAGATCGAGCTTCCCAGCGCGGTATTTGATCGCGATCTCCCAAACGCTCGCGATGCTCAGAAGGATTTCATTGCCCGCGTCAATGATGGAGGCTTCGGCGGCCGCGCTTAACGCGGGGTCTGCATCTATGAACCAAAGGAAGGCACAGGTGTCCAAAAGAATTCGCACTTTAGACTTTTATGAATAGGGATCGAATTCCGGCAGGGGTGCATCAAAGTCAGCATGAATATGCACGCATCCTCTCGCGCTCCCCGCCTGACGTTTAAATTTGGCGGCCTGTTGCCCGTGAAAACCTTCTTTTGGCCGCACGCACACTTCAACCAATTGCCCGGGCGCAAACGCCGGTACGAGCAATTCGATTCGCCCATCGCTCTGTACGATCGTGGTTTGCTTGGATTCCATGACGAATTCTCCCGTCCCATTCTACGAAGCGCGCGACCCAGCGGCAACCCGCCGAACGCGGGCCAGGAAGGCCCCCGAAGTTTCGCTATACCTTCGTTATTCTTGTCTGGCTGTGTCTTTCCCACGTTATTTCGCGTTATCCTTCGCTCCATCGCTCGCCGGCTTCTTCGCGGCTTTCTTATCCAGCGCATCTCTCCAGGTCTTGGCCAGGCTCTCGCCGCGCAGGGCGTTGCCGGCGGCGAGGATTTTGCCGGTGTCTCCGTCCACCAGGAAGGCGGCGGGGATGGATTGGATGCCGTACTTCTGGGCGATCTGTGCTTGCCAAAATTTGCCATCGTACACCTGCGGCCAGGTCATGCCTTTTTCTCCGGTAACTTTCTTGACCTTGTCCGAGGCGTTGGGCTGATCCAGCGAGATGCCCAGGATTTCGATGCCTTTGGGATGATATTCGTTGTACGCCTTCACCAGGCCCGGCACCTCGCCCATGCACGGGCCGCACCAGGTGGCCCAGAAGTCGAGCATGACGAGCTTGCCCTTGTAATCGGCGGGGAAATTGACCGGCGAACCATCCATCTTGACGGCCTTGAACGCGAGCGCTTTCTGGCCCGCCGTCAGGTTGGGCGGCGGCAGGATTTCCTCGACGGTCTTGTCGGATTTGGCGACTTTGAATGACCCGCCGGCGGTGAGGTCGGCCAGTTCCCAGGTGGTGCCCTTGATGTTGAAGGGCTTGGAGGCGTCGAACGTCTCGCCGCGCGCGGCGAAGCGGCCGTCGCCGTTCACGTCGATCAGCAGCATGGCGGCGCCGTTGCCGGCGCCGCTGAAATCGCCGGTGGCGTTGGGGTCGGCGAGCATCGCCTTGTACTTGGCGTCGCCGAGCTTGATCTGCCCCTCGTAGGCGTAATCCGAATAGTAAAGAAACACGTTTTTCAGCGCGGCGCGCATCGGATCGTTCTTGTCGAAGCGGTACGCGCCCAGCGAAACCAGCGTCGGCTTATCGCCGGTCTGGAGGGGGAGCTTGAACGAGCCGGTGTATTGGGTTACCTGCTGGCCGTTGGGGCCGTGCAGAACGCGCTTCTCCCATTTGGTGGCGGGGTCGTCGGTGAGATCGCCATTGCCGTTGGCGTCCACATAAAGCTTGGCCTCCTTGTCCGCCGGCTCATCGAGCACGACGAGATAGGATTTGCCGCCGAACTTGATCGAGCCATACAGCGGCGACGACAATTCGGGAGCCTTCTTGAGATTGTCCGGCTTCTTGTCGAACATCTTGAGCAGTTGCGGGCGATACCCGCCGAGCTTCGGCATGGCGCCGGAGGTGAGCAGCTTCATTCCGGCGCCGGCGGCTTTATATTCAGCGGCTGTCGCGGCCGGTGCGTCTGGCTCGGCCGAAAGAATGGGGCACAGGCCAAGGGCCAGAGCCGCCGAGGTAATCGCCAACGCCGCGCTTCGTGTTCCGATTCGCATGATGGTTTCTCCGACAATGGGTTGATGCCCGCATGCCCGCCAGCGGAGCATGAATCCACAAGATCGCACGGGGGCGGGGGAAGGTCAAGAGGGTCACGACGGCTGTGCCGGCGATGAGGGGTTGGATTTTCGGAGGCATGGACTCGGGCGTCCGAATGGGCGAGCGGAGTGGTGGTCGCCGGCAACTGCGTCCAAGTTCGCTTATATGGGACAGCGATCTGGCGTGGCGCCACGGGGGTAGCTACAAATGCAGCACCATCGAGCCGGCTGCGCCGTGCTCGTATTGCAACCACCCAATAAATTGGGAGCGCCGAAAACAAAAACATTTCGGCCCAGCACGGGACGGGCCGTGTCCGAAAGGGGGAATGGAGAGC
Organism: Tepidisphaeraceae bacterium; assembly: GCA_035648595.1. Classification (GTDB taxonomy): domain Bacteria; phylum Planctomycetota; class Phycisphaerae; order Tepidisphaerales; family Tepidisphaeraceae; genus RYN-428. The sequence continues at coordinate 8,766 of DASRLH010000177.1, forward strand.
GATTATAGCTGTGTGCGGGAAATTATGCTCGCCTCATTGCTGTAGAAAACCACCGTCCAATACAAAGTTCCCCATTTCCATGTCGCGTCAATTACGTCGGCGCCCTGCGTAATTGAATAGGGCTTTCCAAGCGATTCGACAACCTGCTGATAGGTCATCCCTCGGATAACCATGTGGTCATTGATGGCGCGCTGAATCGGGTCGTTGGCCTTTTCTTCCGCCACCCTCTGCGCCGTCGCCCGTTCCTTCTGCCATCGCTCTTCCCGCGATCGGCGCATGCGGCTGTCGGCATCGGCAAGATCGAGGCCAGCCTTTCGCACCGCCGGGTCAGCGGCAATCGCCGTAATTTCCATTTGCGACAGAGCGAGCCGCGCCTTGTTGTATTTCGCGCTGGCGTCAAGTCGATCTTGACTGGCCGGGCCCTTGCGCAATTCCTCGAGCGCGCTTAGGTCGGAATCCACTTCCGCGATCAGGGTTTTGTAGGCTGGCGTGGCGTGGAATCGTGCAAGCGATGCCTCTCTTGCGGATTTTAGTGAATCGGTGGCATCCGCGACCGTCTGCATGCTTGGCACCGCCTGCCCGGAAGATTTTACGACCGGTGGGGCCGGATCAACCGTCTCTGCTGGCGCGGAGGGATTGACTGAAGGCGCGGCAGGCGGTGCTTGAATTGCGACGCGCGGCGCACTGCCGACGTCATTCTTGCCCGATTCGTGGATGACGATTGCGACCAGGCCCGCCACTACCAGCACGATCAGCACGACCATTCTTCCCAGACATCCTGCCGCTTTCATTTGTGCCACCTTCTGCCCGCCTTCGGGCGGCATTTTTTTTACGCGCCCGAAGTGCTAGCATCCCATGCCCAAGTAAATTCCGCAATATAATATCACGTTAACTCCCCAGCCTGCAATGCACGACGGGTGCGCCGGCGATGAGGGGTTGGATTTTCGAAGGCATTGACTCGGGCGTCCGAATGGGCGTACGAAGTAGTGGTCGTCGGCGGTCGGTCATGACTCAGGATCGGAAGGAAGCAGCGCAATCATTTCCTCGATTAGTGGTTTGAGGACTGGTACGTCATCGCGGGCGGTCATGTATACGCGCCGCCAATTGATGCCGTGATAGACATGGACCACGATATTCCTCATGTCAATAATTTGCCGCCAAGGTATGAGCGGATTGGCATCTCGTAGCGGCTTGGGAAGGCGCGAGGCCGCCTCGCCGATGATTGCGATATGCCGAATGACGTGAGATTGCAAAGGCGGGTCGGCATCGAATGCCTCCGGCGTCGCGGGCAAGTATTGGGCGATCACTGAAATGGCTTCGAGAATATCAGCGAGAAGAAGTCGAACTGTTCTCACAATAGCACCGCCTCGCGCTCGACATTCGTTCGGAAGCGGGCGCGCATCCCGTCCTGGTCGACAACATCCACGCGCATCCCGAGAAAATCGCTAAGCGCTCCAATCAGCCCCGCATGGTCGAGGAGCGTTCGGGTTGGCTCGAAGCGCACCACGAGATCCAGATCGGAGCTTTCAGTGGCATCGCTACGAGCGACTGAACCGATGATTCGCAAATCCGAGGCGCCATACAGGCGGGCGATCTCGTAGATCGCCGCGCGCTTTTGCTGAATGAGTTCGCGGGTCATCATTGATGTATTCTATCTCAGAAAGCCATGAACCGTCATTATGGGACACGTCCTGTCCATTCTTCCCTGTTCGTCAAGCCAGCGATTTCAGTATCCTCTCATAGCTCTCCACTCGCCAAGCCGGCCCCGTGCCGTCGGTCACATCGGGGAAGTATTGGGGCAGGTTGTCGGCGGTGACGCCCCAGAGTCCGAAGAGTTTTACGCCGGGGGTGTCGATGACGGCGCCGCCGAAGTCGAGGGGGTATCGGCGGGCGGAGGTGGTGGTGTGGATGCCTTTGTCGGTGTAGCCGCTGATGAGGGCGGTGCGGAGCTTGAGATGGGGCTGGATGGCGTTGATGAGGGTGCTTTTGCCGACGCCGCTGTGGCCGGCGAGGACCGTTTCGCGGTTGCGGAGGAGATCGCGGAGTTCGTCGAGGCCGATGTTGGCGGCGGCGCTGGTTTGCCGGACGGTCGCGCCCAGCGACTTGTAGTGCATGAGGGCGGCCTGGGCCTGGGCGACTTCGGCGTCGGCGGTTCCGTCCGGGATCAGGTCTACTTTGTTGAGGCAGATGATCGGGGCGAGTTTGCCGGACTGGGCGGCGATGAGCATGCGGTCGATCAGGCCCCATTTCACCGCCGGTGAGCGCAGGCTGGCGACGATCAGCATCTGCTGAGCATTGGCGACGATCGGATGCTGCTCGACGCCTTTGAAACTTTCCGTGCGGGTGAGAATGGTTTGGCGCGGCAGCACCAACTCGATCACCGCGGCAGGCCAATCGCCGCGCGGGATGATTTTGGCGGCGATGGCGGTGGGGGTGCCAGAGTGCGAGGCGTCAACGATGGGTGCGTCAACGGCGGCGGGGGCGTCAATCGGGGGCGCGTTCGCGTCGAGCGGCGCGTTTGCGTCGAGCGGCTCGGCTCGGCGGAAGCGCACGCGGTCGCCGACTATTACGCGGGTATCGCTCACCCGCGCCAAGGTCTTGCGAACAACCGCGAGATACGTCGTGCCCTCGTGCGCCACTTCGCTGTACAGGCTGTAGATCTGGACGACGTTGCCGATGGGGAGGGTTTCGATGTCCGCGCCCGATTCCTCCTCGGCCCGCATCAGCGCGGTGCGGAGGATGCGTTCCTGCTCGTTTTGCTTGTGGCGCGGCTTGTATTTGCTTTGGGATTCGGCGCGGTCGTTGTCATCCTCCAGGCCGCCGGATAGGTAACGGCTGGTGATGTCCTTCTCGCGCGGGCCTTTGCGGGATCTTCCTTTCATGCGCTCCAGGTTGGGGGACTCGCTTCGGGCGTGGTCACTTTCAGTGACCACGCTCCAGGACTCCAGGATTGTACAGCGTTTTGAGTGCGTGATAATAGCGGCGCGGGAAAGGTAAAATTGAAGCGAAAAATCCACACCAGCGCGCTCAACCGTCGATTCAACTGGGGCGTGTCCAATTTTCCGGGAGGGGCAATGACGAACGGTGGGGCAGACATTCGTGTCTGCCGGCGAATCAGTGAGTGGAGGACATTCTTGTCCTCCCGAACCGATTCGAATCCGCTCGGCGGGGCAGGAATGCCCCGCACTCGCGGATTCGGGCAGACAGGAAAGTCTGCCCCACCAAACCCTGTGGATGTCAATGGTTACGCCTGCCCGAAAATTCGGGCACGCCCGTTTGACAGCGTTTCGCAAGCCGCAATTTGACCGGTCGGGCGCGGTCCACTAAGCTTCGGGGCGAACAGGCCGATAGCGATCGCGTTTCGGGCGGCGGCATTCCTTCGGAACGGATCGCACGAGCAGCGTAGTATCCCTGTCCCACCTTCTCTTGAGTTGGAGATTTCTTTGGCCATCCGCCTTCCGTTATTTCCTTCCGAAGTAAACGGCCCCGCTCGCGGGGCGAATTCCCCGGCCGGCGGCGCGACTTGCGCCCCGGCGCCGCTCGCGCCGGAATACGAGACATTGCTTTTGGACGAATACGAAAAGAAGGAAAAATGCGGCCTCTTTGGCGTTTGGGGAACGCCCAACGCCAGCGAATTGTGTTATCAGGGCCTATTTGCCCAGCAGCATCGCGGGCAGGAATCGGCCGGCATTGTGGTTTCCGATGGCACCACCCTCAACGGCCATTGCGGCATGGGGCTGGTCAGCCAGGTGTTCAACCCGCGCATGCTTCGGGAAGAATTGGCCGGGCAGGGGGGCATCGGGCATGTGCGCTATTCCACGACCGGCTCCAGCAAGTTGTGCAACGCCCAGCCGCTGCTTCGCCAATATCTGATGGGCCCGATCGCGGTTGCGCATAATGGCAATCTGATCAACTCGCAACTTCTCCGCCGGCAATATGAGGAGCATGGGCATATTTTCCAAAGCACGACCGATACGGAGATCATCGTTCATCTGCTGGCCAAGCCGACGCACGTTGAGAAACACGATCCGCTGCCGCATGTGCTCAAGCATTTGCAGGGGGCGTTCAGCCTGCTGTTTTTGTTCCCGGATCGGATCGAGGCGTGCCGCGACCCGTGGGGCATTCGGCCATTGGTGCTGGGCAAGACGCAACAGGGGCAGTGGTGCGTGGCGAGCGAGACGTGCGCGTTTGATTCCATCGACGCCGAGTTTGTGCGGGAGATCGAGCCCGGCGAACTGGTTCGGATCGACGATCACGGCATTTCCAGCCGATTCTTTGATGTACCGGTCCCCGAGCGCGCCCATTGCGTGTTCGAGCATGTGTACTTCGCCAACCCGGCCAGCCGAATTTTCGGGCAAAACGTGCACATGGTGCGCGTTGCGATGGGGCGAGAATTGGCCCGGCAGGCGCCGGTGGAAGCCGACTCGGTCATGCCCATGCCCGACTCCGGCCGCAGCGCGGCGTTGGGTTTCGCCAAGGAATCGAAAATCCCCTTCGAGGAGGGGATCGTGCCCAATCGATTCGTGGGGCGCACGTTTATTCTGCCCGGCCAGGCCGCGCGCGACCGCGCGGTGGCGATGAAGCTGAACATCATCCCCGATGTGGTCGAGGGCAAACGGATCGTGATCGTCGAGGACTCTGTCGTGCGCGGCACCACCACGCGCTCCAAGATGCGCGCCATCCGCCGGGCCGGGGCGAAAGAGATTCATCTTCGCGTTTCCTGCCCCCCGATCCGCCATCCCTGTTTTTATGGCATCGATTTCCCCACCAGCGAGGAATTGATCGCGCACAATCGCACGGTGGATCAGGTGCGTGATTTCCTGGAAGTCGATTCGCTTTCGTACCTGTCGCTGGAGCGCATGCTCGATTGCATGAAGATGCCGCGCGAGCAGTACTGCACGGCTTGTTGGAGCGGCGAATACAAAATCCCCATCGACCAGCCGCAGAGCAAGTTCAGCTTTGAGCGAGAGCAGTTGCGGATGTTTTGAATATGCCGACGAGGGGGACATAGCCGAGACGGCTGTGCTGGGGCGGCCCGCCCGTGGCGCGGTACGCAGCCAGCAAGAATCGGCATTTTGCTGATCGGCGCGGAATGCCGCACCCATGGGCAGGCTGCCCATGCCACAAAAAATGGTCACAACGGTTTCCCGACCGCAGGGCCTGATTGTGGTCCACGATTGCCCACCAAAGGTGCCTCGACTTCCCAAAACTTCCCATTTTGCGGATGGGTAGTTTATCATAATATTGCTTTGCGAAATTCGTAAGTGAAGCTGATGCCAATGGTTGAGGCCGCACGCTTGCGTTCCCATTGACTTCCCATTTGCCGGGGATGGGAAGTCGCCGCGAGCCGAAGATCTGACGCCCGGTAGTGGGTGAGTCGAAATACCGTGCTTAAGCCATCAGTGTGAACTCTCAACCCGTCCGTGGCCCTTATCGACCGATGCCGGTTGCTTTCGGTATCATGCAATCATGCGCCGCCGCCTCTTCACGGCTCTGTCAAGTTTGTCGCTTTTGCTGTGCGTGGCGACGTGTGCGCCATGGGCTCGCGGAAAGAACGCCTGGGGCGAGTTTTCGGCAGCGACAAAATATGGCCGATTCTGCCAATTGAAGGTTGGGGAGCGGCTGAGTTTTGCCGTAGTCCGGGACTGGCCGCGGAAGGAACCACTGAGTTGGACTTCTTATCGGGGCGCGACGCCTTGGGTCGAAATGCCGGCCAACGCGCCTTGGGCGCCATCATCTCAACCCACCTTCCTTGATCGCGGTGAAGCGGAAATCATCGTTTGGAGTGACGGGAAGGTGGTTCGCACTAATAAGTTGGAGATATCCGGCGATATCCGGACTCTGTTGACAAGCTACTGGCGCATTTCCCTCCCATATCCGATACTTGTGTTGCTATTCGCGGTCGCGCCACTTGCATCGCTTGCCGTCATGGCGATACGACGGCTCAAACTTGCGAGGCAAACGGCTGGTCTTTGCTCGCGTTGCGGCTACGACCTTCGCGCGACTCCCGAACGATGCCCCGAGTGCGGGAGCACGACAGACAAACAAAATTTTGAGTAAAACCAAGAAATGCCTGTACGCGATTTGTTAGTGTATGGGAATGACAAACCAAATCTCATCGGCACAGGCGCATCCACCGGATGCAATCGCATTGATCGCAAAGGAGCAATACCGGATGGCGGCAACGCTGGCGACGGAATATTCGCCGGAGGATATGCGCCGGGCCCACGAGCCGCCCGACGCGTTCGATACTCTGAAAATCCCGTCGGGGTCGCGCCCGGAAGTCGAACTGTTGCGCACCCAGCAAGTCTTCGCCCTCGAGGACTTGATGGCGGGCAAGAGTCATCTACAGGCGGCGCATGCCGCCGGCGTCACCCGTCGGACGCTTTACCAATGGATCCACCACGATGAGAAGTTCAAAGCCGCGATGGAATCGTGGCGCCGGCACGCGACAATGGGCGCGCGGGATCGCCTGACCGTGGGTCTGAGCGGCGCGGCGCGCACGCTCTGCAACGCCGCCGCCAGGGGCGACGTGCGCGCGGCAATGAGCGTCTTGAAACTCGCGGGCATTGCCTCGCCTCCGGCCGCGCCGGACCCGACGGCCCGTGCCGCCACCCCAGTGCGCCGCCAGCGGATTCTGGAAATGCGCCTTCGCGAATTGCTTCTTTCACTCACCGATGCCCCGGACCAGCCTGCCGACGAGAAGCCCGGCGACCCGTCGCAAATCACCGCCGCACCGCAGCCATGAGGCGCCGCCGTGCCGCGGTATAGTGCGGCGACGCCGCCGCGTCAGCCCATTGCCGGCGTCGGCAACGCGCGCACCCAATCCCGGAATGCCCGAAGCACGCTGGTCTGCTCCTCATCCGATTCCATGCGGTGAACGCGTCGAGGACGAGGTGCTGCTGATCGATTAATAATGGAGCGGCGATGATCGTCACGCCGGTATTATACGCTGAACCGGCCGATTGGAAGGAAGTGCGCGAGCCGGTATAATCGCCTTCAGGTGATTTCATGCAGACGGCTTGGCCAAAGACATGGCGATGGAGTGCCCAGGAGTTTGACGAGGCGACCGGCCTGGGTTGGTTTCGCGGCAAGCGCGTGGAATTAATCGAGGGAAGGATCGTGCGCATGCCGCCGCAACTCGAGCCGCATGTCGTCGGGCTGCTGTTGGCGCAAAGCGCGATGCGCCGCATCTTCGCAACCGGTTTTACGATCCGGCCGGCCTGTCCGATTCGGTTGGGCAAGCGTTCCAAGCCCGAGCCGGACATCGCGGTGGTACTCGGCGACGAGCGCGATTCGTTGCGGTCCGGAGCCCCTGCTTCGCCGTTGCTGGTCATCGAAATCAGCGATTCGACTCTCGCCTACGATCGCGGGAAAAAGGCGGCTTTGTATGCCAGGAATCGCATTGAGGACTACTGGATCGTAAATGTTGCGGATGTCCAGGTGGAAATTCACCGAAATCCGGTTCGTGATCCAACTCACAAGCATGGCTATCGCTATTCGAGCATTCAGATCCATCGTCCGCCGGACGCGATTTCGGCGCTGGCCGCTCCGCAAGCGAGGATTCCGGTGGCGGAATTGCTTCCGTGAAGCAAGACTGAGATCAGGCACGCGAACGTGCGCATTTTATGTGTTTCCTGGAAAGGGCGGTATAATTGCGTTATGGGCGTCCGTAATTCTACTCCCGTGCTCGATCGGCTTGTAAACCCTTTGAGCCTCTGCCTGACTCCCGAATCGGCCAAACGGGTGCTGGACCTCCGTTCGGATCCCCAACTCCAAATTCGAGTCGACAAGCTTGCGCGCAAATGCACAGAGGGAACTCTGGGCGCACAAGAACGTGCGGAATATGCGAGCTACGTCTCCTTCGGAACTTTCATCGCACTGCTGAAATCCAAAGCGCGTCAGCAACTGGCGGATTCCAAGGTGGGTGATGATTGATTCCGCGACGCGCCCGTTCGTGTTCCGGCGCGCCGAAGGCCGCTGCGAATATTGCCGCGTCCACCAGATTGATTTCGATTTTTTCACATTCCACGTCGAACACGTCATCCCTCGTCAACATGGCGGCAGCGATGATTCCGCGAATCTCTGTCTGGCGTGCAGGGAATGCAATTTGGCGAAGGGCACCAATCTGACCGGCTTACTGGACGGTAAAATCATTCCGTTATTCCATCCCAGGCGGCAAATTTGGAAGCGCCATTTCCGATGGCAAGGCGCATCGCTCGTCGGAAAGACACGCGTTGGCAAAGCGACCGCGGTGGTTCTACAGATAAATCACCCGGCGCGCCTGGTTGTGCGGCGGAGCCTTTGCGACGAAGGTCGATTTCCGCCGGATGAGTGACCGCGGCATTTCCATTCCATTTACCGCCGGATAAACTCCCCATCCATTCGAGCCGCCGCCATATTGGCGGTTGCATTTCTTGTTTTGAGTTCGGCATCTCTTTCGAGGCTTTCCCATGAAGCTGCGCGCTGTTTCACTGCTGATCGTCATCGGGATGATCGTTTTGGCGAACCGTTGTTTCGCGGTCGAGGCGTGGGCGGATCCTGGGCTGAGAGTCACGGCGGGCCTGGAGCTTTGGCTGGATGCGGCGCGGGTGCCGGCGGCGGACGCGGCGCATAGGCGGCCGGCGACGAGCGATCATCAGGCGGTTGAAGTGTGGCGCGATGCCTCCGGGCATCATCGCGACGCGACCCAGCCACAACCTGTCCGGCGGCCGGCGTTCTGGGACGGACTCGTCAAGGGCAACGCAGAGCCGGCACTTCATTTCGATGGACAGGCCGATGGGCTGAGCATCCTGAATGGATGCGGCGATCTGCGGAATATGACGTTGTTCATCGTGGCCGCGCCGTATTCAAACCTGGGCCGGTATCGCGGCATCTTCTCGTGCAATCAGACCGGCAAGAACGACTACCAATCCGGCTTCAACATTGACCTGGGCCGCGAATCGCAGACGCGATGTAACGAAATCAATGTCGAAGGCGGCGGATTTGCCGGTGAGAAGAATCTGGTGGGCGCGCCCCTTAATCTGGGTACGTTTCACGTCTTTACGGTTGACATGAGCGGCAGCGAAGCGCGGCTGCTGGTGGACGGCCAGCCGCGCGGTTCGCGTCCGCGCATGGATGCTCCGATTCGCGCCGATGAGATGCGGATCGGCATGCGCTATTACGGCGAGAACGGGTCGGCGCCCTCGGACGGCAGCTTCTTCGATGGCTGCATCGCGGAGGTGCTGCTGTATCGGCGCGCGCTTTCAGCCGACGAGCGGCGGCAGGTCGAAAGCTACCTTCAACAAAAGCATGCCGGCCTGCTCAAGCTGACCGGGCCGCCGGCCAAGCCGCTGGTGCAGATGTTCGTCCCCGGCTTCTCCGTGCGCGAGCTGCAGGTGAAACTCACGAATATCAATTGCGTTACCTACAGCCCCGATGGCCTGCTGTACGCACTGGGTTACGATGGACGAATTTTCGTGCTGCGCGATACCACTGGCGACGGCCTGGAAGACCACGCCGACGTCTGGTGGGACAAGTCCACGCTGCGCACGCCCATCGCCATGGCCTGGCGCCCCGATGGGCTGTACGTGGTTTCCAACGGGAAAATCTCCGTGCTGCGCGACTCGAAACATACCGGAAAGGCCGACACCGAAGAGGTAATCGTCAGTAACTGGCCCAAGGATGGCGGACATACCGGCGGGAATGTCGATGCCCTGGGAATCGCCTTCGATTCGGACAACAACCTGTACTTTGGCCTGGGCTGCGCCGACTACTCCAATCCCTATCTCGTGCGCGACGGCAAGCCGCACTATGACATCCACAGCCAGCGCGGCTCCATCCTCAAAGTCTCCGCCGATCGCAAGCATCGCGAGATCATCTGCAGCGGAATCCGCTTTCCGTATTCGATCGCGTTCAACAAGGGCGGCGATTTATTCTGCACCGATCAAGAGGGGGAAACCTGGTGCCCCGGCGGCAACCCGCGCGATGAGCTGGACTACATCATCCCCGGCCGCCATTACGGCTTCCCGCCGCGCAACGCCAAATATCTGCCGGATGTGCATGATGAGCCGCCGGCGGTGTCGTTCGGGCCGCAGCATCAATCGACGTGCGGCTTCGTCTTCGATGAGCCGGCGGCGGATCATCCGATGTTCGGGCCGAAGCGCTGGGAGGGTGACGCGATTATCGCCGGCTTCTCGCGCGGGAAACTCTGGCGCGCCCGGCTTGCGAAAACGCCCACCGGGTACATCGGGCGCGAAAGCATCATCGCCAGCCTGCGCCTGCTCACGCTTTCCCCGGCGATCTCCCCGAAGGGCGATATCGTGGTGGCCTGTCACGGCGGACTGCCGGACTGGGGCAGCGGGCCCAAAGGGATCGGCAAGCTGTTCAAGATCAGCTACACCGACAAAGCGGCGCCGCAGCCGGTGCTGGCCTGGGCGCAGTCGCCGGTGGAGGTGCGCGTGGCATTTGATCGGCCAGTCGATCCAGGTTGGATCGATACTTCCAGGATCGCCATCACCTATGGCCAATATGTGCGGGCGGGGGATCGGTTCGAGGCGTTTCGTCCGGGATATGCCACCGTCGAGTCGCAAACGCACGCCTTCCGCAGCGCGCTGCGCGTGACGGCAGCCGCGCTTTCACAAGACCGGCGCACGCTGCGCATCACCACCGATCCGCACCCGATGCAGGCCTGGTATGGGCTTAGCATTCCGCTGCGCGCATCGCCGCTGCCCGATGGGCAGGAGGCGGTGATCGAGTTGGCATATGACCTGAGCGGCGTGAGCGCGCAATGGACGCCGGCAGGGCAGAGCGCGCCGGCGTGGACCGGCTGGCTGCCGCACGCGGACCTGGATGTTGCGCGGCGATTCACCACCGGCTCGGCGGAGCATGATCGTCTGTTCCAACTGCTGCAAACGCCCGGCACGTTGCGCTTGTCCACCACCGTGCGAGTTGCCGAGCCCTCGGTGAGCCTGCGATGTGAAGGCCCGACAGCCATCGAGTTGAAAGCGCGGTCGAACGGCGCGTCGGCGTCGGCTTCCGGGCAGAGCGTCAACGTCGTCTGCGACACCAAGAACGGCCCGGTCGGCGTAACGATGTCGCTGAAAACCGGCGCGGGAATGACGGTGCTGCACGTCTCGGAGCACACCGCCGACGATCCAACCGAGCGCCCGTTGCCGCTGACGTGGGAATACCCGGCATGGGCGCCGCGCGTGCTACCGGCCCCGCCGCCCGCCGGCCCCAATCCTGATCTCGCCGGGGCTGACTGGAAGCGCGGCCAGGCTCTCTTCTTCGGCACGCAAGCCAACTGCGCAACATGCCATACCGTGCGCGAAAAGGGAGGGCATATCGGGCCGGATTTATCCAACCTCACGCATCGCGACACGGCTTCAGTACTCCGCGATATTGTCGATCCCAACGTCACCATCAACCCGGATCACATCGCCTACACGCTGATGCTCAAGGATGGCCGGGTGCTCAATGGATTGGTGCGTTCGGAGGGGAAGGATGATATGCGCGTGATCGACAGCCACGCCGTCGAGACGCTGGTGCATCGGCGGGAAGTGGTCAAACTCCAAGCCAGCGCGATCTCCATCATGCCCGAAGGATATGCCAAGCTCGGGCAGGCCAAGCTCAAGGACCTGCTCATGTTCCTGACCACCGAAGCGCCCAAAGCCGGCGATGCGCGCGGCGCCGGAGTTGGGCCCGGCGCCGCGGAGGCGACAAAGGCTGCGGATCTATCCAAGCCCACGGACGCGCCAAAGGCTGCGGACGCGCCCGAGCCGCCGCCCATCGCCGCGCCTCCGGCGAGGACGCGGGCGGAGGTGGACGCGATCCTTAAGCCCGCGGCCGATGCGCCGTCCGCCGCACCCACGCGAACGCTGCACATCGTCCTTGTCGCCGGCCCCAAGGATCATGGTCCCGGCGAGCACGACTACCCGGAATGGCAAAAACGCTGGCAGCCATTGCTCGCCAAAGCGCCGAAGGTGGAAGTGACTACCGCTTTTGGCCGCCCCGACCAAAAGGTGTGGAAGTCGGCGGACGTGATGATCTTCTACTGCTGGGGGCCGCAGTTCTGGGATGATGCCTCCTACAAACAACTTGACGCCTTCCTGGCGCGCGGCGGGGGGCTGGTTTTGCTTCACTCGGCGGTCATCAGCGCCAAGGAGCCGCAAAAACTGGCCGACCGGATCGGCTACGGCTGGATCTCCGCCGGCGCCAAATACCGGCACGGCGCCCACGACCTGGTCTTCACCGCCAAGGACAATCCGATCACGCAGGGCTTCAGCAAACTGCACATGGTGGACGAGGACTACTGGCCGATCATGGGACGAACAAAGGACGCCGAAGTGCTGGCCACGACCGCCGACGACGGCGGCGACTGGCCCATGCTCTGGACCTGCCAGCGCGGCAAAGGCCGCGTCTTCGCCACCATCCTGGGCCACTACCTCTGGACCTTCGACGACCCCCTGGCCCGCACCCTCATCCTGCGCGGCATCGCGTGGTCCGCTGGGGAACCCATCCATCGTCTCGAGCCGCTTGCGCTGGATGGCGTGAAATTGCGCGGCGGCAAATGAACGCTCCAGGAATTAGCCATGTGCGGCCACGCGCGGCGCATGCGAGAATTGGCTTGGGCGGCACCCGCCAAACGGGACTCTTGACGTGACACGGGCGTCTCGCCCGTGCGTGTTGTATACGAACTCAAAATAGTTGCTCAGCCAGAAATCACATCGACGATTACTGGATATTCCCGCCGGATGAGAACTGACAACCAGACGGCACAACTGGCAGTACAAGCTACATGGCAACCCCCGAAATCCGAACGATGCGAACGCCGTCACGTCTGGCGGCGAGGCATCTGGCGGCCCTTTGCCTTGTGCTGTCGTGCGCAACCGGCACGGCATCGTTCGCGGCGGAAGATCAGCCGGTCGCCATAAAAGCCGGCGATTTTCTCAATTCGATTGGCGTCTGCACGCACATCTCCCAGGGCGAGGATGATCCGGCCAAGACCGCCAAAGCCCTGGCCTACATCGGCATCCGTGGCATCCGCGATGATGGAACCAACAACCCTAAAACCCTGCAATCATTCCTCGACGTTCATCAAACGTCGGGAGCGCGGATGGTTCTGTTGCCCAGGAACGGCGACGTCGCCGGGAGCCTGGCGATGTATGAACAACTGGCCTCCGCCGGGGCGCTGCTGGCGACGGAAGGGCCCAATGAGCCCAACAATTTCCGCGTCACCTATCAGGGGAAGAAATCATCACCGAAGACCTCGATGCCCGTGGCGCTGTTCCAGAAAGACCTGTATTCGGCGGTGAAAGCCGATCCAAAGCTGGCGGGGATTCCGGTGTTCCATACAAGCGAGGCGGGCGGATCGCAGCCGGATAATTGCGGCTTGCAGTTTCTGACGATCCCCAATGGCGCCGGCACGTTGATGCCGGATGGAACGAAGTTCGCGGATTACGCGAATACGCATAATTATGTCTGCGGGCATGGCCTCAAAGGGATCACGCAGGACAACATCGCCTGGGATGCCGAGGACCCAACGCTCAATGGCACTTGGGACGGACTGTGGGTGGAGTACGGCCATACCTGGTGGGGAAAGGGTTTCAACGGCTACACCAAACCCGAGCTCGAAAAGCTACCCCGTGTCACCACCGAAACCGGCTGGAGCACGCGCGTCGGCGGGGGCGGCAATGGTAACGCGCTCTCCGAGGAACAGCAGGGCAAGCTGTTTATGAACCTCTACCTGGACGCCGTCAAACGCGGCTGGAGTTACACGTTCATTTACATGTTGCACGATTCGCCGGGACAGGGATATTGGGGAATGGTCCATCCCGATTACACCTACAAGGCATCCGGCAAATACCTGCACAATCTGACCACGATCCTGGCCGACAAATCCGCCGTATTCACTGTCGGCTCGATGCATTACACAATTCCGTCCCAGCCGGCGACCGTGCATGACCTGCTCATGCAAAAAAGCGACGGCGCGTTTGAGTTGGCCGTATGGGGCGAGCAGGTGAAGGGCGCGAATGATGTGGTGGTGAATCTTGGAACCAAGTATCCATCCGTGAAGGTGTATGATCCAACGCTTGGAACCGACGCGGTTCAGGACCTTTCGAATGTCCGTTCGGTGCCTCTGAAGTTGAGCGATCACGCGTTGATTATTGCGATCCGATCGAAGACGGATTGAATCGACATGGATACGGTGATACTTCCGCCGTTTGCGGCATGTGCGGGAATGAGGCCGTCGCCGTATCGCGGGCGTCTCGCGACTCGACTGAGCTCGCCGAAGTCCGTGCCGATGGCTCGGTCGTGCTGGAATTGCGATACTTCCAAATTCGAAAGCATTAGGCACGGGCGAGACGCCCGTGATACGATGAAGGTATTGGCACTTGCATGAGAAAGACATTCCTCACCCTCACCCTCGCGCTGTGCCTGTCGGCCGGGCCTGGCGTTTGCCGGGCGGCCGACGTGAGCTACAGCCGCGAGGTTCGCCCGATTCTCGCGGCCAACTGCCTGGAATGTCATGGGCAGGATGCGCAGAAGCGCAAAGGCGAACTGCGACTGGATGATCGCAAGATCGCCACCCATCCGGCCAACGGCAGCCTGATCGCAGTGGTTCCGAATCATGCCTCGAAAAGTGAACTGATTAAGCGGATCACATCCGATGATTCCGACGTTCATATGCCCCCGGCAAAGAGCGGCAAGCCACCGCTGTCGGCTGAGCAGATCGCCACGCTGCGGCAGTGGATCGACCAGGGCGCGGTGTACGAGGGGCATTGGGCCTTTTCCGCGCCGGTGCGGCCGCAATTGCCGCCGGTGAAAGATACACGCTGGGTGCGCAATCCCATTGACCGTTTCATCCTGTCGCGGCTTGAGAGCCAGGGCCTTGCTCCCGCCCCCGAAGCTGACAAGATCACGCTCATTCGCCGGCTCTCCTTGGATCTGATCGGCCTGCCGTCGACGATCAAGGAGGTGGATGCGTTTGTTGCCGACCCGTCTCCAGACGCCTACGAAAAGCTCGTGGATCGCCTGCTCGCCTCGCCTCATTATGGCGAGCGCTGGGGCCGGCACTGGCTGGATGCCGCGCGCTATGCCGACTCCGATGGATTCGAGAAGGACAAGCAGCGCTTCATCTGGTTCTACCGCGACTGGGTGATCAACGCGTTTAACCGCGATCTGCCATATGACCAGTTTGTCATCCAGCAGATCGCCGGCGATCAGCTTCCCCATCCCACGCAGGATCAGATCGTCGCCACCGGCTTCCTGCGCAATGCCATGCTCAACGAAGAAGGCGGCGTCGAGCCCGAGCAGTTCCGCATGGATGAAATCATCGACCGCATGGACGCCATCGGCAAAAGCATCCTGGGTCTGACAATCCAATGCGCGCAGTGCCATTCCCACAAATTCGATCCGCTCACCCAGGAGGAGTATTACCGGCTGTTTGCCTACCTGAATAATGACAACGAAGCGTATCAGGTGGTCTACACGCCCGAGCAGCAATCAGAGGTCGCGGCGCTATCGCGGCAGATGCGCCAGATCGAAGCCGGCTTGAAAAAACAGTCGCCCGATTGGCGCGAGAAGATGAGCCAATGGGAAACGAAAGTGGCCGACGATCAGCCGGCGTGGACAGTGCTGGAGCTCGAGCACACCGCCGACAACGACACGTATTTCTTTCGCCAAAAAGATGGCTCGGTGCTCGCGCAGGGGTATGCGACGACGCAATTCACCGAGGTGTTCCGCGCCAAGACGAGCGTGCAAAACATCAGTGCCGTGCGCTTCGAGTTGTTGACCGACCCGAACCTCCCGGCCGGCGGCCCGGGGCGCTCGATCAAGGGCGGCTGCGCGATCAGCGAATTCTGGGTGGAGGCGGCGTCGGCTGCAACTCCCGGCAAAAAAACAAAACTGAAATTCGTCAGCGCGACCTCCGATTACGAGCAGCCGACCCGCGATCTGGAGAAGATGTTCGACAATCGCTCCGGCAAAAAGCGCACGACCGGCCCCGCATCGTTCGCGATCGATGGAAACGATGATACCGCCTGGGGAATCGACGCAGGCCCCGGTCGGCGCAATCAGGATCGCAAGGCCGTCTTCACCTTCGACAAGCCGCTCGATCTGCACGGCGACATCATCCTCACGCTCCACATTCGCGAAAATCATGGCGGCTGGAACAGCGACGACAACCAAAACAACAACCCCGGCCGTTTCCGTATCTCCGTAACCGACGCGGCTGGGAAGGTAGCCGCCGATCCGCTGCCCCGGCGAGTGCGCGAGATCCTCCATATCCCGGCCGATCAACGCACGCCCGCTCAGAGCAATGAGGAATTCAGCTTGTGGCGGACCACGGTGCCGGACTGGAAGGAAGCCAACGAGAAGACCGAATCGCTCTGGCGGCAATGGCCCGAGGGGGCGACGACGCAAACGCTGATCGCGCGCGACACGCCGCGTGAAACGCACATCCTGAGCCGGGGCGATTGGCTCAAGCCCCTGGCGCGTGTCACGCCAGGCGTGCCGGCGTTTCTTCATCCTCTGCCGGCCGATGCCCCGCCCACCCGGCTCACGCTCGCCCGCTGGCTGGTCGATCGTAAATCCCCCACCACCGCGCGGGTCTTCGTGAATCGGGTTTGGCAGGAGTATTTCGGCACCGGCATCGTGGCCACGTCCGAGGATTTTGGCATGCAGGGGGAATTGCCAAGCCATCGGCGACTGCTCGATTGGCTGGCATGCGAGTTCATGGAGCCGCGCGAAACGGGCGGGGGGAACGCAAATTCAGGCGGCGCCGGCGCCGCAGGCGCGCCGGCGCCCTGGAGCATCAAGCACATTCAGCGGCTGATCGTGACCTCATCCACCTATCGCCAAAGCAGCACGGTGAACACGCAACTTCTGGCCGAGGATCCGCACAATCGGCTGCTGGCGCGCGGCCCGCGCCAGCGCGTGGAGGGGGAGATCGTGCATGACATCGCGCTGGCCGCCAGTGGATTGCTGGACGACAAGATGGGCGGCCCCCCGGTCATGCCGCCGGCCCCGGCGTTTTTGTTCGTTCCCCCGGCCAGTTACGGGTCGTTTCCGTGGATCGATGCCGCCGCGCCCGAAAAATACCGCCGCGCGGTCTACACTTTCCGCCGGCGCTCCACGCCGTTTCCGATGCTGCAAACCTTCGACGTTCCCAACGGCGAATCCTCCTGCGTCTGCCGATTGCGCACCAACTCTCCCCTGCAAGCCCTCGTATCGCTCAACGAGCCGATGTTCGTCGAATGCGCCCAAGCGCTGGCCCGCCGGACGCTGGAGCATGGCGGGACCAGCGACGGGCAGCGCATCACCTACGCCTTCCGCCGGGTGGTCGCCCGAAGCCCCAGCGAAGCGGAGAGCAAGGCGCTTCTCGAATTGCTGCAAAAATCGCGGGATCACTTCGCGCAGGGATGGGCCAACCCCAGCGAGGTAGCCACCGGCAAACCCGACGCGCTCGCGAGCCTTCCCGCCGGCGCTACGCCCACGCAGTTGGGGGCTTGGACCGTCGTCAGCCGTGTGCTGTTGAATCTGGATGAGGCGATCACCAAGGAATGAGAAATCGATGAATTATCAAGAGCAACTGGCCTTGGAATATCGCAAACTCCTCACCCGCCGCTGGTTCTTCAAGCAATGTGGCGTAGGGCTGGGCGCCATCGCGCTCGCGGATTTGCTGGGCGCAATGCCCAGCGCCGCGCAGGGCGCCGTCGCCCTCAATCCGCTGGCCGCCAAGCGCCCGCCGTTTCCCGCCAAGGCCAAGCGCGTGATCTATCTGTTCATGGCCGGCGGCCCCAGTCATCTCGAGTTGTTCGACAACAAGCCGGAGTTGGCCAAGTGGGACGGAAAGCTTCCACCGGCGGATTTGCTCAAGGGGTATCACACCGCGTTCATCAATCCCAATTCCACGCTGCTTGGCCCCAAATTCAAATTCGCCCGCCATGGCCAGTGCGGCACCGAGTTGTCGGAGCTCCTGCCGCACCTGAGCGCCTGCGTGGATGACATCGCCATCATCAAATCCATGCACGGCGAAGCCTTCAATCACGCCCCGGCGCAAATCCTCATGAACACCGGCAGCTCGCAATTCAGCCGGCCCAGCATGGGCTCGTGGGTGACGTACGGCCTGGGAAGCGAGAACAGTGAGCTTCCCGCGTTCATCGTCTTTTCCACCGGCAGCAAAGGCCCCAGCGGCGGCGCGTCCAATTGGGGCGCGGGCTTCCTTCCCAGCGTGCATCAGGGCGTGGTCTTCCGAAACAGCGGCGATCCAGTGCTGTATCTATCCAATCCGCCGGGCGTCGATCGGCAGATTCAGCGCGACTCGCTGGACACGATCCGCGCGCTCAACGAGCAGCATCTGGCCGCCTCGGGCGATCCGGAAATCGCCACGCGCATCAACTCATTCGAGATGGCGTACCGCATGCAATCCAGCGCGCCCGAATTGATGGACCTGGCCCAGGAGCCGGCTTCTGTTTTGGAAATGTACGGCGCCGAGCCCGGCAAGGCGTCTTTTGCAAACAGTTGCCTGCTGGCCCGCCGGATGATCGAGCGCGGCGTGCGCTACGTGCAGCTCTTCCACGAGGCCTGGGACCAGCACGGCAATCTCGTGGTCGACCTCAAGAAAAACTGCCACAACACCGACCGCGCCTCCGCC
The DNA here is from genome assembly GCA_035648595.1 of Tepidisphaeraceae bacterium. GTDB lineage: Bacteria > Planctomycetota > Phycisphaerae > Tepidisphaerales > Tepidisphaeraceae > RYN-428. The sequence continues at coordinate 27,403 of DASRLH010000177.1, forward strand.
GCCCTCGTGAAAGATCTCAAACAGCGCGGTTTGCTAGAGGACACGCTGATCATCTGGGGCGGCGAGTTCGGCCGCACGCCGATGGTGCAGGGCGGCAACGATGGCCGCGATCATCATCCGAACTGCTTCAGTTATTGGCTCGCCGGCGGCGGCGTCAAGCCGGGCATTACGCTTGGCGAGAGCGACGAACTGGGCTTCAACGCCGCGGTTGACAAAGTCCACATCCACGACCTTCACGCCACCCTCCTGCGCCTCCTGGGCTTCGATCACACCAGGCTCACCTACCGCTCCCAGGGCCGCGACTTCCGGCTGACGGATGTCTCGGGAAATGTCGTGACTAAGCTCTTGGCATGAGGAAGCCTCCAAAAAATCGAGTACTTCAGCCCGGCGCGGGCCTTTGCCGCAACCCAGGCGGATTTGCGCAGAGAAGGGGAGGCGCGAAGACACAGAGTAGTATCAAGGCGATCCCGCGCGTGCAGGGGGCTGAGTTTGGCAATATTGTAATTCTCAACTGCCGCGCCGTCGGCACGGGCGGGACGCCCGTGATACGTGACGGGCGGTCCGCGCACGGCCAAAGTGTCAATGCCGTGCCTTTGCGCCTTTGGGCCTTTGCGCCTTTGGTTCTTTGTGCCTCTGCGCAAATCCTCCCGTCGCAATGAGAAATGCGTGGCCCTTAATATCTCCTCGCATCGCCCTGGAGGGCGAACATGCGGAATAATTCGACGGCTTCTTCGCGGAGGAAATGCCCGGTGATTTGCACGGGGGTGTTTCCCAGGCGCTTTATTTGCTCGTTGCTGATGGGTAGCTCGCTGAACCCCGCTGCACGCGCATCGTCGATTGCCGCGCCGTAGACGATGCGGTCGCATTTGGCCCAGTGGCATGCCGCGAAGCACATCGGGCATGGCTCGCAGGTTGAATAAATGGTGCATCCGGCCAGGCTCACCGATTTAAGCACCGCGCAGGCCCGGCGGATGGCGGCTACCTCCGCGTGAGCGGTGATGTCCGTCGTCGCCCACACCATGTTATGCTCGCAGGCGATCAATTCGCCGGCCCGCGCGATCGCCGCCCCAAACGGCGTCTGGGCGGCGGCCATGCCTTCGCGGGCCTTGCCAATTGCCATTCGCATGAATTGTTCATCAGACATGGAGTCGTGTGGTGAGAATGGAGTGCTGAGTGCTGAGAATTGAGCGCTGAGTGGTCAACGTGGTCTCCGACGATGATTGAAGCGTACACGCCGGATGGCGCCCTCCGATAATCGAATGTTCATCCGAAGTTTGTTTGCCCGCCATCGGGTTGCGCCGGGGGGGGTTGCGGCGGCGGGGGCATCACGGTTCGACCGAAACGCTGTTCATGTTGTTGCAGCGATTGATTGAGCGTATCCAGAAGGCGCGGCATCTGCGACGCGGCCAGATATGCCCGGCACGAAACCGAAGCCGTCGGATAGAATCCGGTGATGAAGTCCACCACGAATTCCGCGGGGGCGTGCGCGATCAAAAATGCGTTGGCGTACATGCCGCTGAGCAGCTCGTCGGGCAGCTTGAAATGCTCGTAAAGCTCCTGGATCGACGGCCTGTTTTGCTGCGGAGGCTTCGGCAGGGGCGGCGGGGGGCCGAAGTTCTTGGTGTACATCCCCAGGTTTTCCCGGAGGCTGGAAACCAAGCCGTGCATGGTCAGCGGCGAAAGAATCACTCGCGCCACGATGTGCGGCGGGCGGCCCAGATTCTGCAGGAAATCCACCACGAACTCCCCGGGCCCATCCTGCACCAATACGCCGGTGCTGAACACGCCGCCCTTTACCCGTTCGGGCACGCGCGCGGCGATGGGGCTGTGGCTGAATTTTTCAGTGAACGTCCCCTCCCCGCCCGCCGGCGGCTTGGGCGGCTCTTCCCCTCCCGGTATTCCGCTGTTTTCAATGTCTGGCATGGTACTCCCGTCGATTTCTAAGGTTGGCGCAAGTCGCGCATCCTACAAAAAACCCGGCAAGGGGCAAGCCGCCATGCCGCGATCTGCGGACGCGGTGTGGCATTCATGGGCAGGCTGCCCATGCCACAAAAAATCGCCGCACCCCGAGCAATCCGACACAGAGCCGATACGAAAAGGACCGGCCAAATAAAAAAGGCGGCAGCCGCACTTCATAATTTGCGACTGCCGTCTCTTGTCTTAAAAGCGCCGCCGCCTGTGGTAGACGGCGACGCGCTTTTTCGGGGCATATTAAAATTGACGAGCCGGTTCCCGGTACATCCCGGCGATGGGATTATTCACCTTCCCCTGATCGGCAGGATTCTCAGCGGCTCCGCCCATATATTCGTGGGCCAGCTTGCCGGCGTCGTGTGTGACGCCGCGAACGCGGTTGGCAATGTGACGGCCAGTCCGGTGCATCGTCCGGCCAGTTTGGCGGACGGCACTGGCGGTTTTGTCGGCCATCCATGTGCGGCGGGACCGGCCGCGTTGGGGGTCGAGGAAGTACATCATTCCGATGCCAACGACGCCGCAGCCGATTGCGGTCGAAACGACCGTGCCGGTGCCGTGGCCTTCGTCTTCGTCGTTCCACCAGGCTTTCGCATGGGTGCCGGCGCTATTGGCGCGGCGGTGAAGCCATTTGCCCCAACCCTTGGCCTGGCCCCGCACATCGTGACCCGTGTCTTTGGCTTGATGCGTCAGCGATCCGCCCCAGTGCCCGATTTGGCCACCGAGGTTTTTGGCTCGATCCCAGAGGCGACCGCCGAAATCTCTAAGATGAGAGCCATGTTCCTGGAGGTCATCGCCCAGGTCAGACGCATGGTCAGAAGCATGATGGGCGTAATCATACGCCGAATCGCGCGCGTCCGCGAAAGCATCTCTGGCGGCTCCCCACCATTTCCAGCCGGTCTTGCCGGCGCGGCCGGAGGCACGATGGGCGGCCTTTGAGCCGCCCCGGACATACCCGGATGCGCGGTCGGTGAGATCGGATGCGATATCATGGGCCTGATCGGCCAGGCTTTGGGTATATTCACTGGCGGAGTGACCCATATCGCCGGCATGGGCGGCGAGTTTTTGCGCGTGCCGGGAGATGCGCTGGGCATGATCGGTCACATGGTCCCAGCCATCGGCGAGGGTGTCGCGGGTACTTTCGTAGGCGTCCCCGGCGGCTGCCGCCACCCGGCGCCGGCGTTTCTCGCCAGCCTCGGGATCCATTAGGTACATTGCCGCCGCTCCCAAGAGCGCTCCGCCGAGCAGGCAAAGGGTGTCTTCAGTTGATCGATGTCTCATTTCGTTCTCCTTTTTGACCGCTTGGCAACTCCAGCGTTTCCAGCCGCCCCAGCGATTTGGCGACCTGACTATACGGGGATGCAAACAAGGTGCCGGGAAGCGAACGGGAGCGCCGGAAGGGCGTAATCTTCGCTGTCAATTTCGAGGTTCGTAATCGCGCGAATGTGATATTGAACGCGCTAAAATGCGCCATTGGACGCGCCCCGCGAGCGGGGACGGCTAAGCGGCAAGGGAGTGCTACGCACACAAAGAAGATATGAAGGTGGGATCACCAAAGCGCGTCGCCCCAAGGGCTGTCGCCTCGGGAGGAACACCCGAGATGTCGTTAAACATGCTTTGGGGGGATGACTTCAAAGCCCTTCAGTTTTTCCGAGACCCTGTGCCTATTCTCCAATCGCCAGAGCAGCAGCGGGCGCAGAACCATGATGGTGGAAAGATAGATGCAGCCGGTGCCCAGGGCCATGACCAGGCCCAGGCTTTTTAGCCCGCGATGGTTGGCGATTGCCCAGAAGAACCCGAAGCTGCTGGAGGTGATATAGGCGCACAGGAGCAAGGCGCGGTCAGCCACATCCCAGAACCGCCAGGCCCGGCGCGGGTCTCGAAGGGTTTCGCGGTAGCGGTGAATCATGAACACGCCATATTCATGGCCCGCGCCGATGAGGATCGGCAACCCGAAGAAATTGGCGAAGTTCCAACTGACATTGAAGTACCCCATCAGCTCGATCAACACCGGCAGCCCAGTTGCCAGCACGCTGATCGCCAGCAGCGTATGCCGCACGTTCCTCAGATCGATCAGCACGAGAATCGCTATGAGCGAGAGCGCGTAAATGGTGGCCTTAATGAACGATTTTCGCACTTCGCGGGTGGTGTAATAAATGTCGGATGCGATTCCAGTGACGCGCGGATGGTTCGGCACCTTCGCAACCGCGTCATTCACCTGATTTACAAACTCGCCCAGGGCATCGCGCTCCCACAAGTCTTTTTTAGGGTCGATATAAAGTGCGTAAAAGCCGTCGCTGCTGACATAATGGCTGCGGAGTTCGGCGGGCACTTTTTCAAGATTCAGCGGGTGCGGCTGGAATCCCGCGAGAGCAGCCTGAAGCTCGCCGATGAAGGCATCCTGCCACGCGCCCAGCCGCGCGGCCGCGCCCGGCGATGGAGATTGACTTGCCATCCCGGCGAACGCGCGCAGCGCGAGAATGGCTTTTGTCCGATCATTGCGGTCTTGCGAAAATGCCGCCGGCGGCAGGGCGGCGAGCGTGGCGGCCAACGCGCTGGCTCGTGAGGACAAGTCCGGCAACTCGCCAGCTCTGATCGGCGGCGGCGGGGACCAGGCGATCCTCGGCAACTCGTTTTCGTGGGCATGCAGCCATTGGTAATTGTCGTGCGCATCCAGAATGCTCTGGGTTCCCGCGACCGTCGGCAGGTTCCGCACGGCATCGCGCACTTTCGCCAGCATCCCCGGATCCTTCGACAGCACCACCGCCGACCACGTTTGCAACTTGCGGATCAACTTCGTCGATTCAAGGTTGGGCGCCTGCAGGTTCAGAAGGTTGGGATCGAAATGGGTGCGGGTAGCCCAGGGAGAAAAGATGGCGATCAGCGCCACCCATGCCGCCGGCAGAAGCAATCGCTTGGGGCCCATTGGGCGGGGCGGCGTGCCGGTTGGGCGCCGGGCGATGTCCACGGACAACTTCGCGGGGAAAATCGTCAGCAGGGCCGGCAGCACGGTATATCCAGCCAGGAGGCATAGGAGCAATCCGCCGCCGGCGATGATCCCAAGTTCCGCCGCGCCGCGGAAGTTGGTGAGCATGGAAACCAGAAACGCGCCGGCGGCCCCGAAGCAGGCGGTATTGATGGGCGCGGAAACGTAGCGGAACACCCGCGCCCAGATCGCCTTGGGCCGGGCATGCCGGCGGGCCTCGGCGCGGTAGCGCACGAGGATCTGCACCAGGTAATCCATCCCGATGCCGATCAGCGCGATCAGGAAAACGATCGATAGCAAATTCAATTCGCCAACGCTTATCGTGGCCCAGCCGAACGTCCAGCCGATGCCCACGCCCAGCGCCAGTTCCGCCGCCAGGGCCAGCCACAGCGAGCGGAGCATCACCACCAGGCCGATGAAGACCACGACGGCGGCGATGATCTCGGCAATTGTGGAATCGCGGTCGGTGCTGGCCATCTCGTCGGCATCGAGGGCGGGGCGGCCGGTCGTGCCGATGTTGAATTCGGGGAAGTCTTTAGCCGCCGCGTTCACGGCCTTGCGGATCGCCTCCACCGGCTCGACGGTCGCGCTCAGCGAGTGGTAGTCCACATGCGGATAAATGCGGACCAGAAGTAGGTGGTTGGATTTGCTTTTATCGGTTTGATCCAGATCGTAATAATAACCCAGATCGCCGGGATCAGTCGCGCCCAGTTGGGCTAGATCCGGCACATTGACGCCGACCTTCACCGGCTCATTTGGATGCGAAAGCGTTCTCGTCCAGCTATCGGCGATCTGCCGGGCGAGGGCGGTGGTGCCCGGGTCAATCTTCTGCCGGGTTTGTACGTCAAGATTGAGCGCACTTAGAAACCGCTCGGGGCGCGTGCGGCCCAGGGCAAATCCGGAAACGGCGCCGCTGATTCCCGCGCCCGGCAGGTTCTCGCCCCAAATCCGCGCCAGTTGGCCAAATTGGATAATGTCGGCAAAATCCTGCCGCAGCCGATCGGCAGGCTCGAAGAGCATTGCCTGCCTCCCCAGCTTGTCGAGCGGCACCCGCTCATCGACGGATTCGACATATTTTTTGGGAACCGTCTGTCGCACGCTTTTGGCGATTGCATCGGCGGCCCCCGTCCATCGTCGCAGCGCCGGCGATTGCCCGGGCTTGGGTTCGATCACCACGTACAACGCATCGTTCTCCGGGAACAGCCGATCAAACTCGATGAAGTCGGCAAAGAACTGAACCTTTTGCGAGAACAGTTTGTCCTGGTCGCTGGAGATGTTGAGCCAGCGCATCGCCGACAGCCCGCTGGCCGCCAATAAAATCAGCGCGACGAACAAGGCGATCCACGGATGGCCCACGACGTTCAAAACGCCAAGCAGAATGCGCCGCTCGACAAAGTGAGACTTTCGGTGCCGCTGAAGGATGGGCCGCATCGGGAGAGGGGGTTAGGGAAGAAAGTGCTGAGATTTGAGTGCTGAGAATATGGGGCGCGGGTTGTCAGTTGTCAGCTGTGAAGAAGGGGACATCGGAATTTACCACGAAGCATATTTTTCACAATCGCTCGTCTTGCCGATTCTCAGCACACAACTCTCAGCACTTCCTCCTCACGCTCGGATTGTTCGTTTCGCCAATCCCGTTACAGTTTCCCAGGCGGCGCCGGGGAAGCGGGTGGTGTCGGTGAGGACTTCTTCCATCGCCCCCAAAAACCAATCCATGTCTTCTTTCGTGACGGTCATGGGCGGCAAAAACTTGATGACTTCCGTGTGAAAGCCGGCGACCTGCGTGAGGATGCGGTGCTTTTGGAGCAGGGGGATGATGACCATCTGGCCGAAGACGCCGAAGTTGAGCTTGTGGAGCATGTCCCAGGCCATCTTGAGTTTGAAGTTTTCGCGGGGGCGGGCGAAGTCGATGCCGAACATCAGGCCCTTGCCGCGCACTTGCGAAACGAACGGGCAGATTTTTGAGATTTCCTTGAGCCGATGGATGGCGTATTCGCCAATTTCAGCGGCGTTTTCAACCAGCCTGTCCTCCTCGATCACATACAAACTGGCCAAAGCGGCGGCCATGGCCAAATCATTCTGCCCGAACGTATTTGAATGCACGACGCACCGTTCCATCGAGTCGAATACGCAATCCATGATACGCGGCCGGGTGATGACCGCGCCCACCGGCACAAACCCACCGGACAGCGCCTTGGCCACGCAAACGATGTCCGGCTCGACATCGGCAAAATGCTGGTAGGCGAACCATTTGCCGGTTCGTCCCAGGCCGCATTGCACTTCGTCGCAGATCAGCAGCGTTCCATATTTTCGGCAAAGGCGCTGTGCATCGGCCAAATATCCATCCGCGACCACCTCGCAGGTTTTTCCCTGCACCGGCTCGATGATAAATGCCGCCGCCCTTTTGTTGGAGAGCGCTTTTTCCAAGCCTTCCAGATCATTGAAGGGAACCATCTCGGTGCCGGGCATCAATTCGCCGAAGCGCGATTTGAAATAGCTGGAGCCGTTGATGGCCAACGAGCCGGTGGTCAGGCCGTGGAATCCGTGATCGCAGTAAACGATGTTGGATCGGCCCGTGGCGCAGCGGGCGAATTTGATGGCCGTCTCGATGGTTTCGGTGCCGCTGTTGCAGAAAAAGACGCGTGAAAGATTATCGGACGTGTGCTTCGTGAGCATCTCGGCAACCAGGCCGCTAAGCAGGCTGCAATCCATGCGCACGAGATTCGGCAGATCTCGTTCGAGCAACTGCTGGAGGATCGCCTTCACCTTGGGATGATTGCGGCCAAGGGCGAACACGCCCCAGCCGGTAAGCAAATCGAGATATTTGTTGCCCTCTTTGTCCCAGAGGTACGCCCCTTCGCCGCGCACGTAGCCCTTGTCAAAGCCGATGGTGCGCAGCATCTTCACGAACGCGGGATTTATGTGCTCGAGGTGCAGGTCATATTCCCGTCCTCGGTGCTGTTCGAGCCACGCAAAAAAGTCGGTGTGCATCTCTAGACCCTGTCCAGCCGTCAATGTTTCTCCATCCGTCATAATCGGAAGAGGATTATACCGATAACCATCGGCGTTTGCTCGCCTGCGGCTGCTGTGGTAGTTTTAGGCTGCAACGCGATACAAAGGAAGACAACCACGGAGACACTGGGGCACGGAGGCGCGTTCGAGGCGATGCGCCACTTTGCAAAGAAAGAAACTCAATGATTGATTTCTTTTAAGATCGAGGGAGTCGGGCGGTTCAGTCGAAGGCGCCTCCGTGTTTCCGTGTCTCCGTGGTTAATCCGGGTTTTGGCCGAAGATTGAAATGCACACAGCCACGCTCGAACATCCTGCCCGGCCACTTTCCGGCGGCCCTATCCGCAGGTCGCTTGATGGCGCACGCGCGATCGAACACGATCGCGCCGCGCACAACTCTCTGCTCCGCGCCAAGGAAGCGCTGCTGAAACTCCAAAAACCCGAAGGCTACTGGGTTGGCGAGTTGCAGGGCGACAGCATCCTCGAATCCGAATACATCCTGCTGATGTGGATACTGGGCATGGAAGCCGACACGCATCTGCCCAAAATCACCAATTATCTGCGCACCCTGCAAAACGAAGACGGCGGCTGGAGCCTGTTCCCCGGCGGGCCCGCCGACTTGTCGGGAACCGTGAAAGGGTACTTCGCCCTCAAGCTCATGGGCGAAGATCCCCGCGCCGCGCACATGGCCCGCGCCCGAGTGCTGATCCTCAAACTCGGCGGCGCGGAAAAATGCAACACCTTCACCAAGTTTTATTTCGCGTGCCTGGGCCAGATCAGCTTCGATTCCTGCCCGGCGATTCCGCCGGAGATCGTTTTTCTGCCCAAGTGGTTTTACTTCAATCTCTATAACGTGTCGGCGTGGACGCGCACGATGATCCTGCCGCTGGGCATCGTCACCACGCTCCGGCCCGTGCGCAAGCTGCCTCGCAAAAAGGGCATCGCCGAGCTGTACATCAATCACGAGGCGGCCAACCGCCTGGGTGAACCGGCTGCGGGACTTCCGGCCAACTGGCGCGAATTGTTCCTCAAGATCGACGGCCTACTCAAGCTATACAACGAATCGCCCGTTCACCGCCTGCGCGACAAAGCCCTCAAGGCCGCCGAGAAATGGATGGTCGAGCACCTGGAAGGATGCGACGGCCTGGGCGCGATCTTCCCGCCAATGGTCTACATCCTGATCGTTTTCCGATTGCTGGGCTATGCCGATTCGCATCCGCTGGTTCAGAAAGCGCACAAGGATTTGCGTGATCTGTTCCTTGATGGCCCCGGCGAAGACATGATCCGCGTGCAGCCGTGCCATTCGCCGGTCTGGGATACGGGGCTTGCCCTGCACGCGCTGGCGGAGGCGGGCGTGTCGCCGGATTCAGACGTCGCCCGCCGCGCCGGGCAATGGCTGATCGGGAAGGAATGCAAGGTCGCCAGCGACTGGAAGCTCAAATGCCCGGATGGGCCGGAATTTGGCGGGTGGTTCTTCGAGTTTAACAACGCGCATTATCCCGATGTGGACGACACCGCCGCCGTCGCCATGGCCCTCAAGCGGGCCGGCGGGGAAGCCGCCCGCGAGCCGATCGCGCGCGGGTTGCAGTTTCTGCTGGCATTCCAAAACGCCGATGGCGGATGGGCGGCCTTCGATCACACGACGGATCGGCCGCTCCTGGAGAAAATCCCCTTTGCCGACCACAACGCGATGCAGGATCCCTCCTGTCCCGACATCGCCGGCCGCGTGCTCGAATGCCTGGGCCACAACGGCTTCACCGCCGAGCACCCGGCGGTCGTTCGCGCCGTCCGTTACATCCGCGGCCAACAAGACGCCGACGGCGGATGGTGGGGACGATGGGGCGTCAATTATGTTTACGGGACCTGGCAGGTGCTCACGGGGCTGCGTGCCGTGAAAGCCGACATGAATCAGCCGTGGATTTTGCGCGCTGCGGATTGGCTCAAGAGCGTGCAGAAGGAAGATGGCAGTTTCGGCGAAACCGCGCAAAGCTACCAAGACCCCTCACTCAAAGGCCGCGGTCCCAGCACCGCCTCGCAAACCGCCTGGGGCGCCATGGGCCTGATGGCCGCCGTCGGCCCGCATGACTCGGCAGTCGAACGCGCCATCCAATGGCTCATCGACACCCAGGGCGCCGACGGCAATTGGGAGGAAAAATGGTTCACCGGCACCGGCTTCCCCCGCGTGTTCTACCTCAAGTACCACATGTACCGCCTGTATTTCCCGCTGACGGCGCTGGCGCGGTTTGAGCGGATGAAGGGGACATGATTTCAGACGCGTCGCGGTTTTTGTGGCCAGAGCAACTTGGCCCGGGGCACTGCGCGGGCTACACTTGTATGGGAGGATGGATCCAGCTACCGAGGTTTCGATATGGCACTCGAACAGGAACAACAAACCTACGCCCAGGAATTACCTCATTTGATCGAATCAGCCGGGAAGTTCGTTTTGATTCACGGCAACCTTATCGCGGGAACGTACGATACTTACCAGGACGCTCTTAAGGTTGGTTATGATCGGTTCGGTTTGACCTCGTTTATGGTAAAGCAGATTGCCGCGGTGGAACGCGTTAGTCGCTTCACGCGAGACATCTCAGTATGCCGCACCTGACATTGCCCCTCTCGCCTGTGGGATGTGCCCTTGAGGTTTACATAGGAATAAGCGAGCCTCGGCGCGCGGTCCTTTTGGCCGCCGGGTTGGCAATTCCCAACGTGATTCAGTCCCGGCTGATTCTCGATACGGGAGCGACTACAACTCTGATTGATGAAAGTGTTCTCAAGTCACTGGGCCTCACTCCAACTGGCACAGCACAAATCCTCACGCCGTCTACAGGCGGCACCGCGATCACTTGCCCGATGTACGATGTTTTTCTCGGCATAAATCATCCGAATCATGCCCTCTCTTTAGGCACGATACCCGTAATTGGCAGCGACTTTACCGGCCAAGGTATTCAGGGGTTAGTGGGCTGTGATGTCCTGAAGGGCTGCCTTTTGATTTATGATGGGGTTTCCGCAACGTTCACCCTTGCATTCTGATCATTCGATTCCAAGACATCGCTTTTAATGACGTCCCCCTCCCCATCCTCCGGCATTCCCACCGCCCACGGCACCGCCTACGCCGCCACGCGCGCGCAGATCGAGCAATGCCCCGCCTGGCGGCAGTCGTTCGCAGCCAGCCGCAAGGATTGGCGATACTATCAGATCGTCGAAGACACTATTCGCCAGGGGTTCGATTACCGCTATTTCGTGCTGGAAGACATGGCGGGGAGCGTGCGGGCGATTCAGCCGTTTTTTCTGCTCGATCAGGATCTGCTGCAAGGCGCGGGGCCGCGGGCGCGGAAATTCGCGGCGCGAATCCGCCGGCTGTTTCCTAAAGCGCTGACCATCCGCACGCTGATGGTGGGATGTGCGGCGGGCGAGGGGCATCTGGATCGCAAATCCGATGAACAAGCCGACTGGATCGCGGCGTGCCTGCATGAGACGCTGATTAAATACGCCCGGCGGATCAAGGCGCGGATGGTCGTGCTTAAGGAGTTTCCATCTGCCTACCGAAAGCCGCTGGCCTGCTTCGCAAGCAATGGGTACACGCGCGTGCCAAGCCTGCCGTTCACCCGGCTGAGCATCGACTACAAAAACTTCGATGACTACATGACCCGCGCGCTGAGCAAGGCGACGCGAAAGGATTTGCGCCGCAAATTCCGCGATGCCGCCGAGTCTGATCCGATTGAGTTGCAGGTGGTTGAGGATGTGACGCCTTTCATCGCCGAGGTTTATCCGCTCTATCTGAACGTGTATCAGAAATCGCCGTTGCAGTTCGAGAAGCTCACCGAGGACTTTCTGTGCCGGCTCGGACAGGAGATGCCCGACCGCGCGCGGTTTTTTATCTGGCGGCAAAAAGGCCGCGCAGTCGCGTTTAGCGTCTGCCTTTTGCAGGGCGATGCGATTTATGATGAGTATTTGGGCTTGGATTATTCGGTCGCGCTGGATTTGCATCTGTATTTCTACACGCTGCGCGACATCGTGGAATGGGCGATCAGGAACGGCTGTAAGTGGTATTGCAGCAGCGCGCTGAATTACGATCCCAAGCGCCGGCTCAAGTGCGAGCTGATGCCGTTGGATTTGTATGTCGCCCATATCTGGCCGCCGGCCAACGTCGTGCTTCGGCGGTTGTTGCCTCTGCTGGAGCCGACGCGCAACGACAAAACGCTTCGCGAGTTTCCGAATTTCGGGGATATCTGGGGGAACGCGTGAGCGCCGTGCCGCCCGGCCCGGCGGGAAATGCGCTTTCATCCGACTCGGCGGCATCACGTCGAAAGTCGGCGGCGATTGCCTTCATATTGAACCCGTATGTGTTGATCCTGGTCGGCGCCTTGCTCACCACCGCGGGCGAAGTACTGCTCGCAAAAGGCTCGAAGCTCGCGGGGTCCGCGCACTTCGTCGGGATTCTCAACTGGCTGGGCCCACTGGCGTTTGGCTGGACTTGGATCGGGATCGCCAGCTATATCGTGAGCCTGCTTAGCTGGCTTTATGTTCTTCGCTTCATCCCGCTAAGTATCGCATTTCCGCTGATTAACGTGGTGCATGTTTTGGTGCCGGTCGGGGCGCACATATTCCTGAACGAAACGGTGCCGCCGCGCCTTTGGGCGGGCGTGGGGTTGATATTTATTGGGGCGTTGGTGATTGCCCGGCCCCTGATGAAAGTGGAGCACAAGCTGTGACGCGGCGCGTTATTTTCCTGGCCATCCTCTGCCAGCTCTTTCTGGTGGCCGGTCAAATCTTCCTCAAGCGCGGCATGCGCCAAACGCCCGCGCCCCAGCCGCGCCGGCGCGTCGCCCGCGATCTGGCGCTGGGCATCGCCTTGCAGGCGGTCTGGTTCTTTATCTGGATCAACCTGCTGGAACGCGAAGACCTCAGCCGCATCTTCCCCTTCGAGGGCCTCAATCCGGTGCTGCTGGTGGTTGTCGCGTGGCTTGTGCTCAAGGAGCGGGTTTCCATCCACACGGCCCTGGGCGTGCTGCTGATCTGCGGGGGAATCTTTTTGGCGTCTGGAAGTTGACCACCGAATTGTAAGACGGACACAGAGGACTGCCACGAATGGCCACGAATGGGCACGAATAATTTTCTTCATTCGTGTGCATTCGTGCCCATTCGTGGCTCCCTCTTTCTTTCGGTTGCGGTCTCGCTTTCGGATTGCCTGCGGCGCCATCGAATTCGAGACGTCCGCGGTTATCTCAACAGCGCGGCCCAGATTTTCTCCAGCGACGCGAGATTGACGCGGCCTGCTTCCGCGCGATCGGGCAACCCAAGCTTCGGATGATCCCACCTCCCGGCCATTCGCTGAATAACCCCCGTATACACCGGCGGCGAATAGGCGCCGCACACATCGCCGCCCACCACATTCGCCCGCGCCCAAAGCCGGCTCACCGCCCACGCCGCGTCGTCGGCGGTGAATAAACCGTTCTCCCAGTTTGTCACCGCCTGGTCCGCCGACAGGCAATCCATATCGACGGTGACGTACACCGGCTTCCCCGCCAGCCCCGCCGCGAACGCTTCGAACCGCTGTCGCCAGTTTTCCCGCGTCATGCAGTTAAACCGCTTTCGCACCGCCTCGGGCTGGCGCTGCGCCCAGGCATGAACTTCCAGCGTCCCATCGCGCAGTGCCCGTCGATCCGCGAACAGATACGACGGCATTTGCAGCTCGAAATTCCCGCACCCCCAGACGCTCACGCGTTCCACGCGGCCTGTCCGCAGCGCCCGCGCCGCCCATCCGCCGCACGACCAGTACGGCGGCCGGATGTCCCAATCGGGATGATTGTCGAAGGAGACCAGCGTGAAGGGAGCCTGTCTCACCCGCCGGATCAGCACACCGCACAGATGATGAAAGTCGCCGGACCCGTACAGGATGAAATCGGCCAGGCCTGGCTCAATTTCACGATAAAAAGCCTCGACATCGCGCCGCCGCGCGATGTATCGAAGCCGCGGCCCCCAGGCGCGCAAATCCAGCGATGCAAGCCCCATTGCATTCTGCGGCCACGCATCATCAAGGTTGAGGTGTACCGCGCTGGGCATCGTTGGAGTCCCGGTTACTGCCGTCGCCGAGTTCAATGCCGGCACCGCAGTTCGCGCATGATGCGGTCGGTCTCCCGATACGCCTCCTCGACCCACTGCACGATGCGATCGGGCTCGGGCGAGTATTCGAGTTCAATGCTCACGGTGCGATCAAATCCCGTGTCGCGCACCGCCCGCAGGTAATCGATGATCGGCGTGACGCCGCGACCGGGAGGAAGGTCGCCATGCGTTTTGCCGTTGCAGTCAGAGACATGAACATGTGCGATTTTCCCCTTCAGGCGGCCAACTTCCGCCACGGGCGTGCCGACCAGATGCAGGTGTGATATATCACAATTGGCCTGCACCTCGCGCATGCCCACATCGGCAAGAAACCTGAGCATCGTCTCCACGCTGTTCACCAGCGACAGCTTGAACGGCTCAAGTTCGATGGCGATCTCCAGCCCCAGCTCGCGCGCGTGCCGGGCGCACGCCTGGGTATTCTCGACGGCCCATAGCCATTGCGCCGCCGGCGGAATCACCTCCTGCTGCCAGATATATTCGCCAAGCACCAGCAGCAGGTTGTCGGCTTCCAGCTCATAACAAAAATCAAGATATTGCGTCACCCGATCGATGCTAAACCGCTGCACGCTCGGATTGAAGTCGATGAGTCCCACCGCGACGCAGCAGACGCTCTTGATCGGCAATTCCGCCCGCCGGGCGGCGTCCCTAATCAGCTTGCGCTCACGGATGGTCAGGTCGAGCGGGTCGGCTTGGATGTCGATGGTATCAAAGCCAATGCGCTTGGTCTGCTCGATCCCGAATTCCATGCCCCGGCCCGACTGCGCCCATGCCGAATTGATGAGTCCGAGTTTCAATGTCACTCCAAAACTTAAGTTCCGCGAGGCTGACGCGATATGGAAGAGTTTTCGCCGCGGAGACGCAGAGACGCAGAGAAAAAACTCGTGTGCCCGTCCGAATGGAATGATCCCATGTGTTACGGTTCTGGCTATAGCAAACTTGTTAACTCCTCTCTGCGTCTCCGCGGTGAATCTTCTTTGCATTCCGCCATGATCTCCGCAATTTCCACAGCCCGGTGTTCCGCAACCGAGCGATAGCAGGCATCCACCAGCGCCATCGTGAAAAGATTGTCCCGCCCGTTGAGCATGGGCTGGCGGTTTTCCTCCAGGGCGCACAGCAAATCCGCCATCGGCCCGGCAAAGGCATCGGGGAACCAGGCTTCCTCCCAGCGCGGCTTGAACCATTCGCCGGGTTCAAGCGCGGTTGTGAAATCGAGGGTGCTGGGCTCGCGGGCGGGATATTTTGGCCAGCCGAGGGTGCCTCGCGCCAGGCCCTTGGTGCCCTCGACGCGCCAGCGGATGCCGATGTCCGGCTCGGCGCCCTCCAAGGCGGGGCCCGTCCACACATCATCGCAACTGCTCACGCGCATCCCATTTTCATATTCCAGAATGTACAGGCAGATGCCGTCTTCATGGGCGAACTTTGTTGCCGTCCGTGGGTCGGGGCGCACCGAGGCGAAAACCCGCGCCGGGTTCCCAAACCAATATCGGAACGTATCGAGATGATGGATGCTCATGATGCGCAGGGTCACCCAGCCGAGCCGCTGCTGCCAGGGCATCCAGTGGGGGATGGCGCGCATGTCGATGGTCGCCAACACCGGCTCGCCCAGGACGCCGCGATCGAGCAATGTTTTGCAGGCGCGGATGGAGTGGTCGAACCGCATGTTCTGATTGACGGCCAAGGTGATGCCCGCCGATTCACACATTTGCACGATCCGCCGTGCTTGGCGGTAGTCCACGCCCAGTGGCTTTTGCGCCAGGATGCCGCGAATATGCCCCGCGCGCTTCACCGCCTGCTCAATCACCTCGAATTGCACGTCCGGCGGCACCGCGATGTCCAGCACGCGCACGCCCGGATCATCCATCAACTGCCGGTAGTCCTCGTAGACCGCAGGGATATTGTGCCGCCGCGCCACCCCCGCGGCCTTCTCGCGGCTTCGGGCGGCAATCGCCACCGGATTCAGCCCCGACTGCCGATACGCCACCAACTGGCAATCCGCCATGATAAAGCCTGCGCCGATGCAGCCGATGCCGATCGAGCGATCGCGCGGAAGAGGCGGGAAGATATTGAGATCCAAATCCATGGATGCCGTCGTCGAACGACATTATCGTATTATGCTACGCCGTGAACCATCTTCGCTGTGTTTTTCACGCAAAAGGTTATGGGTTCACAAAATAAGGCCTCCTTGACCATGATGATGTTATATCAATCAACCTGGCAAGGAGGCCGTGATGTCGCGATCCAAAAGCCGGCAGTC
>DASRLH010000178.1:0-3695 GCA_035648595.1 Tepidisphaeraceae bacterium
CCCAAGCTGGCCAAGGGGGAAATCGCGTCGCTGTCGGGCGCGGGGGATGACCCGCGCTATTTTCAAATCAGCGTGCCGGTGCAGCCGGGCAATTCGGGCGGGGCGCTGGTGGATGAGCGGGGCAACGTCATCGGCATCGTGTCGGCCAAGCTGGATGCGGCGGTGGCGCTGACGGCGAGCGGGGCGTTGCCGGAGAATGTGAATTACGCGGTGAAGAGCAGTTTGCTCTTGAGCTTTCTGGAGTCGGTGCCGGACGTGGCGGCAAAACTCAAGGAGCCGGTCATGGCTGACCGGAAGTTTGAGGAGGTGGTGAGGTCGGCGCAGGATGCCGCCGTTCTTGTTTTGGTTTATTGAATAAGGAAGCCAGGAAACCAGGAGGGCAGGAGAAAGAATTCATTCATGGTTTCTTGGATTCCTTATTTGGCCGGCGAATTCTCCCTGGCTCACGTCCCAAACAACCGGTCGCCGGCGTCGCCGAGGCCGGGCAGGATGTAGCCGACTTGATTTAACTCACGGTCAATCGCGGCGGTGAAAATCGGCAGGGCCGGATATTTTTTGCGGACGCGCGCGATGCCTTCGGGCGCGGAAACCAGGCTGACGAGCCGGATTTTTTTTGCACCTTGCTCTTTCAGAAAATCCAGCGCGGCCACGGCGCTGCCGCCGGTCGCAAGCATCGGGTCAATCAGAATGACTTCGCAGCCGCCCAGTTCCTTCGGCAGGCTTTTGTGATAGAAATGCGCGATCAAGGTGGATTCCTCGCGCTTGAGGCCGATGAAGCCGACGCGCGCGTGCGGAATGATTTCAAGAATCGGATTGAGCATTCCCAGACCGGCGCGCAGCACGGGAACCAGGACGATTTCGCGTTCGAGTTTTGAACCGGTGGTTTTTTCCAGCGGCGTGCGGACGGAAACTTTTTTCAGTTCAAATGACCGCGTGGCTTCATAAATCATCAGCGACGCGATTTCGCCGAGCAGCCGGCGGAACTCCTGCGGCTGCGTCCGCTGGTCGCGCAGCCGCGTGAGGTTGTGCTGCACCAGCGGATGCGCGATGACCGTGATGTGTTTCAAGGTTCGTAGAGGAAATAAAGGTAGCCGGCGTGCAGTTTTGGAACGTCCGCGCCGAGCTGCAGCTTGATGTCGTGCGACTGGCTGCTCTGGCCGAACATTGAAAGAAAATTCGAGATGTCGTAGCGCTCGCGGTATTCGATCAAACTGGCATCGGTGACGTGCGCGATTTTTTGCGCGCGGTCCACGGCGTCGTCAAAATCGCCGAGTTCATCCACGAAACCGTGTTCGAGCGCCTCTTTGCCGGAGACGACGCGGCCGTCCGCGAAATCCTCCCAGTTGTCGGCGAGCGCCTTGCCTTCTTTTTTGTTCAGCTCATGCGCGGCATCGCGGCCAGCGGCGACCACGTCCTTGAATTTGTCATAGGTGTCGTCAATCAGGCCCTGCACCATCGCGTGTTCTTCCGGCGGAATTTCATTGGTCTCCCGTTCGCCGCTCAACATGTCCTTGAACTTCCCGCTTTTGTAGGTCATGGGCGCGAGGCCGACCTTGTCCATGAGGCCGCGATAATTCCAGCCGTGCATGATGACACCGATGCTGCCGGTGAGCGTCAGTTCATTGGCGACAATCCAGCGGCAGCCCGAGGAAATATAATAGCCACCCGACGCCGCGAGGCTGCCCATCGAGCAGATCACCGGCTTTTTTGAGTCTTCCTGAAACTTGCGGATGTCCTGGTAAATTTCATCGGAGGCCAGCACTTCGCCGCCGGGCGAATCCACCTTCAAGATCACGGCCTTCACGCGCCGGTCATCGGCGGCGCGGTCCAGTTGCGCCTTGATCACGTCCACCATATTGTTGCCTGCCTCGTTGGCCTCGTGGCTGGTGATGAGGCCGTCCACCGTGACGACGGCAATTTTGTCCGGCGACTTGTTGTTTTCCAGCACGCACTCTTCCAGTTTCGGCCCGATCTCGCGTCCGCTGCCGAGCGCCTCGGTGTGAAAAGCGCGTTGAAACGAAAACGACTGCGCGACCAACAGCGTGAGGATGGCAAACAGGCTGAACATCAGCAGCACGCACAAAATGATGGTGGCGATCATCCAGCCGCGGCTCTTGCGCGGCCGGGGCGCGGGGGCCGGGACGATGACCGGCGGCAGCGGCAACGGTGGCGGAACAAATTCGGGCGGATTGGGCGATATTTCCATAACGCGCGCAAGCTAACCCAAAGCGGGCGGCGCGGCAAGGCGATTGAAGCGTCGTGTCGGAACTCCATGAGAATGTCCCCATGGTAACTCGATAAGAATGTCCCCCCTGGCCGGGATGCGGTAGCCACCCGGCCCCAACATGGAGACATTAACCATGAGTCGGAAAGAACGGAAACGATTGACGGTGATGGCCGGCGTGACGGAGAAGAAGCTGACGCTGGTGCAGGCAGCGAAGCTGATGAGGGTGTGCTACCGCCAGAGCAAGCGCATTTGGAAACGGTATCCGGCCGATGGGGACGGGGGATTGGTGCATCGGCTGAGGGGCCAGCCCAGCGCGCGGCGCAAGCCGGCGGCCCTGCGAGCGCGGGCGCTGGCCCGCTATGCGGAGGAACGCTACGCCGACTTCGGGCCGACGCTGATGGCCGAGCAGCTGGCGAAGGAACAGCTGGTGGTCGATCACGAGACGTTGCGGCGGTGGCGGCTGGCGGAGGGCCAGCACACGGTGCGTCGCCGCAAGCAGGTGCACCGGGAATGGCGCGAGCGCAAGCCGAGCTTCGGAGCGATGGTGCAACTGGACGGCTCGCACCATGACTGGTTCGAAGGCCGCGGCCCGAAGTGCGTGTTGAGGGTGATGGTGGACGACGCGACCAACCAGATGCGGGCACGGTTCTTCCCCGAGGAGACCACGCGGGCCAGCTACGATGTGCTGGAAGGCTGGGCGCGAAAGCATGGCCTGCCGGACAGCCTGTATGTGGATCGGGACAGCATTTATCGGTGCGAAGGCGCGGCGAGCATCGCCGAACAACTGGCTGGGGAAGAGCCGCAGACGCAGTTTGGACGGGCGATGAAAGCGCTGGGGGTGGAACTGATCTTGGCGAACAGCCCGCAAGCCAAGGGGCGGGTGGAACGGATGAACGGCACGCTGCAGGACCGGCTGGTCAAAGAGCTGCGGCTGGCCGGGATCAGCGACCTGGAAAGCGCGAACCAGTTTCTGGATGGGAAATATCTGCGAGCGTTCAACCGGCAGTTTGCGCGGGGGGCGGCCAGTCCGGTGGACGTGCATGGCGCCGTGCCGCGGAACTTGAATGAAGTGTTGAGCTGGGAAGAAGAGCGTGTGGTGCAGTGCGACTGGACGGTGGCGTGCGAGGGGAAGCGGTATCAGTTGGATCGTCAACACGAGGCGCTGAACCTGGTGCGGCGGAAGGTGATCGTGCGGACGTTGCGCAACGGGCGGGTGCAGTTGGTCCATCGGGACCAGCGACTGAAGTGGCGAATCCTGCCCCAAGGCGCCATGCGGCCGCCGCCGCCAGCACGGAAGGCGAGGAAGGTGAAAACAAAAACGGTGGTGAAGCCTCCGGCGTTGAGCCATCCGTGGCGGCAATTGGGAGTGGGAGCAGGGCGGAAGTTTTGGCATGGGATAAAAGCAAAAGGTCGCGCGCCGCCAGCCGGGGAAACCGAAGAACGAAGAACCACCAACAAAGGGGACATT
>DASRLH010000179.1:0-2236 GCA_035648595.1 Tepidisphaeraceae bacterium
GGCGTCCATGCGCAAGCTCCTTTCGTGGGTGAAAGCTCAATTTTTGCTGCGAAGCTTCGCGACGACGAAACCAACATACACTCCCCACCGCGCGGGCGATACCTAACATATGCCGAACTTCTCAAATGCGATTGCCCTGTCGTGCCAGATGGCTTCCGCGGCCCTCCAACAAATCATCCGTCTCTTTCGCTCTCTCAAACGCCCGAGCACTCGCTCCGTACAGGGCCTTTGGGCAGAATTATTCGTTATCAGAATGGCACATGATGCAAGAGCGATGGTTCTGGCGTGGCGCGCCGATCCTTTCGAGCGGTTCGATTTCGCCGCAAAGGCCGAACGTCTCGAAGTGAAGAGCACGAAGTGGACGCGCAGGTCTCACCAGTTTTCGCTTGAGCAACTACAGGCAGCAGGTGATATCCGAGTAATCGTGGCATCGGTGCAGGTGGCTTCATTGGCCAATGGTCTCACACTTGCGCGCCTATGGCATGACGTAAGGTTGCTCGTTGAGGACAACGCAAAACTGCTGCTCCATGTTGATCAGGTCGTAACAACGTCGCTCGGACGGGCTTGGCGCCGCGGATTGAAATTCGGCTTCGATGACAATGTGGCCCGAAACACGCTCGCATTTTATGACGCCAAGTTGATTCCGGCAGTTGATGGCACCCTGCCAACGGAAGTCAGTGAAGTTCGGTTTCGAAGTGATCTTTCGGCGATGACACCATTGTCGCCAGATGCGATGCGATCTTTGGGGTGCCTTTTCCAAGCGGCAAAAGCCGATCCCGTTTAGGTTGCCGATGCCGAGTAACACGGGACTGGAATATGGGACAAAGCAAAAGGTATCAGCCCCCTGGACGGCATTCGGTTCCCGATTCGCCATGGGATTCGCGGCGGGCGCCCGGTGGAACACTTGTCATGAGCACGAGGAATCGGAGGCAGGCCGGCACGGTGAAAGGATATGGCTCAGCCCGCTATCCGCGTCGTTTTGGTCCATCCCGACGGAGCGCTCGTGCCGCGGCCGTAAGTAGTGCCATGAACTGTAGCTGCAGGTCGTATCTGGAAAAAAAATAGGAACACGGGGTTCGCCGGGAGATGGGGCATTTTGGGGCACGCCCCGAGGCTCCGGGAAGCGAGGATTGGGTTGATTTGCTATGCCGCCGGGGCTACACCAGACGGCATGACCGGGCGTTATGTGTATTGGATCGCTGGGATTTTGGCGCTGACGGCGGGGTATGCCTGCTGGTGCCGGGCGCCTTTGATCTGGGATGGGGCGTATCAGCTTAACACGATGCTGATCATGCAGCATCCTTACGTTTATCTCACGCGGTTTCATACCTGGTTTCTCTGGTGGCCGACGGTTTGGGCGAGCCATCTGACGAGCAACATGATAGTGTTGCAGACGGTGTATGGGCTGCCATTCCTGCTGGCGCCGGCGATTGGATTGCTGTTGTCGTGGTGGATTGTGCGAAGAGAGGCCCCGCATTTGATTTTGTGGGTGGTGTTTGGCGTGGCCGCCGCGACATTGCCCGGGCAGATATTTGTCATTAACGACAGCATCTTTCAGCAACACATGTTTTGGCCGGTTTTCGTCGGGCTTTTTGTGCCGTTGACTTGGCCGAAGCGGATCGTTCTCTTTGCACTTGCCGCGTTTCAGTTCGTGCATCCGCTGGGCGTTGCCCTGCTGCTGGGCGGAGCGCTGGCGGCGGGGGGGGTGGCGATCGTGGATGTCGAGCATCGGCGCCGGCTGCTGTTTCGCGCGGGATTGCTGGCGCTGCTGTGCGTGATGGCGGTGGCGAAGATCGAGATCACCAATCATCTGCCGCAATGGCGCGACACGTATGCCCAGCAGGAGGCGACGTGGACGAACGCCAAGCAGCGTTGGCTGGACGCGGTTCGCGGCCTGCCGCTCGACGGCCTTAACTGCATGTACGCGGCGGGGGCGCTGGCGCAGCCGCTGTTCAAGCGGCGCTGGCGGAATGCGCCGCCGGTCGCGGGGATACTGGCGATGGTATTTGCCGCGGTGGCGAGCGTTTTTTGGATTCAATGGGCGGCGCGGCCGTATTGGGGCAGCGCGATCGACTACCGCCGCTGGGTTGGGCCGCTCACGGCGCCGTTTTTTCTGGCCGGGGCGCTGGAGGTTTTCTTGCGCGCCAGGCGCCGGCAGGCAGCGTTTGCTTCGATCGCGCCGGGAATGGCGGTGGTCGCGCTGGAATACGCCGGCCCCCACCCTAACCCTCCCCCG
>DASRLH010000180.1:0-36562 GCA_035648595.1 Tepidisphaeraceae bacterium
TCCCCACCTCTTCCGTCGCCCGGAAAAACACGTCTTCCAAAGATGCGTCGGCGTCCACCGTCGCGAAGGCGGTCCGCGCCTCCTCGATTCTCCCGAAGAACAAACTGCGGCCATGATGGAGGATCAGAAGGTGGGTGCACATATCCTCGACGAGGGCAAGGAGGTGGGAGCTGATGAGAACCGCGGCCCCGGCGCGGGCTTGTTCCAGAACGGATTCCTTGAGCGTGCGGATGCCGCGCGGATCGAGACCGGTCATCGGCTCATCGAGCAGCAGGGCGCGCGGGTGATGCAGGTAGGCCATGCAGATGGCCACCTTCTGCCGCATCCCGCGCGAGAGATCCTGCGCGACGGCGTTTCGCTTCGGCGCCAACTCGAATCGCTCCAGCAACGCGGCGGCTTCGGCTTTCCAGTCGCCCAGGCGATAGGCGGATGCCACAAACTCCAGATGCTCCCAGATCGTGAGCGTATCAAAAAGCTTGGGATCGTCTGGCACATACGCAAGTTGGCCCTTGGCCGCCACCGGATCCGCGCACACATCATGCCCAGCCACGCGCAGCGTGCCGCGCGTCGGCGGGATGATGCCGGTGATGGCGCGCATGGTGGTGGTCTTGCCGGCCCCGTTGGGCCCGAGCAGCCCCAGCACTTCGCCGGCGCGCACCGCGAAACTCAGACCGGCCACGGCTACCGTTTCGCGGTAGGTCTTGTGATAGTCGATCACTTCGATCATCGGGAGGATCAGTTGCCGTCGTCATCCAGGGCGTGGATCAATTCCTTGAGCATCTTCTCGACTCCCGACGGCTGGTCGGGCCGGATGGCCAAATCCCAGGCGGTATTCCATTTCACCGCAACCGGGGTAAATCCCATTTTCTTCAGCCGAGCTGACATGTCGGGCAAGTGGGCCGCGCCGTAGAAAACCGCGATCTTTTTCTTCCCCCTTTCGATTGTCTGCTCGAGAACCTTCAAGGCGACCTTGTTTCGTTCGGTGAGAATGACCGAGCCGTTGGGGCCGTCCAGGCCCATGGCGCTGTCGTCGATTTTATCGAGTTGCTTTGCGACGGCGAGCTTGATCTGCCGTTCCATGTCCGGGCGGGTCAACATCTCAATGGCGGTGTCCAGAATCTGCTCTGGATTCTCCTGGGCGTTAGCGGCGTTGCCTTTCGCGTCGTCACCCTTCGTGAACGCTTTCATCAGTTGCTTAAGCAGCAGCGCCTGGAACGTCTCGCCGCGCTCCTCCTGCATTTTTTGAAAGGTCTGCGCGTCCATGTCGGCATGAACGAAATTGCCCTTGGAATAATCGATGTCGTCCAACTGAAAATCGAGGTTCAGCACATCCTTCATCACATGCTGCAACTGGTTGATCGGGTTATCCGACTTGGCGCCCCGTGCCGGCACATTGATCCCCTTGGGGCTGACCAGTTCGTATAAGACCGCATCATCGTTCTCGAAGCTCTTGTTGAGCGCATCGTAGTACGATTTTTCGCCGATGTGAATCGCGCCGACGAGTTGGACGGATACGCCGTCCTTGTTTTTGAAGGTGACGACCGCGGTCTCGAACCGCCCGCCGCCGTGCCCGTCCTCGGTGAAGCGCATGAACTTCGCGGGCACGATCTTTTGCCCCGCGTCCGCCTGCTCGGCGGCTTTTGGCGCGTCCGCGTCGGGCGCCGCACTCAGCGCGGGCGCGACCAACATTGGAACGGCAGCCAGAATCAGGCGCAGAAAACTCGGCGAAAGGCGCATGCTCACTCCTGGGTAGAGACGCGGAAGTATAGCCGGCCTGCACACCAATGGATAGATCAGCCTCTTCGCCGCAGTGCAGCCGCGCGCTCAATCCCATACGGTCCTACCCATGAGGGAATAAGCTGCAAGGCTTCCGCCGGATCAGATATGCAGTTTACGCGGTGACGACTTCCTCCTGGGTAAGCTAAGCGGCATACGCCAGCGCCTCCTGAAGGTCCTCGCGGCCAAGGTCGGGATAGTCGGCCAACACCTGCTCCCACTGCTCGCCATGCGCGAGCTGGCCGACATATCAGCCCTTTATCGCGCCGGTTGCCAGCCCGGCGACAAAATCGCGTTGCAAAATAAAAAAGAGAATCGCGACCGGAAGGATGCCCAAAAGCGTGCCGGCCATCAGCGCGCCATATTCATTGTCCATGCCCGGCAGCCCGATCATTCCCGCAAGCCCCATCGGCAACGTGAACTTCGCCTCATCCTGCAGCATGATCGACGGCCACAGATAGCCGTTCCACGACGCCGCGAAGCTCAGGAGGGTGAACGCGCCGGTCATGGGCCGCACGATGGGCAGCGCCACTTCCCACCAGAGCCGCAGCTCGCTGCATCCATCCACCCGTCCCGCCTGCAACAATTCATCGGGCACGCCGAGCATCGCCTGGCGAAACAAGAATGTGCCAAAAACGCTCACCGCACCGGGAATGACAATGGCCTTGTAACTGTTGACCCACCCCAGCCGCAGCATCAAATCCATCGTGCCCGACAGCAACACCACGCCCGGCAGCAGCATCGTTGCGAGCATCAATATCATCAGCAGCCGCTTGCCCGCGAAGTTGTACCTCGCAAGCGCAAATCCGCCCAGGCTGCTGAACGTCACCACGAGAATCGTCTGCAAGGACGCGATGAAAATGGAATTCAGCAGCCAGCGGGCGAACCGTTCGCGTTGAAAAAGAACGGCAAAGTTGTTCAACGTCAGATCACGCAGATGCCCCCACGGCAGAAACGCATACCGAAACACGTCCCCCGGCCGCTTAAAGCTGGCGCACACCAGCCAGAAGAACGGCGTCAGATACGCCAACGCCGCCGCCAGCAGCAGAATATGAAGCAACGCCGCGCCCGCCGTCCAGCGCGCGGGCGCGGCCAGAGGATCATGCGAAGCGGAAGCGAGATTCGGATGTGAAGCCGGCAAGGAGCCGAATCATCATCGCGGCATCCCGCCGCCGCAACACGCACCAGGGTGACGGGCGACTCGTGGGGGCCTTCGGAACGTACTTGCGGAGCTCGATCCAGTTGGAATCGCAGGTATTGTTTTGAGAGCACGCAGCGGGTTGCTTGAACCGCCCCAAAGAATTTTCTTGACACACATCATACGCGGCCCTATAACTACGTCATGCGTACTACGCAAAACGTAGGAGAGGCCGAGGCGGCCGCAGGTGCGGGACACTATTCCGACCCGCCGCTGCTTGTCCTTGCCAGCCTCGCGGACGGCCCAAAGCATGGGCATGCCATGATCGAGGATATCGCGGACATGTGCGGAACGCGTCTTGGTCCCGGAACGCTCTACGGGGCAATCGGCCGCCTGGAGCGGCAAGGGTTGATTGAGCCGCTTCCGCCCGAGGATCGCCGGCGTCCCTATCGAATCACGGCACAGGGCCTGCGCATCTTCCGCGCGAAACTGACCACATTGCAGCAGTTCACCAAAGCCGGACTGCGAAGGCTGGAGGCATTATGAACCGCCGACTTGCGCGCCTGCTTACGGGCCTATATCCGCGAGGCTGGAGAGAGCGCTACGGCGAAGAATTCGAGGCGCTTCTTCAAGCCGAGCCTGGCAACCTGCGCGCGTCGGCCAATGTCATTTTCGCCGCGCTTCGCGAGCACGTCTTTCCCACTTACCGAGTCACCACGATGCAAGCTCCTCGCTCTTTCGGCGCCATCATCAGGCAGCCCAGCGCATTTCTTCCAGTGGCGATGTCGCTCGCCGCCTTCGCATTGTTGCTCGGTGCTATTGCAGTAGCGGGCGTTGTCCATGAGCCCGATGAAGGAGCCGTTGCCCATATCTGGCAGTTGCTCATGGCCGGGCAAATGCCGCTCATCGCCTTCTTCGCCATCAAGTGGCTGCCGCGCGCGCCAAGGCAGACGCTTCGTATACTTGCACTGCAAACCGCTGCGGCACTCGCATCAATGGCCCCCGTTTTCTTTCTGAACCTATGAAGCAACGCCAACGGCGCCAACGCCCACAGCCCGAGCATTGACGGTTCGGGCGTCAGTTCAAACACCACGCCCGTCGATCCGGTGGGGCCCAGATTTTGGCTGGCCATGACGTAGATTTCGCCGTTGGCGTCTTCGCCGAAGCCTTTGAGCCATAGGTTCAGGGGATTGGACATGGCAAATTCGTCGATCTGGCCGCTAGCCAGGTCGGCGTAAAACAGCCGGCCATTTCCGGGGGCCGAGAATGAGCCGTTGCTGAAATCGCCGAAGATGTATTTGCCGTCCAATTGGGGGATGAGCGAGCCGTGGTAGACGAAGCCGCCCACGACGGCGCTGCCGGAATTGTGGTCGTACTCCAGCAGCGGATCGATCAGGCCGGCTGGGGAGCCGGGGCTGCTTACGGGATTTACGGTGCCGACGTTGGTACCGGTGCGGTTGAAGAGGAACGTGCCTTCCTTGATGGGCCAGCCGTAGTTGCCGCCTTTGGTGATGGTGTTGACCTCCTCGACTTGGTTCTGGCCGACGTCGCCTTCGACCAGCTTGCCGGTGGGGGCGTCGAAGCTGAATTTGTAGGGGTTGCGCAGACCCAGGGCGTAGATTTCTTTGGCCGCTCCGGAGGTGTTGACGAAGGGGTTGTC
Source organism: Tepidisphaeraceae bacterium (assembly GCA_035648595.1). Lineage (GTDB taxonomy): Bacteria > Planctomycetota > Phycisphaerae > Tepidisphaerales > Tepidisphaeraceae > RYN-428. The sequence goes on from DASRLH010000180.1 coordinate 4,575, forward strand.
GGCGGGGATGCCATATCGCCCGTTGGCGCTGTTGGTTCCGTTCACGTCGATGCGGAGCATCTTGCCCATGATGACGCTCAGGGACTGGGCGTTGCCGGTGGAGACGATGTGTCCGTTGCCGCTGTCGTTGGCGGTGCCGCCGTCACCGATCGCCAGGTACAGATCGCCATCGGGGCCGAAGGCAATCGTGCCGCCGTTGTGATTCAGGGCGGGATGGTCCTCGCGGAGCAGATCGCGGCGGGTCGTCGGATCGATCACATTGGGGTTGGATGCACTGACCTTCCATTGCACGAGAACGTTTTGGTGATCGATCGGGCCGGTGAGCGTTCCGGGCGCCGGGGCGAAATCCGCCGGAGCCGTGCCTGTCGCTTCGCTTTGGTAGGTATAGACGGTGCGATACCCGACGCTTTTGGGATCGTTGAAGCCGGGGCTGAACGCCAGGCCCAGAAGCCCGCGCTCATCGTAGCCGGGCTTGAGCGGCACCGCGCTTTCCAGGCCGCTGACATCGAGAAATGGGGTGGGTTGCGGAACGCCATTATGAATGATGTCGATCTTCCCGGCCTGATCGACCACAAAGAGATCGCTGGAATCGCCGGGCGCGGATATCCCATATACCGGCGCGGTCAGACCGGACATAACCGGCTGGAGCGCGACTTGCGTCGTGCCCGGCTGAATCGCGTTGGGGAGAAGATCCTGGTGCTGTGCATCGGCGACGGTTGCCAGACACAAAACCAGGCCGATTGCGAACCATGAACGCACTAACATGCAAACCTCCGGAAGACGGGGCCTGCCGACGCTTTCGAGGCGCACGGCTCTTGCGCAATCGGGATTGCGGATCGGCGCCCGATCAAAGTCGATCGGCGAGGGTGAGGATAGCAGACCGCTGGAGCGCCGGAGGGCGCATGCAATTAATGCAGGCGGTGGAGGTGAACCACGAAACGATCGATTTCCGACGATGCGCCAGATCAGAGATGAAAATGCCCATCGCTCTTTGGATTCAGGGCTTGCGGAATTCGTACCGTCCCAAACGCGCCGGCCACGAACGCGCTGGCGGCGTCGATGCCTTTACGGAAGGAGATTCGTCGGATGGCGCTTGCGCCGCCGCCGATCACCGTGCCGGCGGGGTTGTCGAACCAACCGTCGGTGGGCTGGAAGCCGGCGCTGACGAACACGTTGGTTCCAGCGCCATCCACTTGCAGAGAACTGATCGAGCCGGCGGAATAGGTGTCTTCCACGCCTGGAAGCACACTTGCCGGAATGGTGTTGGCGCCGCCGATGAGTCCATCGGTTCCAAGGTTGGCGCCGGCCAGTATTTTGGCGCCGGTCATGTTGCCGCCGATCAGGATTTGTCCGAAGCGGCCCGCGGCAATCGTGCCGGCATCATCATGTCGGATCACCAGCGACTCCACTTTCCCGGAGACAGTTCCGCCGAAATAAGCCGGCACCGCTCCCAGGCTCAATTGGCCGACGCGTCCCGCGATGATCCACGGATCGCCCACCGTTCCGCCGATCGTGGCGTTCCTTACCGATCCGATCTGTTTCGTAAACAGCCCGACTGTAAAGTCGCCGCGGCTGCTCAATTGCGCGATACTCGGCGCTTGAATCTGCTCACCGATGTCGGTCTGCGGCATGGGGTGCGTATCGATCCAGCTTGCGACGTGTATCGACTCGATTGGCTGCGTGTCGAGTAGGGTGGTATCCGCGATGGATCCGGCGGTGAGTTGCAACGGCAACACCTTGGCCGCCCCGTGGCCGACACCCGTCCCCGGCAACTGCCCGCCGATGGAGATTGTTTCCAACCCCGCCTCGTTGCCAATGCCAGGAGTCGTATCCAACCCCGCGATGTTGCCGATGGAAAGGGTTCGGATCGCGCCGCCGACGCTGAAACTGCCTCCGGCCAGGTACGCGGGGACATTTTGCACCGGGGTGATGAAATCCACGTTTGGGGCGATGAACTGACCGATCGAGCCGCTGATCGATACATTGCCGGTGATGTGCGTATGGCTTTTGCCAAGGGGCGTGATGCTCAGCGACGAGGCGGCGGTTGTGTTGGAGAGCGTGAGATCCTTGATGTCGGCGTTCCCCGTCGTTGCAAATCCAAGCGTGCCGCTGCCAGGGCCATCCAGGCGGACGCGCACGGTGTTGCCGCCGGCATCGGTGAACAGGGCCTGTTGGCGCGAGTTAAAGCTGATCGTCTTTGCAATGCGAGGCGGGTCTGGAACGATATTTGCCTTCAGCGCGAGCGAGGGTTGGGGGGAGTTGGAACTGAAGCTATTGTCGGTGTTCACGATGATGGCAAACACGCTTGTCGGCCCCAGGAACGCGGCATCACCCGACGTTGCGACATCGAGAGTAACACTGAAGGTGTCTATCGCACCTGGAACAAGCACTTGACCTATCGCACCTGGAACAAGCACTCGACCCGAAGTTGGGGCAAGGACGGCAGGACTATCGGTATAAATTTGAAAAAGTGAGTTCTGCCCCAAGACCAGGTTGACCGTTACCGTGGCGTTTCCGTCGTTGCGGACCTGAATGATTTTGTCCACGGATTGTGAAGTTTGCACGGTCCCGAAATCAATCGTGGACCCCGACGGCAGCACCGAGCCATCCGGATTCACGAAGTCCAGGGAACCGGAAAGCTGGAGGCGACGCTCCAACGCCTCGCAGATTGCAGGGAGATGATTGTGCCGCATCGCGGTGCACTCCTTCTGAGAACTTGTCGTGAATCACCGGCATCAGCCCGCCGATGGGTTCCACTCTTACAGTGGCTGGCGAGCAAAACATTATTCCCAAGGGAAAATGGAATTGCGGAGCGGGACAATTCGCGGTGACTTTATTCCTTCAAATTAAAAGTGGAAGTGGGCGTCAAGCCGGGGATTCACCGGTTGCGGAATACGCGCCGTCCCAAACGCGCCGGCCACGAATTGGCTGGCCGCGTCGATGCCTTTGCGGAAAAATATCCGGCGGATGGCGCTGCCGCTGCCGCCGATGATTGGGCCGGTGGCGTTGTCAAACAGGCCGTCGGCGGGTTGGAAGCCGGCGCTGACGAAGACATTGGTTCCGGCGCCGTCAACTTGCAGCGAATCGATCGAGCCGGCGGAATAGGTGTCCTGGCTGAACGCGAGTGAACCGCCGCCGATTTGTCCGTCAGTCCCGAGGTTCACGCCAGCGAGGAGTTTTGCGTCCGTCATATTCCCGCCAATCAGGATGTTCCCGAAGCTGCCCGCCGCGATGGTCCCGGCGTCGTCGTGTTGGACGGTCAGCGAGGCCAGTTTTCCGGTGACAGTGGCGCTGAAGTTCGCCGGAACCGCTCCGATGCGCAGGTTGCCCGCGCTGCCGGAAATGAGCCAGGGATCGCCAATGGTCCCGCCGATCGCGGCATTTTTCAAAGCGCCCGAGGACGTAAATAATCCGACGGTGAAGTCGCCGCGACTCGTGATCGTTCCAATCGAAGGCGCCTGAATCTGTTCATTAGCGCTGGACAACACGGAATCAAAGGAATGTGTGTCGGTCCAGCTTCCGACGTTAATCGACGCGATCGGTTGCACGTCGTCGATCGTGGTATCGACCAGCGCGCCGGCGGTGAGATGAAGCGGCAGCACTTTGGCCGGCACGGTGCCGGTCCCACGCGCGAAGGATTGGCCGGCGATTGATATCCGCTCCAACCCCGCCGCGTTACCGATAGCCAGGGTTCGGATCGCGCCGCCAATGCTGAAGCTGCCGCCCGTCAAAAAGGGACGGACGTTTTCCGGCGCGGCCGCGAAATCCAACTTCGGCGCGATGAACTGTCCGATCGAGCCGGCGATCGATACGTTGCCGGTAATCTGCGTACGGCTTTTGCCAAGGGGCGTGATGATCAGCGACGAGGCGGCGGTTGTGTTGGCGAGGGTCAGGTCCTTGATGTCCGCATTCCCGGTTGTTCCAAACCCGAGCGTGCCGTTGCCCGGGCCAATGAGGCGCACTCGCACCTTGTTGCCGCTTGCATCGGTGAACAGGGCCGGCTGGCGCGAGTTGAAGTTGATCGTGTTCACAATTCGCGGCGGATCGGGAACGATATTTGCCGCAAGCGTGACGGAGGGCTGGGGCGCTTGTGAGGTATCGAAGATATCATCGGGGAAGGCCGCGACATTCAGCGCCCCCAGGGTTGAGCCGTCGGCGGACTTTGCCACGTCCAGCGTCACGATGAAAGTGGCGGTCTGGCCTGGATTGAGCCTTTGGCCCCCGGATGGGCCGTTGCTGGCGAATGGGTCAAAGTACTGGTTCTCGTTCATGGCCAGTCCGACCGTCACGGCCGCCGTTCCGTCGTTGCGGATTGCCAGCGTCTTGCTCACGGCTTGCGACGTTTGAACGGTCCCGAAATCAATCGTTGAGCCCGATGGCAGCACCGTTCCATCGGGGTTCACGAAGTCCAGGGAACTGGAAAGCTGGAGCCGGGGTTCCAATGCTTCGCAGATTGCGGGGAGACGATTGTGCCGCATGGATTGCACTCCTTCCGATGACATTGTGAGAATTGACGCCGAAGACCGGCGTTGGAATTCTACTTCTCTGTGGCTGGCGAGGATAGCATTATTCCCCGCCAATAAAAATGCCATGTTTCAGCCGCTCGGTTGACCAAACGCTCGCTTGCGGAAACGGCGATTTCCACTATGATGCACGCATCAACGCGGGGGATAGCTGAGCGTGCCGCATATCCCGCGATGCTTTGCAGACTTTCCTTTCCTGGCAATCGATACGAAAAGAGAAGCCCCATGCGGCAGAAAACCGGGTCGATGCGCCGCGCGACAGGTCCGCGCATGGATTGCGCACCCCGCCGGCGGATGCGCGCGGCGATTGAGGTACTGGAGACGCGGGTGCTCCTGAGCGCAATTGGCGTCAATACGTTCGTCGATCAGACCGATCCGCCGACAAGTCCCGTCGTCAGTCTGCGCGATGCCCTCGCCCTGGCCGCTTCCAATCCGGGACCCGATACTATCAACCTCGCGGCGGGGAATTACAACCTCACGCAAGGGGAACTTCTGATCGGCGACACCAGCGGCGAAGTCACGGTTCAGGCGATTGGGGGAAACGCGGTTCTCGACGCACAACAGAACAGCCGCGTGATGGAAACTCTGTCCAACACCTCGGTGATTCTAAACGGCCTGACGATCACCGGCGGCGCGGCGGACAATGCCGCCGGCATCCAAAACTCGGGCGTGATGACGATCATCAATTCCACGGTTTCGGGAAATGCGACGCCGGCCTATGACCGGTATTACATGCCCTCTGTAGGCAACGGCGGCGGCATCTTCAACAGCGGAACGCTGACCATCGCCGACAGCACCGTCTCGGCAAACAGCAGCAACTTCGCGGGGGGCGGGATCGAGAATACCGGCACGATAACTTTGACCGGCAGCACAATCTCGTCCAATTCCACGACCGGCCACGGAGGCGGAATCGACAATAACAGTACCTTGGCTATTACTAACAGCACGCTCTCGCAAAACGGTTCCATCGGCCAAGGTGGCGCCCTTTGCAATACCGGGTCGGCAACATTCAATGATAGTACCGTCACGCAAAATGTCGGCACATACGGCACGGGAGGAATTGACAGCCAGCAAGGTACTTCGCTGACATTGGGGAATACGCTCGTCGCGGGTAACGGCGGCACAAGCTCATCGTTTTCCGGAGGCATCGACGGCCCGGATGTAGTCGGAACCGTCACCTCCCTGGGCCATAATCTCATCGGCCAAACCGATGGCAGCACCGGATGGATCGCCAACGATCTGACCGGGACTTCATCCCAACCCCTCGATCCCCTGCTCGCGCCGCTGGGAAATTACGGCGGCCCCACGCTGACGCAAGCTCCGCTTGCCGGCAGCCCCGCCGCCGGGCAGGGCTCGGTTGCGCTTCTTCCCAACGGCCTGGCCACTGACCAGCGCGGCTTGCCGCGCGTTGCGAACGGCCAGCTTGATATCGGAGCTGTCGAACTCCAACGAACCTCCATTATCCGCACGCGCGAGCCGCTGCCGCGATCGGTGGTGGCGGGAGTCGCGACGAAAATTCCGCTCGGCTCGTTCACCGACGCCGGCGGCCCCGGTCCGTTCGCGGTGGATGTCAACTGGGGCGACGGCTCGGCAAATAGCGATTTCACGCTTGCTTCCGCCGGCTCATTGGGTGGGCTGAGCCATGCCTTCACGGATGTCGGCGCGCTCACCGGCAGGATCATCGTCCGGGACGCTTCGGGCGTTTTGGGTGATCCGCCGTTTTCGATTTCCGCCGTCGTCGCGCCACCGAAGAACATCGTGGTGAACACGATCCAGGATCAAAGCGATCCCGCTGGCGGCAATGTCGTGAGCCTGCGCGATGCGGTGCGGATTGGCGACAGCAGTTTCGGCCCGGTTGCGATCACGTTTGATCCGACTGTCTTCGCCACCGCCCAGACGATCACGCTACAGCCTGCCTCCGGCCTGGAGTTTGAGAGCAACCAATTCGGCCCCATCAGCCTCACCGGCCCGGCGGCAGGGGTGAGCATCATTCCCACAGGGTCCGATGTCGCAATCACAGTGGATCAGGGAATCACGTTCGCATTGCAGGGACTCACGGTGAACGGGCTCGCTCAGTCTTTCAATTCGCGGGGAGGAGGGATCAGCAACAGCGGTACAATGACGATCACGCACTGCACCTTCACGAACAACGAGGGCGCGCTCGGCGGCGGCATCTATAACACGGGCGACATGACGATCAGCGATTCCACCATTACAGGGAATACCGCCACAACCAATGGCGGCGGCGTGATGAACTCGGGGACGCTATCTCTCACCGATTGCGTGATCTCGCAAAATCAAGTCGCGGAAGATTACTATGGGCAAGCGGACGGAATCGAAAACTCGGGGGGAACGATCGCGATTTCCGACAGCACCATCTCTGGAAACTCCGCGGACGGATCCGGGCCCGCCATCAGCATTGACGGTGGCAGCGCAACTATCATCGGGTCAACCATCTCCGGCAACAGCGGCGCCGCCCTTTACAACTTTGGACAGACGTCTTTGACAAATGATACCGTGTCGAATAATTCGGGCGGCGGCATTGCCAATGAACGCAATATCACGGTGTATGACACTACAGTTGCCGGAAACACCTCGAGCCAGGATGCAGGGATATCCAATATTGTGGGCGCCAGTTCGCTGCCGACCTTCACCTTGGCAAACACCATTGTGGCCGGCAACATTGTCACGGGAAGCGCCGGCAGCGGCGGCGAGGACGCCTCCGGCCCGTTCATCTCCCTGGGACACAATCTCATCGGCCAGACCGACGGCAGCACCGGCTGGACCGGTTCGGATGTGCAAGGCAGTACCGCACAGCCTCTGGATCCGCGGCTTTGGCCTTTAGGTTTCTATAGCGGCCCGACGCAAACCATGCCTCCGATCCTTGGCAGCCCCGCCTTGAACGCCGGCTCGGTCGCCTTGATTCCCGATGGCGTCACCACCGATCAGCGCGGATTGTCTCGCGTCGTCAATGGATTGGTGGACATTGGGGCCGTTGAAGTGCAGTACACCCGGCAAATCGTTGTCAGCGCGCCTACCAATCGATTCGCTGTCGCCGGCCAGCCCATCGCAGTATCGATTGGTGCTTTCACTTCTGACGGGGCGCCAGGGCAGTTCACGGTTGATGTGCATTGGAATGACGGCTCGCCGGATACTTTTCTTCAACAAAGTAGCGCGGGGTCGCTGGGGAGTCAGGCGCGCACCTTCACCCGCCTTGGCAATATCGAGGTGTCGGTAACAGTGCTGGATGGTTCTGACAGAGCATCCAATACAGCCATCTTCGATGTTTCAGTTACCCCGGCGGCGCCCGTGTCCATCGTGGTCAATACCGCCCAATCGCAGTCCGATCCTGCCGGGAGCAAGACTCTCAGTCTCCAGGACGCGATCGCCATCGCCAACAGCAGCTTTGGCCCGGTGTCGATCACCTTCGATCCGGCGGCATTCGCCATGCCCCAGACGATTACCCTCGCCGCCGCCGGCCTCGAGTTTGGCGGAAACACGTTCGGGATGATCAGCATCACTGGGCCCGTTGCCGGAGTCACGATCGACGGGAATCAAGTGGGTGCGGTCATCGTTGATGCCGGCGCCTCGGTGAGTCTTTCCAATCTCAGCATCACCGACGGCAGCTATCTGGGCGGCATCGACAATAACGGCACGCTGGCCGTTCACGCCTGCGCGATCCTGAACAACATCCGCGGCAGCGGCATCAATAACTACGGCCTGATGACGCTCACCAACAGTACGCTCGCGTGCAATGTTGGTGGCCTGGGCGGCGCCGTCTACAACGCCGGCGCAATGATGCTGATCGAGGGATGCACGATCTGGGGCAATTCGGCGCAGTTTGGCGGCGGTATCTATAACATCAATGGCGCTTCCCTCACCCTGGGCAACAGCATCGTCGCCGGGAATTGGCTTTACGGCTGGTACCCTGTCGGCCCCGACATCGACGGCGTCGTGCGGTCGCTGGGGCACAATCTCATCGGCATCACGGACGGAAGCGCGGGCTGGCTCAACTCCGATCAGACCGGCACTTCCGCCACACCCTTGGATCCCATGCTCGGAATACTCGACAACCACGGCGGCCCCACGCAAACGCTTTTGCCCCTCCCCGGCAGCCCCGCCGTCGGCCGCGGGTCCATCGCACTGGTTCCAGCAGACATTGCGACTGACGAGCGTGGCGATCCGCGGACTTGTAATGGCGCTGTCGATATCGGCGCGGTCGAGGTGTTAGGTAATTCAACGAACCCGGCATCAATCATGAGTTTGGATCCGCGCCGGCGCACCTCACCTTTGCGTTCATCCAGGTCGGTTTTCGGTTAGACAATTTTCCCGCCCGGCGGCGTCTATCAGGGTGGAGGACGATTGGCCCAAGCGATTGACCCCTGGCGCGACCTGCTGGCCCGGCATGGGCCGGCGCTGCTGCTCTTTGCACGCCAGGGGAGCGAATGCGCTTCCGATGCCCAGGATGCGGTGCAGGAAGGATTTGTCCGGTACTGGCGGGCACGCGCCCGCGCCCGCGATGACGTGAGCTATCTTTATTCGTGCGTGCGCACCGCCGCCCTCGATCTGGCGCGCGCGTCGCGGCGGATGCGGGCGCGGAAACACAAATCGCGCCGGCGGAAGGCGGGGCATCCGCGTTCGCGTCCTGCCAGCATCGGGAACTTGCCGAGGCGGTTGAGTTTTCGTTGAGCCAGCTGCCGACCGAGCAGCGGGAAGTGGTGGTGATGAAGATCTGGGGCGGACTGACATTTGGACAAATCGCCAAGGCCATCGGCGTCAGTCCGAACACGGCGGCTTCCCGTTATCGATACGCATTACAGCGCTTGGAGGCGGAGCTGGCGGAGGAGGTGGATTGTGATTGAACCGGCAAATGATCTGGAAGCCCGCTTGTCGCGGCTCAAACCCCGGCCATTGCCTGGGGAACTGACGAGCCGAATCGCGGCCCGGATTGAGAGCCAAACTCCCCCCCACGATCGGTTTTTGTGGGGCACCATCGTCAGCGGCGCGGCGGCGGCTTGTACGATCATCGCAATGCTCGTTGCGCAGCCGGCACAAGCGCCTTCGTCCGCCGGCGCGACGATGACGGGCGCGAGGCATCCCATGTTGGTTGATTATCGCCAGGCGTTGGCCCGTGCCGACGCCGACTGGCTCGACTCGTTGAAATGACCCGTTATTGCCGTTGGAGAAACCCATGAGAATCGGCTTGCCCCGGCGCCGGATGTTGCGCGCCTTGATCTATTTTGTGTGCCTGGTTCTGGTGCTGCTTGCAGTTGACATGATCATGATTCAGATGCGCCGCACGATCCATCCCGGATTTGACACCACGCGCATCATTGAGCCGCGATTGCCCGATGGCCGGATCGATTATCTGGCGGCGATCGAAGATCATTTTGGCCAGAGCGTGACGGCCCAGAACAACGCCGCCCCGCTGGTACTCGAGGCGTTGGGCCGCGCCGCATTGCCCCACAACCAGCCCGCAGATGGCATCACCGATCGCCTGGGGATGCCTCATCTGGCCGAACGTGGCGATTATTTGGTGTCGTACGAAGCCTTCCGCACGCTCCATAAAGCCGAGGCGCAAGACCCGGATGGAGCGTATCGCAGCTTGCAAACGCCCTGGCCGGCGACTCCGCCGCCGCTGACGGCCGCCTGGATTGCCGCTAATGAAAAGCCGCTGGCAAAGATCGAGGATGCCACCAAGTTGCCGCGATTTTTCATGCCGTTCAATGGCGGGCCTGGCGTGCTGATGGTGGTGCAAATTCCGTTGACTTACCTCACCCCGCTCCGCTATGCCGCCGTGGCGTTATGCACCCGCGCGATGCTTCGCGAGCAGGCGGGCGACTTCGAGGGATGCCGGCGGGACTTGCTGGCGACCCATCGGCTGGCGCGCCTCATCGCCCAGCAGCCGTCGCTGGTTGAGTGCCTGGTGGCCGGAGGGATCGAGAGGCTAGCGTGCCGAACCGAGCGTGGCGCCGCCGCCAGCGGCAAGCTGACCGCGGCGCAGGCCCGCCTGTTGGCCGGCGACCTCGCGTCCATGCCGGACCTACCGCCCTGGGCCCAAAACGTGGACTCCTTCGAGCGATACAACGCTTTGGATTTGATGCAGGAGTGCGCCCATGTGGGGCCCGTCCGAACCGTGGAAATCTTAAACCTCATCTCCGATCAACACATGCCTGCCCAACTCGTGCGCTGGGTTCCTGTTCCATATGAGGAGTCGATGCGTGCCTTGAATCGCGCGTATGATCGGCTCACCCGCGCCGCCAATGAGCCCACTTACGCCCGGCAGGCGGCAGCGCTGAGGCTGTCGCAAGACGAGTTGGCGACGTTTAAGCCGCGGAATCCGGTCACGGCACTCCTATCGCCCAACTGGTGGCTGACGATCCTGTTTCCGTCGCTGACCAATTGCCAACAGAGCGTGGAGGCCGTCCGAATGGAAAACCGCCTGTCGCAAGTCGCGTTGGCGCTTGCCGCATATAAGGCCGAGCATGGCGGATATCCCAAGCGTCTTGAGGCACTGGCACCGGCGTATCTGGCGGCCGTGCCGCTGGATCTGTTTGTGGACAAGCCGCTTGTCTACGCCGCCGCGGCCAAAGGATATACCCTGTACAGCGTCGGCCCAAATATGATCGACGACGGCGGCAAGAGCGCCAAGCCCTGCGATGACATCGTTGCCAGTGTGCCCTGACTAATTGGTAAACTGTTTCAGGTAATTATTCTTGAACGCGCGATAGTCCACGAGATTGATCGTTCCATCGTTGTTCGCATCGAAATCAGCAACAAAGCCGGGATTGCCGGCACTACTCAAGTAGGTAGCCTTAAAGGCCCGGTAGTCCGTTAAGTTCACCGTCCCATCCCCATTGATGTCGCCGAACAGCCGGTGAAATGTCGTGGTCTTGTTTCCGCCGATCAGGCTCGTCGCACTGTTGGGGCCCGTCAGGGCGGCGCTGTTGATGACCAGCGAGTAAATTCCGTCTTTGAGACTGCCGGTGGAATCGCTGTTGGCCGAGCTGTCGGCTATTGCGATGATCCATGTGGCGCCGCCATCGGGGCTGGTTGCGGATGCCATCACGGACGCCGCCAAGGGAGTCGGGGCTGAACCATTGTTTAGACCGCTGCCTCCGGTATTCAACAGCGATAGCGAGAGAGAGGCGGCGCTGAGTTGAACGGGCTGGTTGAAGCTCAGAATCATATTGCGCACCTCTGATCGCTGGGTTTGGCCGACGGCGCCCTGTGACGCGGCGCCGTCATTAAACGTTACGACCGGCGCGGGAATCTGCACCGTCACACCCAGGACGTACGCGCCGGTATGGCCGCCGGTCGTGTCCTGCGCGACGATGGTGTAGGTTCCGCCGCTGTCGGCTGGAACGCTGTAGGTCACATTGACCGAAGTGTTGGTCGCGTAGCTATAGGTGTTGCCGACACGGGTGCCATCGGGCGCAAAGACCTGAAGATACGGCTCAACCTGACTGGCGGCGCTGGCGTCGCCGAGCGTCACGCCGATGATATTGCCCCCGATGGCGGAGAACGTGAACACGTCCAGATCGCCGGTGCGGTTGATCGTGCCGGTCGCCGGTTGCCCGTAGCCAATGGGGCCGCCGTCTCCATCGCTATCGGGCGCTTGCGTCGCCGGCGCCACCGCCAGTTCCAGGTCATACGCCCCCAAATGGCCGCCAACCGTATCCTGAACGACCGCGGTATAAGTCCCGCCGCCCGTGCTTGGAACATTGTAGATTACGCTGACGGACGTATTGGTTGCATAGCTAAAGGTGTTGCCGACCCGCGTGCCGTTGGGCCCAAAGACCTGAAGATAAGGCTGGAGTTGACTGGTGGCGTCGGGATCACCCAGGCTCATGTCGAAGCTGTTTCCCGCGGCGGCCGTGAAGGTGTACACGTCAAGATCGCCGGTCCAGTTGATCGTGCCGGCCTTGGTCTGGCCGCTGGCGATGGGCCCGCTATCGCCGTCGGGATCGGCGGCTTGCGTTGCCGGCGCCACCGCCAGTTTCAGATTGTAAGCTCCGGTATGGGTGCCGACCGTATCCTGGGCCACGATGGTGAAGGTTCCGCCGCTGGTGGATGGAACATTGTAGATAACGCTGACGGAAGTATTGGTTGCGTAGGTAAAGGTGTTGCCGACGCGCGTGCCATCGGGCGCGAAGACCTGAAGATACGGCTCGAGCTGGCTGGCGGCGCTGGCGTCTCCAAGCGACACGTCAATCGTATTGCCCGCCAGCGCCGAGAAGGTGAAGACGTCCAGGTCGCCGGTACGGTTGATTGTGCCGGCCTTGGTCTGCCCGCTGACGATGGGGCCGCCATCTCCGTCGCTATCGGGCGCTTGCGTCGCCGGCGCCACCGCCAGCTCCAGGTCATACGCGCCCACATGGTTGCCAACGGCGTCCTGAACAACCGCGGTATAAGTGCCTCCATCGGCGTTTGGAACATTGTAGATTACGCTGACGGACGTATTGGTTGCATAGCTAAAGGTGTTGCCGACCCGCGTGCCGTTGGGCCCAAAGACCTGAAGATAAGGCTGCAATTGGCTGGTGGAGTCGGGATCACCCAGGCTCAAATCAAAGGTGTTCCCCGCCGCGGCCGTGAAGGTGAAGACGTCCAGATCGCCGGTACGGTTGATCGCGCCGGCCTTGGTCTGCCCGCTGACGATCGGGCCGCCGTCTCCATCGCTATCGGGCGCTTGTGTCGCCGGCGCTACCGCCAATTCCAAGTCATACGAGCCCACATGGTTGCCAACGGCGTCCTGAACGACCGCGGTATAAGTGCCTCCATCGGCGCTCGGAACAGTGTAGATTACGCTGACGGAGGTGTTGGTTGCATAGTTAAAGGTGTTTCCGACCCGTGTGCCGTTGGGCCCAAAGACCTGAAGATAAGGCTGGAGTTGACTGGCGGCGTCGGGATCACCCAGGCTCAAATCAAAGGTGTTCCCCGCCGCGGCCGTGAAGGTGAAGACGTCCAGATCGCCGGTACGGTTGATCGTGCCGGCCTTGGTCTGCCCGCTGACGATGGGGCCGCCATCTCCATCGCTATCGGGCGCTTGCGTCGCCGGCGCGACCGCCAATTCCAGGTCATAAGCCCCCAAATGGTTGCCAACGGCGTCCTGAACGACGACCGTATAAGTGCCTCCGTCGGCGCTGGGAACATTGTAGATCACGTTGACGGACGTATTGGTTGCATAGTTAAAGGTGTTTCCGACCCGCGTGCCATCGGGTCCGAAGACCTGAAGATACGGCTGCAACTGGCTGGTCGCGCCCGCATCACCCAGGCTCAAGTCGAAGGTGTTCCCCGCGGCGGCCGTGAAGGTGTACACGTCCAGATCGCCGGTCCAGTTGATCGTGCCGGCCTTGGTCTGGCCGCTGGCGATGGGTCCGCTATCGCCGTCGGGATCGGCGGCTTGCGTTGCCGGCGCCACGGCCAGTTTCAGATTGTAAGCTCCGGTATGGGTGCCGACCGCGTCTTGTGCCACGATGGTGAAAGTTCCGCCGCTGGTGGATGGGACATTGTAGATGACGCTGACGGAAGTATTGGTTGCGTAGTTAAAGGCGTTGCCGACGCGCGTTCCATCGGGCGCGAAGACCTGAAGATACGGATCGAGCTGGCTGGCGGCGCTGGCGTCTCCCAGTGTCACGTCAATTGTGTTGCCGGCCAGCGCCGAGAAGGTGAAGACGTCCAGGTCGCCGGTGCGGTTGATTGTGCCGGCTTTGCTCTGGCCGCTGACGATCGGGCCGCCGTCTCCATCGCTGTCGGGGGATTGTGTGGCCGGCGCCACCGCCAACTCCAGATCATAGGCGCCGACGTTTGTTCCAGTGGCGTCCTGAACAATCGCCGTGTAGGTTCCCGCGATGGCCGCTGGGACGTTGTAAAACACGTTGACCGAAGTATTGGTTGCATAGCTAAAGGTATTGCCGACCCGCGTGCCGTTGGGCGCGAATACCTGAAGATCAGGCTGGAGTGCGCTGGCGGCGCTGGCGTCGCCCAGCGACAACTCGAAGCTATTGCCCGCTGTTGCCGAGAAGCTGTAGGTGCTTTGTTGTGCCGGATTCTGGATCGTCCCGGCAAGGGTCTGTCCGGACAGAATGGCCGTCGCGCTAAGAAGCAAGCGTTGTTCAATGGCTTCAATCGCAAAGAGAGGGGGCCGACGATCTTTTCCGCCGCGTGCGATTTTTCCAATCGGGCCGGTGGCGGCCCTCGAATGAACCCGCCCCAGATGTGGCGGCACAAATGACATTTTCATGATTCCATCGCGCATATCGCACTCTCCCTTGGTACGCCTTCTTCGCGCCCCCTTTGGTTGGCCATCCAGCGGCAACGCCATATCCTTATAGCTAAGTACGCTACAATATTCCACAAAAATTAACGGCCCCGGAAAATTAAATTTCCCTGCTGCAAGTGCCCCCGCGCCACCGAATGCCCATCGGCTTTCCGTAAATTCGCGTAACCCCGCCGGCGGGCAATTCATCGCCTTGCGGCGGATAAGTGGGTGCAAGTAGAGTAGAATCAACCTTGCCAAATCCCCCACTGCCAGGCTGGGGGTGCTGGGAACATTGCCATGCGATTCAAGAGCCATCCACGGAGTCTTTCATGCGTAAGACGCTCACATTGATATCGATTGTTGCGATGCTGGGGATCGTGCCACAGGCGTCTTGCGCCCGCGCGGCACAGGCTCCGGCCACTTCGCCGGCGGCCGATCCATTTGACAGCATGGTTTGGGAACTGACGACCTATCTAAAGGGCACCGCCCCGCAGATTCGCGATCGCCTCAACGGCGAAGTGGAACGGCTTAACGCCAAAATCCAGGAGACCCAAACCAATATTCGCGAAGCGCGGGCGGACAGCGAAACGGATCAGCAGGGATCCATCGCCAAACTCCGCGCGCTGCCGGCGTATCAGGCGCTGGAGGCGCGGGAGAAGACCGCTATTGCCGCCCTTGAAGCCGCGCGCAAAGACGGCACGCCCGCCGACCGCATCATTGCCAGCAGCCGGTACAATAAAATTCGCACCGACCGCCTGAAAATGGAGAAGGACGCGGCGAATAAATCCCCTGAACACGTCGCCGATCTCAAACGTGCCCGTGAGTACGAGGATTCTCTGAAGCGATACCAACAGTCACTTCGCAAGGCGCACGCCTGGCGCAACGAGCTTTTGCAGTCAATCCGCAACGCCTTCCGCATGCAGGCGGTGGGCGCCGATCAAGGCGGGCCGCTCACGTCGGGTTCGAGCGGGATACTTGGAGAAGTCACCGTATTGCGCGTGGATGGGCCGGATCGACTGATCGTGGCATATTCGGCCCCCCAAATATTGGGCCGCGGCAAGGATGAGGAAGGCATCGCAACCCACCCCGTTCATTTCTGGAAAGTCAAGCTGCTCCTCAAGGGCATCAACACCACCGGCTTGAAAGAAGACGACATAACCACCATCGATCACAATTTCGTGGTGGACAACGTGCTGGACGACGAGAAGGAAGGGCGGGTTTTTTCCGCCAAAGCCGCCCCCACCGACGCCGATCGATTGATGGCGATGATCGTGCCGTTGAAGGAAGAAGCGATCAAATCCGAAGCTCGAAATCCGAAATCCGAAACAAGCGAAAAGAGCCGAATACCAAACGGATAATCGCCTGAGACGTCAAGCGAAAAGGAAGGACGCGGGTTTGGGTGTCTGGCGTCCTTCCCCTTCGGCGGATAGTGGACTTGTTGTGACGGAGCCTCGCGCAAAAAAGGACGCGGGCCGGAGCGGCGCGCGTCCTTCTGATCGCGGGTACCGACGACTCGTGCGGGGCTATTTGTTAATTCCTGAAGTGCCTGTACCTTGGCTCGCGCCGCTGCCGGCGCCAGATCCGCGAAGGCTCCCCGAGCCGGCGGGAGTTTCTGAGCCGCGAGGCGTGTCCGAACCAATGCCTTCATGCAAGTGCTGGCCGGTTCCGCGCAAGTGAGCGCCGGCGGTGATGGCCTGATCGGCGCCGGTCATTTCCTGAATCATTTGTAAATGCCGTTGGAGTACCGGAAGCGTTTGCATGACGTACTGTTTGACCTGCGGGTTTTGCACCATTTGGGAACAATCGTGGAACATCACCACGTCCTTGGTGTGATCGCCAAGCTGGCAATAAAGGAAGTGACGGTCGAAGTCGGGGCCTTTCTTTTTGGTCAGCCCGGCGACAATCGCCTGCCCAACGGCATCGGGCTCCGTTGGCGCCTGTAGCTGCATGGCCTTGCCGATCTTTTCAAGCTGCTGCTCGGCTTTTTGGTGATCCCCAATCAGCTTCTGGGCCAACTGCTTGATTTGCGGATTTTCACTCTGTTGCTCAGCCAACTGGGCGATATGGATTTCGTTGATGTTGTCCTGGGAAGTCTCCGTCACAAAATGCTTGTCAAATTGTTCGGGGCTGTCGCTGCCGCGAGAGAGAAGGTCTTTAGCCTGCCCATGCGTGTCGCCCGCGGCCGTTCGCGCGGCGTCTTGAACCTGATCCAACGCGGTGCCGGTGAGATTGTCGGCTTTTCCTGCCGTGCCCTGGGCAGCCCGGTCTACTTCGCGCGTCGATTGTCCAATGGCCTGCCCGGGCTGGTTGGCGGCGTTGTTCACGCGTTGCCCGGCGTTATCCGCCGACTGGCCAAATGTCATCGCCCCAGTGGATAAAACCGCCGCCGCGACCACGCTGGCCGCAATCTTCATATTCTTGTTCATGATCCTACTCCTTGTGTACCGCGCCGCGCCATGCCGCCGCGACGAAAATAAACGTATTTCCTAAATTCTAAATTGCTTGCCGCCCCTTGAGGCGGGACATTCCACACGTTTGCGGCTTACTGCCGCTGTGCACCTGCGAACCACAATTTGAAATCAACCGAACTCGGCCTCCTTTCCGCTCTGCGTCGACCAAACGCAGATCGAATCACTTGCGCGAAATCATTCGCGGTGAGCGACTCCATACGCAAGGCTCATACGGGGACGTGTAAAGTTGGCGATTTTTGTGGGGGAAATTTCCGGCAAACCGAGTTGAACGATGCCGTGGTGCGCTTAATCGGCGATGACTCCGCTGTTGCGGAATCCATCAATAAAAAGAGGGGCATTCCTTTTTGGAATGCCCCTGCGTCACAATAGCCATTCGAGGCACGTCAAATGCCGGGTTATTGGCTGTTCACGTTGTTGGTGCTTGGGTGGAAGTAGATCTTTTGGCCGTTGAGCGATACGTCGGCTTCCAATCCACCCTTGGGAAGTACGAAGACGCGCACGCCGTTCACAAACTCGCCCTTGACGGCCGCGCCGGCCTTCACGACTTCCACCGCCGCAGTCCCGCCAAACGTCAGTTTGCCTTCCTTGAGGCGATCAAGGGCCGCCTGGTTCTGGAACACGATCAGCTCTGCGTACGTCTTGCCGCCCAGATCCAAACCGATCGATGCCTGATCAAGCGAAGCGTGCCCGATGACCTGACCGTTCTGATAGACCTCGCCATTGCCATGAGCGCCGCCAATTCCAACGGCCGCTTTGCCGACGTCCGGGAAGATTACGTAGCCGACCGCGCCGTCCACAACGCCTTGAATGCTCGGATTACCGGCCTCGAATTGTTGAAGCGCCGTTTTCGATTCGCTCTTCATGGCCGCCTGCTGCGCCGGGGATTGAGGCGAATTGGTATCGCATCCAACAACCGCCGCCGCGAGAGCCGCCGCCGCCAATGCCGGGAAAATTGCCTTACGCATGGGAGATCCTCCAAAAAAGTTGTCTGCCAGTTACCGGCCTTCCTGTGAGGCGGCCGATCAAAAAGCCGACGCGCGTCAGCCTTTAATGTGGAAAAGATAAGAACAAACCCCGTGCCGACAGAAACGACACTGCTTATCGATTCGATGAGGCCGCTAAAACTGTGCAAACCCCGCCTGAAAGTGCTGAGTCTGCTGGACGAATTGTCAAAATGGGTACGACAGAATGGGATCGAAGGAACGCAGTCTACCGCCCACGAAATCCGCCGGTCCACCAGACGGTGAACATGATGTGTCTCTGCCGCCAATCGTCGGCCCGCTACAAAATGTTCGTCCGCACGCCCTCGGTCAAATGCAATCAACAATGCCGTGGGATCGAGTTTACACTTTGTGACACTTTGTTAATACCGTTCGGCACGAAAATTGCGCACTAGACTTACGTGCATTTCCAAACGGGCTGATCCAGCGTACAGGGTGTCTCAGAGGTCGTGCCGAACGGTATTAACACTTTGTGGCGCTTGTGCGCTTTTTCCGAAATATCATAATATTGCTTTATTGTGTAAACGATTGTCATTGCGGAGGTTAAGCGACGGCGCGCATGAAAGCGGGCGTGTTGCGCGCAACACGGTCTGAGGGTCTGAGCCGATATGCGGATGCTCGCCAGGTGTCTCGCCCCGCCGTCTGCCCGCCGAAAGACGCGCTGGCCGCTACTTCATGCGACGCCAATTTCGGGGGCGCGTAAGGCCCAGTTCGGTGGATATCAGCGCCTTTCGCGGGCAAGCCATAAGGCTTTCCTGTTGACTTCCACCAACGACTTTAGCATTCTACGCACAACGCTCGTTGCGCATGAATGGGTGGAAGCGGAAAAGCAAGGATGGTGATTTATATCGTCGTCCTCCTCTTCGTCGAGTTCACCGGTCGTGCCGATCGGCGCCGTTCCGCCGCCGCAGAATCCTCCCTGCCCGCCGGGAACGCCGGGCATATGTCCGGTGGTTCTTTGTCCAAATCCCCCGGCTACCTGTCAGGACCCCGGCTGCCCGCCAACCCAAAGCGGTTACCCGGTGCGGTACCGGAACGGCGCCGTCGTGCTGAGCGAAGTCGATCTCATGACTCCGCGCGGCGGTTTCCTGCGCCACCAGCGCGCCTACAACAATCAGTGTTCCTCCGATTACGACGGCCCCAACGGGTTCGTGCATGGATTGAAGATGCACTTCGGCCCCGAGGCGTATCGGCTCATGTTCAACGCCGGGATCAATCTGGCGACCGCAACCGATGCGTCGATTCAGGCCTACGCAGATCATCGTTACCAATATGACACAAGCCGCCGCGTCACGCTTGAAGTGTCGGCGGTCTGTCCGAGCTGCCCCGGCGGCGGTACCACCTCCGATACCTTCGCATACCTTGCCAGCACCAATACCCCCGCGTTGAACCATTGGGCCATGCGCACGACGCAATCACTCCCGGACGGCTCCAAAATCATCGTCTACACCAACTACATCGGCCTGACGATTCTCTATGTGAACGTCGATCCCAGCGGGAATATGTGGGCGATATTTTATCGGTACGATCCGACCAGCACGACGCCGCAGGTGATTTGGAAGGCGATGCCCTCCGCAGTCGCGCTGCCGGCGAGCCTCGCCACGCTGGAGGCTTACGCCGACCTGCTGAACCAGCGCGGGCCCAATTCCGCGCCAAACTACCAATACTTGCAGCCCAGCAGCGGGCTGATTGAGACCACCGCCTACGGTCCGGTCACCGGCGTGCCGAGCGGCTACGTCGCCTCGCGCTCCGTCCGCCAGGGGCAGACCGGCAGCGACGTGATGGTGCATTCCACCACCTATACTTCCAATACCGACTCAGCCGGCAACATCGTCTATGTGCCCGCGACCCAATCCGATTATCCAGCCGGCGCGGCCGTAACTACCAGCCTCGCCTACACCTGGTACGCCGGCACAAATCTAATCCAGCAAAAGACCACCACGCTCCCCGCCGTCACCAGCGGCCAGAACGGATCGGGCGCCGCGGACACCATCGTCGAGCAATATGATGCCTTCGGCAATCGCACCGAGATCACCGATGAACGCGGCATCGTCGATACCTTCGCCTTCGACGTGTCGCTGGGCCGGATCACCGAGCAAGTCCTCAACTACCAAAGCGGCGTGACCCAGCCGGGCGTCAACGTCACCACCGATTTCACCTGGGATAACCAGGGCCGCCTGACGCTGACGCTGGGGCCCTCGCACACGGTCGTCATCGGCGGAACCGCGACGACCATCCGGCCAGTCACGAATCAACTCTACATCCAATCTATCCAGCCAACCCCCGGCACCACCTGGGACGTCGATCAAACCTGGACCGGCAAAGGTTACGCCACCGGCAGCGGGCCATACACCTACACACTGCTGAATCCGATTTCTATCAGCAAGATGGACAAGGATGGGCGAAGCACCGACCAGATCACCTCCAAGCGCAGCACCGGCTCGGGGCTGCTTGCCGCGACCGATACGTTTGTGCAGACGGATTGGCAAACCTGGTCCACGACGCAATACAGCGCGAAGACGGACACCACGGTTACTCCGCCGACCGTCGCGCACCAGATGGTCTCCGGTCGAAGTTACTTTCTGATTCCATCGTCCGGCATCGGCACCGTCGGCACCAACTTCGCCGAGACCGACTTCGGCTACGATGCCCTGGAGCGCCGCAACCGTGTCGCCGCGCCCGGCGGAACGATCGAGCGAAAAGTCTGGAGCACCCCGCAGCGCGTGGCGTCCGTCTGGGTCGGCACCAACGACACCGGCGCCACCGATTCCGACCCCACCGGAGGCGGCGCCACCGGCAACAACATGGTGCAAATCACCGCCAACCAATACGACGGGGGCTCCGCGGGCGGCGATGGCAATCTCACGCAAATCACAAAATATGTCTCGGCCACGACCGGCGATACCCGCGTCACCGCCCAAGGTTTCGACTTCCGCAACCGCCGCACGAGCATCACCGATGCCCTCGGCGGCTATACCGCGCTCACGCTCGACAACCTGGACCAAACGACGCTCACCCAGCAATACGCCAGCCTCGGCGGCTATCTCATCGCCCAATCCGGCACCAACTTCGACAATCGCGGACAAATCTATCAGCAACTTGTCTATGCGGTCGATCCAGCAAGCGGCACCGTCGGCAACGCCCTCACCACCAACATCTGGCGCGATGCCGGCGGCAACATCGTGCAGCGAATCAACGCCGGCGATGGAAAGGTCTTCAACAAATCCACGATCAACGGCGTCGGCTGGATAACCAACACCTATCGCGGCTACAACACTTCCGGGACGAGTTATGCGCAGGCATTGACCGTCGCCAACGACACGATTATTGAGGAATCCGACTTCACCTTCGATGAAACCGGCAACGTAATCAGCGCGGCCAGCATGCAGCGCCTCAACGACGCCACGGGAACCGGCGCGCTGTCGGCGGGCACGCAACCCAAGGCCCGCGTGTCATACATCGCCGGCTGGTTTGACGGTTTGGACCGCGCGATCGCCACCGCCAACTACGGCGCGGCGTCCAGCTTCACCCGGCCCGCCACGCCGCCAACGTCGAGCGCAACGGTGGTGGTAAATCTCACCGCATATGACGACGCAGGGCGCGAGTATCAAACGACCGACGCCATGTCGATCGTGAATCAGACCGGCTACGACAACGCCTCGCGCAAGACCCAAACGATCGAGGCGTATGGTTCCTCCACGCCCCGCACCACCAATTACGCCTACACGCTCGACGACCTGGTCGCGACGATGACCGCCGTCAATTCCACGACCGGCGATCAGACCACGACCTGGACCTATGGAACGACCCTCGCCACCTCCGGCGTTGCCCGCAATGACCTCCTTGTATCGGTCACCTATCCCGACTCCGTGAGCGGATCGGACGCGGTGGGCTATACCTACAACCGCCTGTCCGAGCGATTCACTATCACGGATCAGCGCGGCACGGTGCGCATGCTCTACCGAGACAAACTTGGCAGACAAACCCACGATTCGGTGCCAACCGTGGGCACCAGCACCGACACCGCCGTCCTGCGCATCAGCACGACGTACGAAATTCGCGGCATGGTTAAGACGATCACCAGCTACAACAACGCCACCCCCGGCAGCGGCACCGCCCTCAATCAAGTGCAGCTTGATTACAACACCTTCGCGCAGCTCATCACCGAATGGCAGGAACATTCGGGAACCGTCACCGGTTCCACGCCAAACGTGCAATACGGCTTCGACACCGGAGCATCGAACAGCAACGAAATTCGCTTGAACGCCCTGACCTATCCGAATGCCCGAGTCATCACGCCCGACTACGGCACCACCGGCGGCATGAACGACCTCCTCAACCGCGTCGCCGGCCTCAAAGACGGAACCACCACTCTCGCCGCCTACATCTTCATTGGTCTAGGGACGGTGATACGCAGGGATTCTCCCGAACCGCAAGTCCGTCTCGACCTCTGGGGCGGAACGAGCGGCGTGTTTAATGGTTTCGACATTTTCAGTCGCATCATCGACCAGCGCTGGCTCAACTACTCCACGAGCACCGACCTGGACCGCTATCAATATGGCTACGATAAAAATTCCAATCGAATCTGGAAAGCGAATCTCCTGACGACGGGGCTTGATGAATTCTACACCTACGACCCGCTCAGTCGCCTCACGGAAATGCAGCGCGGAGTATTGAACAGCACCAAGACCGGCATTACCGGCACGCCTGCCCGACAGATGAGTTACGGCCTGGATATCACGGGCAATTGGGGCAGCTACCTCACCAAGACAGCAGGGACGACGGACCTCAGCCAGACCCGCGGGAGCAACAAGGTAAATGAGATCACCGTGATTAGCGGGACACCCGCATGGACAACGCCTGCGTACGACCCGGCGGGGAACATGACCACGATGCCGCAACCGGCGAGCCCGGCAAACCCTTTCACCGCGGTCTATGACGCCTGGAATCGCATGGTGAAGATCGGCGCCCCCGGCGGCACGGTCGCTACCTACGCCTTCGATGGGAGGAATCGCCGGATCGTAAAGGTCACGACCTCGCTTGGCGAGACTCGGCATTTCTACTTCACGAATAACTGGCAAGACATTGAGGAGCGCACCGGCTCGCCGGCCATCGTGGAGCGCCAGTACGTCTGGGGAGTCCGATATATCGATGAACTGGTTTGTCGGGACGCCACCCCCGGCGGCAGTTCAGGTTCATCAAGCAGTTCCAGCAGTAGTTCGGGCAGCGGCGCTTTACAGCGGCTTTACGCCATGCAGGACGGCAATTTCAACCTGACGGCGATTTGCGCCACGAGCGGCAGCGTAGTTGAGCGGTACCTCTTCGACCCTTACGCAAACCGCACGATCATGAATGCATCGTGGGGCGCAATTACCTCTAGCCTCTATGGATGGAGCGTCGGACATCAAGGTCTCCTGCACGATGTCGAGAGCGGACTGCTCTATAATCGGAGCAGGCTGCTGCATCCGGCATTGGGGAGGTGGATGCAGCGTGATCCGGTCGGCTACGCAGACCATGGCTCGCTTTATGAGTATCACGGGAGCAATCCAAACAACCGGCTCGATCCAAGCGGAATGACATGGAAGGGAGCGATATGCCGCGCAGCTTGCTGGGGTGCACTCAGCGCGCTTGGAGCGGCTGGTTGTATCGCCTGCGCGGCTGGTGAAGTCATCTCGGTTGGAACCCTTCTAATTCCTTGTGGCTATGTTCAGATTGCCATCGTCGGGGGCGCGGCCGCCATCGCCTCACTTTGCGCTGAGCTATGCCCGCCGCGAGACAACAACTGGTGATTATTATGCGATATCTGAGTTTCGCGCTTGTTGTGATGTGCTTCGTGTTTTTTGCGGCTCTAATGGGGGTGAGGAACTCTTTTCACGGCGTTTGGACGCGGGCAATCGTCGCCGCGATAGCTGGTTGCAGCTTAGGAATCGGCGCGATCTTGCTGTCGTATCTGGCGCGGCGATAGGTTGCATCAAAGGGGCCACAAGAACGATGCGGGGGCGCAGCGAGAATGTGTTGCCCTAAAATGGTGAACGTGGAATGATACCGGGACGCAGCTAGAATTCGTTAAAATGGCGAAGGAGCAGAACTATGGGCAGCACAATCGGCGATAACCTCCCGAAACAAGACCCGGCGGCCCGGCAATGCCCGCAATGCTGGGGCAGCGGGCGGGTGTTGCTGCTGACCAGCGCCGGGCCGTGCGCTGCGTGCGGCGGAACCGGGAACGCGGCGGGCATGGATATGCCCATCGGCCCGGTTAGTCGTAAGTACAATGAGCGGGGACGGCTGGTGAGCGAGGAATGGGTGACGGAACAATACCACTTTGACCGCCGCTACGATGCGGAGAGGGGCCTGTTGATCCAGGAATCGGTAACGTGTCTTGATCCGGCGTGGGCCCAGTTGAGGACATACTCATATTATTGATGCGCGTGCTCATTCAATTTACGCACGGGCTGGGGGACGCGGTGCAATTGAGCAGCGTGCTGCTGCACATGCGGCGGTCTCGGCCGCATTGGGAGGTGGATGTGGCGGCGCTGCCGGGGAAGCATAGCGCGCTGCGTGGGTTGTGCCGGGCGAATTTGATTTTGGGATCGGAGGATTCTACCGCGTACGATCGGGTGTTTCGGCTGGAATGGGGGGAATGCGAGATGGCGTATCGGGGGTGGCCCTCGACGAAGGTGGAGCGCTGCCTGCTGGATGTCTTCGGGATCGCGCCCGATGCGGAGCTTTGCCATTATGAATTGAAGGTGGGGCCCGAGGCGGACGCGCGGGCGGCGGAGTATCTGGGGACGATTGCCGCGCCGCTGGGGGATGGGAGGTTCAAGGCGGTTTTGCTGCATTATCAGGGGAACACGGCGCAGGACTAGGCAGGCTTGAACTCGCGGTCAAACCAGCCATGCCGCTGGATGGTGGAATCGCGGAGCATGAAGCAGGAAAAATCGCAATGCGGCACGGATTTCAACGCCGGGTCGGAGGGATCATCCTGGGCGGCGCTGCTCCAGATGTCCACCTGCGGATAGGCGTCGCCGAAGGCGAGCAGGGCATCGACCGTTGAGCGCGTGAACGAGACATCGACGGCAGTAATCAGGAACTGCTGGAACCCATCGGCGGACGCCAATTCGATGCCGCGATTCGATAACGGGGTTTTAAGCGGGCTCGGCGGAGTTTCGCAAGGTTTACAGCGCGATCCGGTTGACGCTATCCCCCCGACTGCATACGCTTGCTTCCGTTCGTCGGTAAAGAGAACAAGGGAAGCCATACATAAGAGAAGGAGCCTCGCATGCCATTCCAACTCCCGCCGTTGCCGTATCCACCCGATGCCCTGGAGCCGTACATCGACAAGCAGACGATGGAAATCCATCACGGCAAACACCACGCCGCGTATGTCACGAATCTGAATAAGGCCTTGGAGCAGGCCCCGGACCTGCAGAACAAGAAGATCGAGGAAATTCTGCGGAACAATCTGGCGATCGTGCCCGAAGCGATCAAGACCGCCATCCGCAACAACGGCGGGGGCCATGCCAATCATTCGATGTTCTGGACGATCCTTGGCCCCAAGGCCGGCGGCGCTCCGGCGGGCCATCTCGGGCAGGCCATCAACTCGACGTTTGGCGATTTCGCCAAGTTCAAGGAGCAGTTTAATGCCGCCGCCACGACGCGGTTTGGATCGGGCTGGGCATGGCTCGTGAAGAACGCCGGCAAGCTGGAAATCACCAGCACCGCCAATCAGGACAGCCCCATCATGGACGGCAAGCAGCCGATCATCGGGCTGGACGTATGGGAACACGCCTACTACCTCAAGTATCAGAACCGCCGGCCCGAATACATCGCGGCGTGGTGGAACGCGCTGCGGTGGGACGAGGCCGAGAAGCGGTTTAATGGGAACGTGCTTCCGTAGGCGTTCCACTTCACCAGCGTGCGGAAATAACGGAAGAATAGCGTCACCGTATCACGGGCGTCTCGCCCGTGCGAGTGGCGCAGCGGTTGGAAAAACCACGGCGTTTCTAACCTCAAAGCACCAGGCACGGGCGAGACGCCCGTGATACGACAAAGGGTTTTCAAAGATCGAATTCTTCGGTAATCCGTTGGCGATTGGCGAGAAGCGACGGGCGCTTTAGGCATCCACATGCGCATCGCTGCGCAAGAATTCAACTTCGACGGGATCGTCGGCCCCACGCATAATTACGCCGGGTTGTCGGTCGGCAATCTGGCTTCGCAGATACACCGGGGCGCGGTTTCCAACCCGCGGGCGGCGGCGCTGGAGGGGTTGGCGAAGATGCACGCCCTGGCGAAGTTGGGCGTGGGGCAGGCGGTGTTGCCGCCTTTGGAACGACCGGATTTGCCGGCGCTTCGGCGGCTGGGATTCAGTGGATCAGACGCGAACATCGTGGCGCAGGCGCGCGCACGGGCGCCGGTTTTACTCGCCTCCTGCTATAGCGCATCGTCGATGTGGGTGGCCAATGCCGCCACCGTCTCGCCGGGCGCGGATACGGCGGATGGCCGCGTCCATTTCACGCCGGCCAATCTCGTCACGCAGTTTCATCGGTCGCTGGAGCCCCCGGCAACCGCCCGCGTCCTGCGGGCGATATTCCGTGGCGAGCGGGTTTTCGCCCATCATGCTCCACTGCCCGCCGCAGCGCATTTCGGCGATGAGGGGGCCGCGAATCACATGCGGCTTTGCCAAACCGGCGGCTCGCCGGGCATCGAGATTTTCGCGTACGGCAGATGCGCCTTCGATTCGGCCCCCAATGGCCCCAAGATATATCCCGCCCGCCAAACGCGCGCAGCCTCGCAAGCCGTCGCGCGCCTCCATGAACTTGATCCATCCCGCACGCTATTCGTTCGGCAAAACCCGGCTGCGATCGATGCGGGCGCATTTCACAATGATGTCGTCGCGGTCGCCAACGAAAACGTGCTGTTTTTTCACGCGCAGGCGTTCGCCGACTCTGCACAAGCGGTCGGCGATCTCCGCGCCACCTTTACCCGTTGTTGCGGCGACGAGCCGGTGTTGATTGAAGTGACCCAAGACGAGGTGCCGTTGGCGGATGCGGTACGGTCGTACTTGTTCAACAGTCAGTTGGTGACGTTGCCGCAAGGGGGGATGGCGCTGGTTTGTCCGATGCAGTGCCGGGAGATTGCCAGCAGCCGGGCATTTCTCGAAAGGCTCGGGCAGGCGGGGACGCCGATCAAAGCCGTGCATTTCGTGGAGGTTCGCCAAAGCATGAACAACGGCGGCGGCCCCGCGTGCCTGCGGCTGCGCGTCGCGCTGACCGAAGAGCAGCGTGCCGGCGTGCTGCCCGGCGTGTTTCTCACGGATGCACTTTATGATGCGCTGACGGCATGGGTGAACCGCCATTACCGTGACCGGCTTCATCCAGATGACCTGGCGGATCCGAAGCTCATCGAGGAAAGCCGGGCGGCGCTGGAGGAGCTGACGCGGATTTTGGGGATTGGAAACATTTATCCATTTCAAGGCGTCCAAGGCGTTTGACGCGACCTATTCCGCCGGCGGCCCGCGGTTGTGCTACAATCCCGTTGGAGGCTCCGATGACGCTGCTTGCCGCTCCGCCCGACATTCTCACGCTGGCTGATCTGTTGGATCGCCTGGGCGGCATCTCCGCTGATCGCGTCCGTTACCACCCGCTTCCGGGCACCGCGACCGAGGCGGACGTGGTGGACATTGAGCGACGCGAGAATCGGCTGTGCGAGTTGGTGGATGGCGTATTGGTGGAGAAGCCGATGGGCCTGCGCGAATCTTTGGTGGCGGCGACGGTTTCCAGGGCGTTGGGAAATTTCGTGGTGCCGCGCAAACTGGGCATCGTGACCGGCGCGGACGGAATGATGCGGCTGTTCCCCGGCTTGGTGCGGATTCCAGATGTGGCGTTTGTTTCGAGCAGCCGTTTGCCCGGCGGCCATGTCCCGACCGAGCCGATCCCTGACATCGTTCCCGATCTGGCGGTCGAGGTTCTCAGCCAGAGCAATACACGCGCGGAAATGGATCGCAAGCTGCGCGAATACTTCAAGGCCGGCGTTCGAGTGGTCTGGATTATCGATTTGGTCGCGCGCAGCGCAGTCGTTTATTCAAACCCGACACAAAGTGTCACGTTAAACGGGATGGAAAGGCTCGATGGCGGCGACGTGCTGCCGGGGTTCGCGCTGCCGCTGGCGGATGTTTTTGCCCAACTCGATATTTAAGCGATTTTTGCGCACGCTTTTCGACCGCGGATTGGGCCCTGGGCAATTCAAGAAGTCGCAATCAATCGGCCTCGCAAATCCATCGCGCCCGCCTCGATCTTCAGTGGGATCAGCACCCAGAACGTTGCGCCCTCGGCGGGTGTGCTGCGGACGCCGATGGTGCCGCCGAGCAGCGTGGTCAGTTCCCGGGAAATTGCCAGTCCCAGGCCGGTGCCTCCATGCAGGCGGGTGTGGGAGGCGTCGATCTGGCGGAATTTCTCGAAGATGACCTGTTGCTTGTCCTCGTCGATGCCTGGGCCGCAATCGGTGACGGAAATGCGAACCCACTGCTCTCCCTCGCGCTGTGCCGACAGATCGATACGGGCGGCGGGGGGGGAGAATTTGATGGCGTTGGATAGAAAATTGTAAAGCACCTGCTGCAGCTTTCCCGGATCCGTTCGGATGATCGGCACATCCGGCGCGACGGATGCCACGAGAAACAACTGCTTTTGCTCGGTGAGCGGCTTGAGGATGTTCGTCAGGCCTTCGAACAGATCATTGAGCGAGAGCGGCTCGGAGCGGATGTCCATTTTCCCCGCCTCGATCTTCGCCAGGTCGAGCAGGTCGTTGATCATATCGAGCAGATGCTTGGCGCTTTGCAGAATATTGTTTACATAGCGCGCGGTTCTTGCCTCGGGATTGACGGCCAACGAGTCCTTGAGCAGATCGCCAAAGCCCAGGATTGAGTTAAGCGGCGTGCGCAGCTCATGGCTCACGTTTGCCAGAAACTCGCTCTTGAGCCGATTGGATTCGTAAAGCGCGATATTTGCCTCGGCAAGCTGGCCGAGCTTCAAATCCAGCCCGGTATTGATCGCGCGTAGTTGGTCGGCGCCCTGCTTGAGGGTGGCGAGCATGGTGTTGAAAGTTTCGGAAAGTTGCTGAAATTCGTCGCCGGTGTTGATGTCGGAGCGGATGTTCAGGTCGCCTTCGCTGACTTTCTGGGCCGTCTCCTGGAGGACGCGCACGGGTTGAAGGATCAGGCGGGTGGTGATGAGGTAGAAGGAAAGAATGGCGAGCGTGCCGGCCAATAGTCCGGCGGCGAGGATGAAGACGCGGTTGAGCAAGAGCTGCGTTTCCTGGATGCGCGAGGTGATGTCCACGCTCACCACGCCGACGAGCCGCGAAGGTGTCTGCATCGGCAGCGGATCGACGGCCGCCGCGACGTTCGTACCCGCACGCGCACGCGCGGGCGGTGGGGCATTCGCTATCCCCGTCGTCGGAACTGTGGCGGGCGCGTCGCCCGGGCTGGCATGACACGTCATGCAGGCGCTGTTGCGGGGCAGGTAGACGGGCTGCGCGTATTTGTACCCGGCGCTTCCATCCTTGCGCTGGTAGTAGGCGAAATACGGTCCGCTTTCCGGGTGCTGCTTGAAGTGGCCGATCGCGCGGGTCTCGAAGCGATTATTGCTGGCGTCGGGGTCGCGCTGGCCAGCGGACAGCGCCAGCAGACGCGGCGGGGGATGTGTGCGTCGTTGATTGATTGGTTTATCAGCGGAGCCCGCGGACGCCGGGTGTACCGTCATATCGAGCTCAACATTCGCCCGCTGATTCCGCATGTGCTCATCGAGCGCATTATCCGCCACGGCCCCGGCTGCGCGCTCGTTCAATTCCCCGGTCAACTGCTCCATTCGGTGCCAGGGTACCGCCAGCGCGGCTCCGATGATCAACAGCACCGCGGCTCCGAACAGAAGCTGGCATTTCGCCGCCAGAGAAATGCGGAGTTGTCGAACGCGCTTAAACATCTAAACCGCTAATCTAAGTCACGCGGGCGGGCATGGGAAATTGCCGTTGTGCGCCTGCCCTAACTTATGATATGACATATCGTCGGAGTCGGATCAGCGGCAGGCGAATTGAGATTGCGAAAGAAGGGTGTAATGAGCAGTGCAGGGCGAGTGCTGGTAGTTGAAGACCATGAAACCGAACGCCGCGCGGTCATGCAGATTCTCAAGTCAGAGGGCTTTACGGTTTTCGGGGCGGAAAATGCCGACAAAGCGCTGGGATATATCGACGAAAATATCGCGGTCGTGCTGAGCGATCTGCACATGGGCGACGTGAGCGGCTTGCAGCTTCTGCAATTGTGGAAGAAGCGCATGCCCGAAACGCAGTTTATTTTGCTGACCGGCCACAGCAGCGTGGATAGCGCGGTCGAGGCCATAAAGGCCGGCGCGTACGATTATCTCACCAAGCCGATCAACCCGGATGAGTTGGTTTTGCTGATTCGGCGCGCGATCGAGACGTTGCAGAAGGATAAGGAAATTGACAGCCTGCGTCGTCGGCTGGACCAGAAATTCGGATTGGATCAGATCATCGGGCAATCCAAGCCGATGAAAGACGTTTTTGCAAAGATTCAGCGTGCCGCGCCGGTGGATGCGACGGTCCTGATCCTCGGCGAGAATGGCACCGGCAAGGAATTGGTCGCCCAGGCCCTGCACCATAACAGCCCGCGTAAGAAGGCGCCGTTCGTGGCGGTAAACTGCGCGGCGGTGCCCGCGACGCTTGTCGAAAGCGAACTATTCGGGCATGTGAAGGGAGCATTCACCGGCGCCACCGACCGCCGCATCGGCCGCTTCGAGCAGGCGGATACCGGCACACTTTTCATCGATGAGATCGGCGACTTTGAGTTGGGCCTGCAAGCCAAGCTCTTGCGCGTCCTGGAGACGCTGACGTTTACGCCGGTGGGGGGGCATGAGGATATGAAGGTGGATGTCCGCGTGATTGCCGCCACAAGCCGGGATGTGCCGACGATGGTGCAAAACGGGCAATTCCGCGAGGATCTCTACTATCGGCTGAATGTTGTGCAGATCAAATTGCCGGGACTGCGCGAGCGCACCGACGATGTGCCGCTGCTGGTGGAACATTTCCTAAGGGAGATTTCCGAGCGCAGGCACATCGCGCCGCATCGGGTTTCGTCGGAGGTGATGCGCCGGTTCATGGCGTACCGCTGGCCAGGCAATGTGCGCGAATTGCGCAATAAGCTCGAAAGCATGATGATCATGGCCGACAGCGAGATACTCGGGGAAAATGACCTGCCCGAGGAAATACTGGCTGAATCCTCGTCCTCCGCCGCTCCGAAGGAGATTCCCTCGAATCTGACGATGGAGGAATTAGAGAAGCTGGCGATCAAGAAGGC
This sequence comes from Tepidisphaeraceae bacterium, assembly GCA_035648595.1. Taxonomy (GTDB): domain Bacteria; phylum Planctomycetota; class Phycisphaerae; order Tepidisphaerales; family Tepidisphaeraceae; genus RYN-428. The sequence continues at coordinate 36,194 of DASRLH010000180.1, forward strand.
GTTGGATCAGTGCGGCGGCAACCGCACCCACGCCGCCGACCGCCTGGGCATCTCCGTCCGCACGCTTCAACGCAAACTCCGCCAGTATGAAGAAAAGGGCGGTGCAGGCTCGATCCCCTATAAGGACGTGCTGACGGAGGCATGAATTCGAAATTGCCAAGGCGCGCCGACCCGCTTCGAGAATGGCAAAGCCAAGATGGTGTCAGTCCGAGAACGGCAACCTCGGTCGTGACACGGGCGTCCCGCCACAGGCGTCCGGGATATGGCAAGTTTACGCGAATGGGTTCCAATGAGCCAAGGGAGAGCGTGGACAATAGGCAGGGGATCGCAGCGACGGCGGTTCCATGCGCGCATGCGGCGGCGTCGCCC
>DASRLH010000181.1:0-2876 GCA_035648595.1 Tepidisphaeraceae bacterium
GGATATCCGCCTTGAGGATACCCGCCGGCCTGAGGTGGGTAACCGGGTCCTCCGCCGCTGCCGGGGCCACCGTACATGCGCCGGCGATTCATCGCGCTGATGGCGAGAAACACGATCACCAGGATGCCGATGCCCGCGCACATCCAACCCCAGATCGGGAAGCCGCCGCCCGTGGGAGAGTTGATGGTGCGGTTGGGGCTGCCGGGGCCAGTGCCCGTGCTGCTGCCGGTTCCCGTTCCTGTCGAACGCGCGCCGGCGCCGGGTGCAGCCGCGCCGGCAGATGCGCCGTTGCCGCGAAGGTTCTGGTTCATCCGGGACTGGATCGAGCGCAGGCCGTCCAACAAGCCGGCATCGAAATTCTTCTGCTTGAAAGCCGACAGAAGGTCGGCTCTCAATCGATCACGATCGCCGAGCGTAAACGCTCGTTTGCGCGTTTCATCACCCACGTTCACCTGTAGATACGCGGGGTTTCCTGTTGCCAGAACCACGACGCCGTTGGCGTGGTTTTCCTTCCAAATTTTCCGCGCCCAATCCTCATAGAACGCCTCCTTTCCCAGCGCTTTGAATTCATCCTGCTGATCCGCTGGAATGGCGGCGTATGTCACGACCAGCACATCCTTCTTATGTGTCGTCCAAATTTGATTGATGATCGCATCGGCCGCAGTGATGGCATCGGCGGAAAAAAAATGCGCCTCGTCCCGCACGCCCCGCGGGATTTCGGCGGCCGGTAAGGCACAAACGCCCAGCGTCAGCAACGTCAACACGGGCACGATAAATCTCAACACACGCGGCATGAAACCTCCAGGTCTGGCGGATGGTCCGCCGGACAATTCCCTATTTGTTCAACTCAGTGCCCGATCCGGCATCCGGCTTTGGATGTGAAGCCGACTTATCCGCCCCATCCGATTTGTCGCCAGCCTGCGTCTTAGGCGAATCATTCGATTTGGGGCTATCAGCCGTCCCGTCGCGGTGCGATGCGTCATTGCCAGGCGACGGGAGCGTGCTGGATTTGGGTTCAGTAGTTGAGGCAGGGGCCAGGCGCGTTGTTGGGCGAGTGGATGGAACACCTGATTCTACAGGCCGCGTCGTCGGACCGCCTGGATTACCCGGCAAGCCGGGTCTGGTAATCGGCGGGTGGCCGCCCAGATTCTGCTCCATCTTGCGCAGCACAAACGTCGCGCCGGTGATCAGTCCCTTGTCAAATTCCCTGGCCCGAAAATCCTTGAGCATCCCATCCCGCAATTCATCGCGGTCGGCGATGGTGAATGCGCGCGTTCGCGTGACATCGCCCACGCCCACCTGCAGCCGGCCCGGATTCTGGACAATCAAAATAAACACGCCATCCGTGCCGGCGGCCTGCGCTTCCTGGCGCAGCCAATGCTCGTAGAACTCTTCCTTCCCGGCCTTCCCGCCGGCCGCGATCGCCTGCTTTTGCCCTTCGGTCAGCTCGGCAAATGTTTCGATGGTGAGATCCTTGTGAAACCGCTGCTGGATTTCCTGGACGATTGCGTTGACCTTCTCGATCGTCGGCGGATCGAACAGGCGGGCATTGTCGCGCACCTCCGGCGGCGCCGTCGCCCCCGCCGGCGCGGCCAGCAAAACCACCCCAAGCAGTGCGAGACTCGCCAGCCTGCGGAGTTGCATCATCGTGCGTAACATGCGTGACATTGCGTTCCTCCAGATTGCACCCGATGCGCTGTTGCGCCCTGTGCGCGAAAACCTAACCATATCCTGCGTTTGCCGCCAGACGAAAACTTGCCAAAGTTTATAACGGTAGCGCTTCAACCGACTGAAATCAGCACGGCCGAATTGGATCTGCGAACAAACTCGTCGTATCACGGGCGTCCCGCCCGTGCTGGGTGCTTTAAGATTAGGAATGATCCCAATTGCTCTACTGCCAGCCCATCAGCACGGGCGAGACGCCGTTGATACGGCGACGCCAATCCTTCCTTACAATTCAGAAAGCCTCTCCAATTTGAATCCGCCGTTCCCGCCTCCCGATCACATCAATGCGCACCGCCGCATGATCCGCCGGCAGAAGCTCTTTCGCGCGGCTCGCCCACTCCACCACGACCACTCCTCCTTGCTCCAGCAACTCTGAAAAGCCAATCGCCTCGAAATCCTCGGCCCCGCTGACGCGGTAGGCGTCGAGATGATAGACGGTCAGGCGGCCGGTGTTGTAGACATTGAGCAAAACGTACGTCGGGCTGCTCACCGCCCGTACATCCCCGCCAAGACCGGCGACCAGGCCGCGCACGAATTGGGTCTTTCCCGCGCCCAGGTCTCCCTCGAGCGCAAGGCATTCGCCGCCGCGAAGCGTCTGGGCAAATTCAGCGGCAATCGACTGCGTTTGCGCGGGGCTGTGGGAAAGATGCGTCACGTTAATTCACCCGTTGGACACACCGTATGGTGCGGATGCGAAAGATGGGTATGGTTGTCGGGCGATGGCTCCAACAGTGGCAAATCTCGGACTTCAATCGCGCCTGCTGATGACGCGCCTGATGACGCGCTTTGGGTTGGCCGAGCATTACATCCTGCTGCCCATGGCGATCCTGGTGGGCGTGATCACGGCGGCGGCTGCGCTGGTCTTCCACCGCGCCATCAATGCCCTGCGCGATCTCCTTTATACCTCGCAAAGCGAGCAATTTCTCTATGGGCACGGCATCTGGCTGCTCATCGCGCTGCCGGCCCTGGGGGGATTGGCTGTGGGGTGTTTCGTGGTCTACGTCGTGCGGGCGCGCGAGGGGCATGGGATCGCGGATGTGATGGAATCGGTGATCCGCAATCGCGGCGTTATCGCGCCGATGAGCGCCATCGAGAAAATCATCACCTCGGCGGTGACCATCGGCAGCGGAGGCTCGGCGGGGGCGGAGGGG
>DASRLH010000182.1:0-20757 GCA_035648595.1 Tepidisphaeraceae bacterium
AAAACCGCAAGTCCGACGGCCCACCCGGCTGGCTCACCCTCTGGCGCGGATGGAATGACCTTCACCTGATGGTCATGGGCGCGCGGGCGGCTGGACTGGAAAAAATGTGACGAAAGATGAGGCGAGACGCCCGTGATACGATCAACCCATTCAACGGCTCGAAACCAGTACCCCGAATCCGCAGTCTCAATACTGCCAGTAGCGGCAGGTGGAACCCGCATCCCCGACGAATGGTGGAATCGCCTGTTGATAGATCAGAATTTTCTTGCATTGGCTCGCGGCGTCGATAGACTGCCTGCCGTCGTGTGAAACATGTAGCGAGTTGCAGCCCGGATGCCTCAGTATCGGATGATCGCAATCGATTTGGACGGAACGCTCCTTTCCCCGCGCGGCGAGGTGACGCCTCGCGCCAGGCAGGCGGTTCAAAAGTGCCTGGCGGCGGGATTGCTGGTTTGCTTCGCGACGGGCCGGAATTGGACCGAGAGCCGGGCCATTCTCGACACGGTCGGGCATTGGCCGACGGCGGTATTTGTCGGCGGGGCCATGGTGATCGACACGCACCAGCGCGTCACCCTGCATCGCACGATGATGGAGCCGGCGTTGGCGGCCTCGGTTTGCGACTTTCTGGAAACCCAGGGTCATGCCGTCTTAGTGCTACAGGATACCGGAACCGCCGGCGTCGATTACCTGATGACCGGCGATCTGCCGCTCAACGCCGCCACGCAACAGTGGATGAAGGTCACCGATTCCAAGGTGCGCAAAATCGCCAGGCTCGGCAACTATCCGCACGAGCACACCCTTCGCGTGGGAATTTGTGCGGCATCGAACCAGATCGGCGAGGTGAAGCGGCTTCTCGATGAGTGCTTCGGCGAGCGCATCATCGCCCAGAATCTGCGGGTGCCGTCCACCGGCATGGAAGTGCTGGAAGTCTTCGACCCGGCGGTGAACAAATGGGAAGGCGTGCTTCACGTCGCCCGTCGGCATGGCGTCGAGCCGGCGCAGATTGTCGCCATCGGCGATGACGTCAACGACATCCCCATGATCCGCAATGCGGGCCTGGGCGTCGCAAAGGGGCAACGCCCGCCCGGAAGTGCAAGCCGTCGCCAAACGAGTGATCGGGGGCAATGCCGACGAAGGACTGGCTCAATTTCTGGAAGAACTGGTCGAGGGACATGTGGTAGTGCCAATCCAAGGAGAAAAATCCGAAATCCGAAGCACGAAATCCGAAACAAATCCAAATGTAGGAGAAGCAGAAAATTCAAATGTCGCGTCCGCGTAGTTTTCTTTTGAGCTTTCTTCTTTGAATTTTGAGCTTGTTTCGGATTTCGGATTTCGGATTTCGGATTTTGATCTCCACCGGGCGGCAGGCACGGTCCGCAACGACCGATCCCGTGCAAAACAATCAGGGAAGAGTGCGAAAGGATTCGCAGGCTCCAAACGGCCGATGCGTAGGAAGCGCATCGGCCGTTTTGCTTGACCGGGCCTATGCAAAAGATGTAGAGTGTCGCCCGCCCCGGAGTCGGCGGAACGCCCGCCGCGGCCGGATGCAGCATACCGCACCCTGGAGACTCTCCCATGACACGCATCGCTCCCAACCCGCAAGGTTCCCGTGCCGGGCTTATCACCGCGCTGGTGGTTTTCGTCATCCTCTTCGTCGCTTCGGCGATCTTTGCCATTTACTACGGCACGCAATGGCAGGCTGAATCGCAGCACCATGTCGCGGACATCAACAAATACGCGACGTATGTCACCGAGAAAGATTTCAGCAACCCCGACGTGCAGGCGCTCACGCAAGGGCCGGCCCATTCGACGCAGGATGCTATCGAGCTTGCGGTTCAGCAGCGCGGCGCCGAGGCCAGGCTGATCACCGGCGCCGCGACCAACCCCGATGCCGTCGCCGCCAACACCGCCCGCGCCCTGCAGGCGATGAACAAGGACCTGGCGGGCATCTCCAGCCCGGCGGCGCCTCTGGGCTCCGATAACTTGCTTGGGTCATTGAGCCGCCTCACGCAGCAGATCATCGCGCTCAACGCCAACGTGGTTTCATTGCAAGGCGATCTGAAAGCCGCCAACGAGAAGATCACGCAAGTGACCAAGGAGCGCGAGGCGTTGCTGGCGGCCAAGGATCAGCAGATCGCCGCGGCCGTGAAGCTGGCGAGCGACGCCGACGCCAAGCTCGCCGCCCGGGAAGCGGGCATCACGCAGAACGTCAGCCAGATTCAAAGCAGCGCGGATGTCTCGGTGAAAGCCTCGCAACAGCAGGCGGCCACCGCCGCCACGGAGATTTCCAAGCTACAGGCGACGATCAAGACGCTTCAAACAAGGGTGACCGGCCTGATCGTAAAATTGAATAACTATCGAATCGATCCGTCCATCTCATTGCGGCACGCGTCCGGCACGATCACGCGCGTGCCGGGTGACAATACGGTTTACATCAGCCAGGGCCAGGGCCAGCAGGTGCCGGCGGGCCTCACCTTCGAGGTCTACGACAAGCACAAAGGCCTGCCTCCGCTGAAACCCGCCAACGGCCGCCAGGGCGAAGAGCTGCCCGCGGGCAAGGCATCCATTGAGGTGATCCGCGTGCTGCCTGGCGGCAGCGAATGCCGCATCATCCGCGTCGCCACTGGTGAACACATCATCGAAGGCGACATCATAATGAATTTGGTCTACAACCCGCACACCAAGTTTGAGTTCGTGGTGTACGGCGATTTTGACCTGGCCAACCTGAACCAGCCCAGCCCCGGCGATGCCCGCGTAATGGAACGGCTCGTCGAGCAATGGGGCGGCCGGTTGAGCACCAACGTGACCGTCAATACCGATTTCCTGGTGATGGGCCGCGAGCCCCAGGTTCACAATCTGCCAGACAGCAACCCCAGCCCCACCGACACTGCCCGCCGCGAGAAAGAGCAGGCGGACCTCAGCAATTACATGAGCGTGCAATCAAAGGCGATCGAACTGGGCGTCCCCATCCTCGACCAAAACCGCTTCCTCTACTTCGTCGGTTATTACGACCAGGCGACGCGGTGACCTGACAATTCGCGACTGCCACGCGAAGGAATCACCACGGAGGCACGGAGGCGCATTCGACTTCCGCCCCTTTTCATGCAGAACAAAGTCTATAGCTTGGTATTTGGAGCCGGTAATTACTTGCCCTCGTCGTGACACGGGCGTCCCGCCCGTGCAGGGTGATTTCAAAATTGAAATGCCGTAATTTCTCGACTACCGCGCCAGTCGCACGGGCGAGACGCGCGTGATACGGTAACGGCTTCTTCCACAAAGCGCACGACGGTGCCACAGGCTCATTTTTTGCGCTTATTCGTCGGCGGCAAATGCCGCGCGCGATTCGTCGCGGTGGATTCCTTGGAGCGCATGGGCAATTTGTGTCTTTAACAGGCCTAGTGGATTGCCGGTGTCAAAGCGCCGGCCCTCAACAATTTTGCACAAATAATTCCCGGTCTGGCGGCGAAGGTGTTCCTGTGCAGTGGTCAGTTGCACTTCGCCGCGCTCGCGCTGGTTGTTGGCGATCAGGTATTTCAGGGAATCGAAGATTTCCGGTGAGAAGACGTGCAGGCCGAAGTGGGCCAGATATTGGCCGTCGGCCAAGCCGGGCGTCACCAGCGATTGGCGGGCTTGCTGGGCCGATGGTTTTTCGATGATGCACCGCGCGCGGTATACGCCGGCGGCGGGGTCGATGGGTTCGCCGGCGATGACGCCGAATAAATGCAGTTCGGATGCGGGCGTCAGTTGCACGCCGGTGACTGCGGCCGGCGTGTGCTGTTCGTAGACTTCGATGATCTGCCTGGCGCAACGCTCTTTTGCGTCGCTGATGTACACATGATCGCCGAGCATCAGCAGGAACGGATTATCGCCGACAAATTTGCGTGCCTGATAGACGGCATGGCCAAATCCCTCTGGCGTTGCCTGCTCGACAAAGACCAATCGCTCGCCCAATTCCGCAATGTTTTGTGATTCGCGGATCGCCCAATCCTTGCCGGCCAATGCGCGTATTCGGTGAGGATCGGGCGGGCCGAAATATTGGCGGTAAACTTTTTCCTGGCCGGGCGCGATGACAATGCAGATTTGCTCGATCCCTGAATCGACCGCCTCCTGAATAATGTTCTGAATCACCGGGCGGGTGATTCCGTCGCGATCAACCAGCGGGAAAAATTCCTTGGGAACAGCGGCGGAAGCCGGGTAGTGGCGCGTGCCCCATCCGGCTGTCGGGATGACCGCTTTGCGAACCCTGGCCATGATTCACGCCGCCGCCCGATGCCGGGCGTACGCCCGGCGGACCAGCCGATCCACCAGCGGCCCGAATTCAATTCCCGCATGCTTGGCGGCCTCGGGGAGGAGGCTTTTTGGCGTGAAGCCGGGCAGCGTGTTGATCTCCAGCAGGAATGGACTGTGCCGCTCGTCGAGCATCACGTCTATGCGCGCCAAGTCGCGCCCGCCGACCACCGCGTTCGCCGTCTTCGCCAGCTCGCGGACGTTTTCCGCGATGCCCGGTGGAATACCCAGATCGAATCGGTGCTCGGTATCGGCGGCGTTGTACTTGGCCTTGAAGTCAAAGAACTTGCCCTTGGGCACGATGCGGATGGGCGCCAGCGGTTGTTCTTCGAGCAAGCCGACGGTCAACTCGATTCCGTCGATGAACCGCTCGATGAGCGCGCGATCGTGCCGGGCGAGGACCGACTCGATGGCCTGCGTTGCCTCGGCGGCGCATGTTGCCGGTTCCTTGCAGACGAAGACATCAATGCTGCTGCCGCTGCTGATCGCCTTCACGACGCATGGTTGGTTAATCAAGGATGGCGCGGCGTCGGTGGAAGTAATAACCTTGTAAGCCGGCGTCGGCAGCCCCGCGACTTCCCACGCCCGCTTGGTCGCCACCTTATCCATTCCCAGCCGCGACGCCGCCGCGCTGCTGCCGACGAACGGCAATCCGCGCTGTTCGAGAATTTCCTGGAGTTCCCCGCTTTCGCCAAACTGCCCATGCAAAACGGGAAAGATCACGTCTGCCGGCTGATCCAGCCCCGAAAGATTGGTCGGCGAAACGTCGCTGCCAAACACCTCGTGTCCCATGGATCGCAGCCCATCGATCACCGACTGCCCGCTAACCAGGCTCACCTCGCGCTCGGCGCTGGGGCCGCCGAAAAGAACGGTTACTTTCATAAGAACATCCATCGTCAACTAAAATCCATTCAACATTTTTGGGAAGATGGCGTGTCGTGCAGAGCGCGCCTCCGTGCCTCGGTGTCTCAGTGGTTGTCTTCTCTTCAGAGTCGAGGCGCTTGCCGCCTTGCGTGCTTCAGGCCCAGATTTTCACTTCGCTCTCGAGCACCACCTGATTCTTCTCATACACTTTTTCCCGGATGATTTTGACAAGTTTCATCAAGTCCTCGGCGCGGCAGCCGGGGTGGGCGATGATGAAGTTGGCGTGCTTGGCGCTGACTTCGGCCCCGCCCACGCGCATGCCCTTGAGGCCCGCCTGGTCGATCAGGGCGCCGGCGCTCATGCCGCGCGGGTTTTTGAAGATGCAGCCGCAGTTTTTGGTGTTGAGCGGCTGGCTGTTGCGCTTGTATATCCAGATTTCCTTGGTGCGCTGCATGATGCGGTCGGGGTCTTCCTCCTGAAGTTCGAGGGTGGCGCCCAGGATGAAGGGGGACATGATGTTGGTGTTTCGGTACTCGAAGACCAGGTCGTCCTTGTTGCGGTCGAACAGTACGCCGTGCGCGTCCATGACCTGCACCTTGGTGACGACCGCTCCCAGGTCCCCGAACTTTCCGCCGGCATTCATGCGGATTCCGCCGCCCAGCGTGCCGGGGATACCGGCCAGGCATTCGATTCCCTCCAACCCCTGGCGCACCGTGCGCAGGATGAGCTTTTGCATGTCGGCGCCCGCGCCGACTTCGACGCGCGTGCCCTCGAATTTCACCCGCCGCCAATACTCGGCATCGAGCCGGAAGACCGCGCCGCTGACGCCGGCGTCGCCGACCAGCAGGTTCGCGCCCAGCCCAAGCACATGGATGGTGATGTCGTTCTCGACGCAACGAATGGCCGCGTCGCGCAGCTCCTCGGGATTTCGCGGCTGCACGTACCAGCGGGCCGGCCCGCCGATCCGGTACCAGGTGCGCGGCGCCAGCGGGACGTTTTCCGTCACGACCTCCTCAAGGCCGGCGAATGGATTGGCGGTTGCGATTCGCATCGTGGTCATTGCACCAAATCCCGTCCAATCTCCCAAACATTCCCCGCGCCCATCGTCACGATCAGATCTCCATCGCGTCCTTCACCGCGAAGATACTCGGTGATCTGCTCGAATTTCGGCAGATGCCGGGCGCGCTGTCCGTTGGCGGTGATGCGCTCGACCAAATCCGGCGTGCTGGTGCGGGCCCGCTCGGCGTCGCTGTCGCGCACATAGTAAATATCAGGCATCACGGTTTCATCGGCATCTGTAAACGCTTTGCCAAAATCCTCGAGCAGCAGCCGGGTCCGGCTGGCCTGGTGGGGCTGGAAGACGCAGATCAGCCGTTGCGGGCGATACTTGCCGCGAAGGGCGGCGAGGGTGGCGCGAATTTCGGTGGGATGATGCCCGTAGTCATCGACGACGATAGCGCCGTTGAATCGGCCCATTTCGGTCATGCGCCGATCGACGCCGGTGAAGCGCCCGACGGCCGCTGCCGCTGCCGCCGGATCAACGCCGCAGGCGTTGCAGGCGGCAATCGCCAGCGTCGCGTTAAACAAATTGTGCAGGCCCGCGACGCTCAGCGAAAGCCGCGCGACCGGCTTGCGGTCGTAGAGCACTTCCCCGCGATAACAGCCGGCTTCCTCGCCGACGATTCGCGTGGACCAGGTGGCCGGGCCGTCGATCGCGATGGTTTGGATCGTCGCCTTGATCCCGCGCAGGGCTTCATGCACGTTGGCGTCGGCGCCGTTGGCCAGCACCAGCCCATCCGCCGGCACTAACTGCGCGAAGGTGCGGAAGCTCTCGATGATCTCCTGCAAATTGCGATAGCAGTCCAAATGATCGGCTTCGATGTTCGTGATGCAGGCGATGGTGGGGCGCAGATTGTGGAAACTGCGGTCGTACTCGCAGGCCTCGGCAATAAACGATGCCCCCGCGCCCGAATGGCTGCCGCCGCCCAACTGCGCAACGGTGCCGCCGACCACGAAGCTTGGATCGGCCCCGCATGCGAGAAGGGCAAAGGCGGTCATGGCGGTCGTGGTGGATTTGCCATGTGTGCCGGCGATCGCCACCCCCAGCCGCTCCGCCATCACCTGCCCCAGCAATTCCGCGTACTTCATCTGCGGCAAGTGCATGGCGCGGGCGGTGAGATATTCGCCATTAGTCTCCGGCACCGCGGCGGTGCGGACCACCAGATCGATATCGCGCGAAAGCAGTTCCCCGCTTTGCGTGCGGCTGATTTTTACGCCGCGCCGCATGAGATCAAAGGTTTGCTGGTTGGGCTTGGGTTCCGACCCGCTGACGGCGGCCCCGCTGTCGAGCAGCATGCGCGCCAAGCCGCTCATGCCGCTTCCCCCGATGCCAATGAAATGGACGCGCCGCCCTGTAAACCGGCTCCTGGAGCCGGCGGAGCGCGATTCCGTTCGCAACTCGCTGACAGCGTTGTGCATGATGGATGACATGATACAACCTCGTGGATACAAGGGGAAGGGTCGTGCGAATCAGCCGGAGGTCAACCCGAGTAGAGGTTCAAAATCCGAAATCCGAAGCACGAAATCCGAAACAATTTCAAAAACAGAAAAGGCGGAAAATTCAAAGGTGTATCCGCCGGGCTCTTTTGAGATTTCTTCATTTGAATTTTGAGCTTGTTTCGGATTTCGTGCTTCGGATTTCGGATTTTTGGCGCCTCGCCCATCCTGACACAACCACATCGGGTCACTGTTTATCCCGCGTCAGTTCGACCACCACATGCGCCACGTTGGCAGCCGCGTCCGGCTTGCCGAGTTTCTTTGCGGCCTGGGACATCGCGCTGCGCTTGCCGGCGTCGTACAGAAGCGTTTCGACCATGGGCCGCAGCTTGTCCGCGTTTTTTCGCGCATCCTTCTCGTCTTCCACGAGCAGGGCGGCGCCGGCGTTTGCCAAGACTTCGGCATTGACGCGCTGGTGCATGTCCTTGTGATACGGGTAGGGCATAAGCAGCGACGGCACGCCGCTGGCCGTTAGCTCGGCGCAACTGCTGGCGCCCGAGCGGCTGATGGCCAGGTCCGCGATCGCCCAAACATCCGCCATGGCGGGGGTGAAGTCGATGATGCGGGCGCCGATTTGGGTTCCCGCGTCGGCCAGGGCGCGATATCCGGCCCGCACCGCATCGGCCTGCTCGCGGCCCGAGAGGTGCAGCACCTGCCAGCCGCGCAGCTCAATGCCGCCGAGCATGGTCAGCACGGCTTCATTCACCGTTTTCGCGCCAAGGGACGCTCCGGTGATCACCAGCGTGAGCAGCCGCGGGTCGAGGCTCAGCCGGGCGGCGGCCTCCTCGCGCGGGGGAAGCCGGCGGATGTCGGCGCGGATGGGGCAGCCGGTCACTTTGAGCTTCGCCTGGTCGGCCACGGATACGTGATCCGCCGTCGCATCAAACTGACAGCAGACGGCCTGCGCCTTTTTCATCAGAAATTGGTTGGCTTTGCCGGGCACGACATCTGGATTCAGCAGAGCACACGGGATTTTTCGCGCCGCCGACTCGCGGATGGCCACGCCCGCCGCATACCCGCCCAATCCCAGGGCGGCGGCGGGGCGGCGCTCCCGCAACACCCTGCGCACCAGATCGCGCGTTTCGCGCCAGCTCTTCCAGAACCGCAGCAAGCCGCTGACGCTGATCGCCGGTGGGACGATGGGCTGGGGGATGAAGTCATATCCGCCCGGCTCGAGGATCACCCGGTCGATCTCCCGCTCGGTGCATAGAAACAACGGCCGCGCCTCGGGCATCAGCTCGCGCAGCGCCTGTGCCACCGCGATGCCCGGATACAAGTGCCCCCCGGTCCCGCCGCCGGCAAATAATATCGTGATCGGATCGGGCATTACCTGCTGCTCAACCTTGCGCGTTTCAACGTATCGTCGGTTCCCGTGACAAGGCTATCGGTATTCAGAGCGATTGGGCTATTACGGAAACGACCCAGGAAGATGACGGGTCCGATAAGGATGTGAAAACGCCCGGCATCGCGCGTGGGGTTCGCTTCAGCGAACGCCGTCGCCCAAACCACGGAAGCGGGCCGCGTTCGCTGAAGCGAACCCTACGCGCTATTCATCTGTGGCATAAACCAGAGGGTGTCAGGCCGGGAAATGCACCTCAATTGTGACACGGGCGTCCCGCCCGTGCGTGTTGCATGGAACTCAGGATCCATCGATTTCCCTACTCTACAGCCGTCGGCACGGGCGGGGCGCCCCATGTCACATTAAAGGATCTGAATCCACGAATGGCGTGGTGTCTATTTCAGCGACGCCAAAAACGCCAGCAGATCGGCGGCCTGGCGCGCGTCCAGGTCGGCCAACAGCCCTTCGGGCATTGCGGAAACCGCCAGCGGCTTGGATTTGGACACGTCTGCTTTGGCGATGTGAATCAGCTTTCGCTGTGCATCCTTGATCACCATTTCATCATCCGTCTGCGACACCATGAAGCCGGAGATAATTTCGCCGTCCTTCTTTTGCACCGCGTAGGTCTGATAACCCGCGGCGATGGTTTTGGACGGATGCATGATGTTATCGAGGAGGTCGGCTTTGGCGTACTTCATGCCGATCTTTGTCAGATCGGGGCCAAAATCCAGGCCTTCGTGATTGACGATGTGGCACTTGGAGCACAATCCGCCGGCGGTCTGGAAGAAGACATTTTTGCCGCGCTCGATGTCGCCGGGCAGGGCCAGCAGTTTTTCAATGTTGGGATTTGCGCCCAATTTCGGGGCCTGGTTGGGATCGGGCGGCACATAGCGAATAAACAGATCACGCACCGAGTCCCGCGGCGCGGCCAAGCCGCGATGGATGATTTGATCGCGCAGCGCGACGGCGATTTTGCCGGAGTCCAACAGAGCGACCAGCTTGAGCGCGCCATTCGTCGTGGCCAGCAACGCATCGATCACCCGCATCGCGGCGGCGCTGTCCGCGCCCGACTTCAGCGCCTGTAGCGCGACGGCCTGCTCGGCGGCGGGGGGAGCGCCACCGGCGTCCGGGTGTTCCACTTCCGCCGCCTTTTGCAAATCGATCCATTGCCGAATCAATTCCAGCCCGCGCTCATCGGTCAGCGTCGCGCCCATGTGCGGCATATGGCCGGCGCCGCTCTTGGCCATCCGGTAATAAAGCACCGACCGGCTTTCATCCCCCGCGCAGACAATACGCGGCTGGAGAATCTCGAAGGCGCCGAGCATCGGCGCGGTGAGCAGCTTAGTTTCATCGAGCGTGATGTTCTCGCGCAGATCGATCAGCGCGGCCCCGCCGCCGCCGAAGCGATGGCAGACCGAGCAATTGACGTGCAGATAGGAGCGGGCGCGGGAGTCGAGACTGCTTTTCGCGTTGTACGGATCGGCCAGGACGATCGGAACTTCGGGGGCAGGCGGAGGCTCGCCAGGCTTGGGCGGTTCCGGCGGCTTTGGATACGGGAGCAGGCCCACATGGCGAAATGCACGAAGCTGCCCATCAACAATCGTGCCCGCATTTGCCGAAGTATTCGCGCCGCTAGCACCGCCCGCGCCCGTCTTTGCACCCGCGTGCCCATCGGCAGCCGCGAATCGCGCATCGCGATCGATCTGCGCCTCATTAAACGCCAGCGCGTATCCCGTCCAACTGGTATGGCAGGTCATGCACTGGGCGCGCGATGGATAGTGCCAGGTTTGCAGGCGTTTGCCGCCGGGCGCGGCGGGATCGTTGAGGTGCAACGGCTTATCCAGGCCGCCTCCATCCACCAAGGCGGCATCGGATTGCTCGTCGTTCCATGCGTAGGAATATCCGTGCCATTGCCGCCCGTCGAAATGCAGAAGCTGCGTCTCGAGCTTTTTTCGCGTGGCGGCGTTGCCGGGCGCCAACTCCAGTGACAGCGTGCGCGCCAGCACCATGCCCTTGGGGAAAATGCGTTTGTTTTCCTTGTAGTCGTCGGAGATGTTTTCCGCGGAGGCCAGCGCCACGAAATGTTCGCCGACCGCGCCATCCACCCACTGCGGCGAGTTGATTGCGAAGGGAATAACCCCGGTGTTGGGGACTTGCCCGAGGACGCTTTTGAACAGCCCCGTCTCGCTGAGTTTGCGCGGGAAGTCGCTTTGTCTGCCCGATGCCGGGTTGGGGGCGAGGCGCCAGATGCCGCCGCCTTCGTAATCGACGATGTACATTTCGCCATCGGCATCCTCGCCAAACGCGACCACGCGCAACTGCGTTTGCGCAAGCACGCCATATTTGCCCAGCGTCTTGCCCTTGCACGGTGCGCCCCACACCCGGCGGGTTTCCCAATCGCCGAAGATGTACTGATTTTGCAACGCCGGCAGGCGCTTGCCGTGGTAGACGATCCCGCCGGTGAGCGAATCGGATTCCGTGTGCGGCAGGGCGATCAGCGGCGGCGTGATCGGCGTGGGCCCGCGCGGGCCGGTGGGGTGAACCGGGTTGGGGCCTTCCAAGATGCTCCAACCGTAGTTGCCGCCCGACTGGGCGCAAACCACCGATTCCCACAATTCCCAGCCCACGTCGCCGACCCACAGGTTGCCGGTCGCGCGGTCAAAGTTCATGCGCCAGGGATTGCGCAGGCCGTAGCAAAACACTTCGCCGCGCGCGCCGGGCATATTCACGAACGGGTTGTCGGCGGGGATAACGTAGGGCTGGTCCGCGGATGAATGGCGCACGTCGATCCGCAGAATCTTGGAGCGCAGATCGCCGACGTTCTGGCCGATGTTGAATGGATCCGGCGGATTGGGGTCGCCATTATCTCCGGTGGACAGGTACAGATCACCGTCGGGCCCGAACTTCACGCAGCCGCCGTTATGCCCGCCGCCTTCCCATTGAAGCAGGCTGGTTTCGCTGGCCAGATCAATGGTGGGCGGATCGGCATCGCTCACCATGAAGCGCGACAGCCGCGACCCATTACGGTTAATCGCCACCGCCTCGCGCGCCGGGGCGGATGGGAAAGCCAGGGCATAGCAGATGTAGCAGTAATGGTTTTTCTGAAAGTCCGGATCGAAGGCCAGGCCATACACATTGATGCCGGTGAGTTTCTTGATTTTGTCCAGCCCGTTGGCCTTTGAAATGTCCACTAGCAGGTCGGCCTTTTCCGAATCAGGCACATTGGGAAACGAGTAGATTTTCCCCGTCTGCTCCACCACAAAGACGCGATTGCCGCCGGGGGCGAATTCAATATCGAGCGGCTGATAGAACTTGATTTTCGGAAAGAGCCGCTCGGCGAGAAATGGATCGGGCGACTCGGGCGTGCCATGCACTTTGGAAGCCGTCCAGATCGCGCGGCTGGAAAGGCCGTATGGCTTTGTCGCCGGTCGCGCCGGCGATGCGGATTGCGCAGGCGGTGCGGGGGATGGGGATGGACGCGCCGCGTTGTGATGTCTACACCCGGACACAACCGAAAGCACCACAAGCGCACCGCCCCAAAGCGCAAACAGCGCGATCCGAGGATTGTCCCAGAAAGCAAAGCGACGAAAGGGATTGTGGATAGGCATCATATCGCGGGTTCCAACTTCGTCCGGGTTTTCGGGACGGTGTTCGTCGATTTGGTGGCCGGCCCGGGTTGCTCGGTAGGAAAGTGATGAACCACGCCAGAGGGAAGACATTGTACTTGGAATTGAATGGCAATCAAGAGCCTCGCCCGCGAGGATATGCCGAAAACAAGGATTCTGATCCAATGCGTTCCATATTCGCCTTCGCCTCAGCCCTCGTTTTCTTCGTCGCCTTGAGTTCCGCGGCGACGGTTTCAACCGAAGACGGCCTGTCATTGAAGTTCAAAGAAGCCGACGCTTCCGTGGCAGCCGTCAGCATGGACGGCGCCGCGCTCAAGCTCAACGGCTCACCCGGCGGGTTTTACGTCGTCGATATGATCGGCGACAAGCTGCTGGGGAAGATGGATTATCGTCGCGCAACTCAAATCGCAGCGGCATCTGTAGCGCGCCTACATTCCGATCTACAACGCGCTGGGGGCGGCGGGGTGGGAGCCGGTGCCGTACGCGCATGTGACGGCGCAACTGCCCGCCGTAAAGGGTGAAACCGCTCCATGGTGCGAGCGCTTCGGCAGCGCCCATCGCGGATACTTCTTCGCCATTCGCAATCCCGGCCCAGCCGTGGACCTCACGCTCACGCTCAACCGCGAATCCCTTGGAATCAAGACGGCCAGGTTCGCCGCGGTCACGGGATGTAAGATAAAAACGTCCACGCCGGATCACATAACACTATCCGTGCCCGCGCGTTGGACGGCAGTGGTCGCCGTCAATCGCGGCGACGCGGAAGGTTTGGCGAAGACACACGATTTGGAGATGAGCCGGTGATGCCGCGGATACGATGACAGAGGATGAAATGCGCGCGCTCGCGATTCAGGGCAAAGATTATCCGTGATCGTGAAGGATGATGGGACGCCAGACCGCGCGCGCCGACGACCTCCGCCGATGTGCCTGCCCCAGCACCTATACGACGCCGGCCGTGGCCCGCACGAAATCGGCCGAGGGGAACAATCCGAAATAGACGCCCGCCGGGTTCAGGAATTCGGTCAGCACGTCGCCGTCGAGCGCCATGGACGCGACGGGGTTGGGCGGGGTTTTCGGAGCGGTGGGGGCGGCGGCGTCGCCAATGTTCATCGGCGACTCAAACACCCAGGCCCGGTCCCAGATATCATCTTCCAGAAAGCTTTGCGCCAGGGTTGGTCCCGGCTCAACCAGGAGGTGGGTGACGCCCAGTTCGCTGATCACTTCTATCGCGCTGCGCAGATCGAGCCGGCCAGGGGCGGCACAGGAGACGGGAAAAATCTCCACGCCGGCGGCGGCGAGCGGCACGCGCGTGCCGGATTGATCGGCGGCTTCTTTTGAACAGATAATGATCACGCGGCCGGTATCGGTTGTGCGAACCAGTTGGCTATCCATCGGCAGCCGTAGATGGCTGTCAAGCACGATGCGTAGCAGCGGACGTAGCGGCGGAACATCGCGGGCGGTGAGCAGGCAATCATCGGCCATCACCGTGCCGATGCCGACGAGGATCGCGTCGCAGCGGCTGCGCAGATCATGGACCATGTTATGCGAGCGTTGATTGCTGATCCGCTGGAGCTTGCCGGCGGGGCCGGCGACTTTGCGGTCGGCGCTTTGGGCCCATTTGAGCGTGACATAGGGCCGGCGATGCACAACGCCGGCGATGAACGGGGCGAGCAATTGCTTGCACGCCGGATCATCCGCTTCGTCTATTTGGATCCCCGCCGCCCGGAGTTGGGCGACGCCCCGGCCGTTGACTTGCGGGTTTGGATCGGTGCATCCGACGACCACTCGCGCCAGGCCGGCGGCGATGAGGGCCGGCACGCAGGGCGGCGTTCTTTTGTTTTCGTGGCAGCAGGGTTCCAGCGTGACGTAAGCCGTCGCGCCGCGCGGCGGCTGCCCGCAGGCGGCAAGGGCATTGGGCTCGGCATGTGGCCCGCCACAACGCTCGTGGAAACCTTCGCCAATGATTTGCCCGTCCCGCACGACAACGCAGCCGACCATCGGATTGGGCTCGACCTGCCCTCGCCCGTTCATCGCCAGGCGGGCGGCGCGGGCGAGCATTCGACGATCAAGATCTGAAAGGGGGGAGGCCATGGGGGTATAACCTGATGCAAATTTGCGCAGAGAATGGGAGACGCTAAGACGCAGAGGCAATTCGATGATTTCAGTGGAGCGACCAAATTCTTTGTAAGTTCCGCGGAGAAGAATTTCACCACGGAGGCAAGGAGGCGCTTTCGGCTCAAGCCGCGCATTTCATTGAAGCCATGCAAAAAACGAACATTTGGTTTTTCTTTCATTGATTGCAAAGTGGCGCGTCGCGTCACGTCGCGTCCAATGCGCCTCCGTGGCCCAGTGCCTCCGTGGTTGTCTTCATTCGTGTGCAATCGTGCCCATTCGTGGTTTCCCCCTTTCTTTCGGTTGCGGGCTCGCCCACTCTGAGTGTCTTCGCGGCTTTGCGCCTTTGTAACTCTGCGCAAATTCTCGCTGCGTCGCAAGACTAACGTCGTACCGCTTTGGCATCGGCGCCGGGAGCGTGGGTTGGCGTGAAAAAGCTATGCAGGAGCATCAGCGCCACTCCCGCGCACAGCAGCGAGTCGGCGACGTTGAATATCCAGGGGAACGCGGGATAGCCAAAGATAAATTTGTGCGGCAAGGCATGAACCATGTCGCGCACGTAGCCGCGCGTGACGCGGTCGTAGAGGTTGCCCAACACCCCGGCCATAAGCATGCCCAGCACCACCTGGTAGAACCGCTGGCGGCCGCTGATGGAAAACAGGTAGCCGATAAAAATGATGGCGGCTATCGAAACCGCGATGAACAGCAGCCGATGGCCTTGGCCAATCCCAAAGACCGCGCCCTGGTTGGCGACGGCGGTGAAGTGCAGCCAGCCGGGAATGAAGCGCTCGGTTGACGGGTTCAAAACCTGAGCGTGCCCATCGTCGGTGATGACCACGCCGTCGCAGAGCCGGCTGAACGCCGCCGACTTGGCCCATTGATCCACAGCCAAACCGCCGACGGTCGTCGCCAAAAATAAAATCAGCGCGATCGGCGAACGCAACGCAAAAAAGCGGCTAACAGGCATGTCGGGATTGTAGGGAAACGGGCCCGAGGAACAACGGGGCCAATGGAAAAGCCGAAAAAAGGGGACGCCACGAATGGGCACGAATGAACACAAATCGCAATGCGCGTTCGTTTCGAAAATTTCCCCTTTGTTCTTTTGGATTTGTTTCGGATTTCGTGCTTCGGATTTCGGATTTTTAGCCGCCGTCGCCGCGACGTTCCTTAAATCAGCGGGGTCTTTCCTCCAGGATTTCTATCTTCCGTGGCGTTCCATTTTGCGTTGGTGTTCGACGGAGAAGCGGACCCAAGGCTGAAATTCCAGGCGTTCCTTGTTGATGGGCAGGCTGGTGGCTTCGCACACGCCGTAGCTGCCGTTTTGGATTTTAGCCAGGGCCATGTTGATTTCCTTGAGCAGGTCGCGGTCTTTTTGGACCAGGCCGAGGGTGAACTCCTGCTCGTAATTGTCGGTGCCCATGTCGGCCATGTGGAGCGGGAGATTGGACAAATTCGTCGCGCCGCTGGTGCGCAGGGCTTCGCGTTCCATGGAGCTCATATCGCCGATCAGTTCCCGGCGTTTGGCCAGGAGCAAGTCGCGGAAATGCTCGAGTTCCCGCGTGGAGAACTGGTTCTTGCGGGGTTTGCCGTTTTCGGGAGTCATATGCGAGGCCCAAGCAGCATTGGACGTGCCAGTGCTGCCCGGCCTGGCGGATAAATTTGGGCGCGCCGCCGATGCCGCGGGGCGCGGCGGATTGATTGCGGGCTTGGCCGCGCGGGCGGGGACAGATTGCGGCTTCCCCGGCTTCTTGGCGTTGCCACCGCCTGTCACGGTCGCGGCGATTTTTACGGCCTTTGAATTGCTCTTGTTTGAATTGCTCTTGTGACTCTTGCGATCGGATTTCGACCCTCGGTCGGCAATCGCAATTTTCGGGGCAGACGTGGATTTCCTGGCGGGCCCCGATTTTCCGGCAGGCACGGGTTTCCTGGCGGACGGCGTTTTCCCGGTGGACACCGTTGTCGCGGCGGATGCCGTTTTTCCGGTCGGCGCAGCTTTCCTGACAGGCATCTTGTTCCTGCCAGCCGCAACTTTTCGGGCGGATGCGACTTTCCTGGCAGGCGCACTTTTCCTGGCGACGACCGACGACGCTTTCCTGGCCCCGGCAACTTTAACCGGGCGCGACGGCTTCGTCGCCGCCGGCTTCTTCGTCGCGGCGCGCCGGCCGGATTTGCCGCCGGCCGGGGAGCGTTTCACAGGTTTCCTTTTCGCCACGAGCAACCTTCGCTCCTTTCCACGACGCCGCCGTCCTTCGCGGCCTTCAACTCGATCCGCGAACAAAAGAACAGCAAGGATAACCGCAACTTGCCTCCAGCGTCAAGTCGCCCACGGCGCGCCCCACCACTAATTGGGTGTAGCGCCTGATTGTGGCGGTCTCCCCGGTGGGGCGGACATTCTTGTCTGCCTCGGGTCCGCGAGTGCGGGGTGTACTCACCCCGCCGAGCGGGCCCGAAGAAATAAGGAAGGGACAAGAATGTCCCTGCCGCTAATGGGCAGACAGGAATGTCTGCCCCACCAAGTCGCCACAAACACGAGTTACACCCCCACTAATTCACGATCCACTCAAGCCCTCCGGGGCATGCGCCGATAATGATTTGGGAGATCCTGTATGGCCGTTCAGCTTATCTGTCCGAATCTTCGTTGCCGCAAGTTTCTTTCGGTGCCGGAGGAGGTGCGCGGGAAGCTGGTGAAGTGCCAGCACTGCCAGACCCCATTTCGGGTGCCCGGCATGCTGCGAAAGCCGGAAATCGCGGGAAGAACCGGGAAATGACCGCACGTCCGGTGGATCGCCACCGCATACGACGGATATTCATCGGTTGTCACCAGGCGGGGCAATCGCCCCTCCATCCGACGCCAGACGTCGTTCACCCGCGACTGACACCCAATCCTCGCTTGCCATGCTCCCGACACCGCGGGTTCTGCAACAAAACCGAGGCAGGTCATCCATGACTCACCTCAACTGAAGACCACTCCCGGCGTGATCCGTCGCTTGGGTTATGGCCATTTCCACGTTCATCATTTATCATTTATCATTCATCGTTTCCCCTAAAATGGCCGACCGAAGCCTCCATTATGAAGCCGCCTTCGAAGCGTTCCTGCGCGAGCGGGGGATTCCCTGCGTCGCGGTGGATGAAGCCAAGAAGGCGCTGTTCGCCAACGCGAAGCTCAAGAGCTTCGACTTTGTGGTTTACAGCCAGAAGGGCCCCAATTTGCTGGTGGACGTGAAAGGCCGGCAGATGCGCAACCGCTCAGCGGGCTCCTACGAAACCTGGACCACCGAGCAGGACGTCACGGACCTCATGCAATGGGAACAGGTCTTCGGCGAGGGATACAAGGCCGTGCTTACGTTCATCTATTGGATCGACGCGCCGCTGGCGCCCGAGGCGGGCATGTATCAGCACAAGGGCCGTTGGTATCTGATGATGGGGATCGACCTGACCGAATACCGCAATCACATGCGACGGCGTTCCGTGAAATGGGAAACCGTATCGTTGCCCGCCGAACACTTCCGCTCCCTTGCACGTCCCATCGAAAGCTGGCTATGATGATCCATATGAAATCGCGCACCAAACACCGTTTCATCCGAGCCTGCTTGACCTTGTGTACCCTCATCGGCCCGATCGTCGCAACAGCCGGCACGGCACGGGCCACGGACGATGACCTGAGCGACGACGCCCGGCTTGTGGGATACGAGGGAAAGCATGTGGTGCTCGACGCCGGCAGCGCGCCAAGTTATATGCTCCTGTTCGCACTGGGCGTGGTCGGGCTTTCAGTGATGTTCAAAAGCGCCAAGCGCACGCACCTTGATTGACGGCGCGGTTGTTTTGCCATTGCGCGGCCGCCCGCGATCGGGCGCTGCCGGATGTGTACAGCCTTGTTTCATCCCCCCTTTTTTTGCGGAGGCCAATATGCGATCCAAGCCGATCGTGGCGCTAGTCATACTTAATGTGCTGTTGCTCGCCAGCCTGTGCTTCCACAACGTCTTCACTCGCAGCGCCCATGCGATCCCGGCGGGCGCGAACATGCGCGCCTCTGATTACCTGATGATCTCCGGCGACGCCCAAGGCGTGAATTCCGGCTTGGTTTATATCGTGGACACGCGCAACGCCCTGCTCACCGCGCGATCTTTCGACGGCACGAAAATGGTGGATATGCCCGCGATTGACCTGGCCCGCATCTTCCGCGTCGGCGGCGGCGCGGGCGCGGCGCCCATCCGATGAGGGCTGGAAGGTTGGTGCGGTCCGCGTTGTGTCACGGTTTTTTCTTTGAATTTTCGCAATGAAGTTACGGGTGATTCCCATGCTGGATAAAAAGTCCTTCTACATCGGCCTCTTGTCGCTTTCGGCGGTGATCCTTTTGGTTGCCAACATTCTGGCCCCAAGGCCGGTGACCGCTTCGGAAACAATTCAAACCAATGATTACGCATTGGTGACCGGCAAGGCGCTGCAGGGTGGCGAGGCGCTGTACGTCACCGACAAGCAGACCGGACTGATGGCCGTTTTCATCTTCGACCCCAATCGTCGCGCCTTGGTCGAAAAGCAGGTTCTGCCGGTGCAGAATGCGTTTGCCAAGATTCTCAATGCCCAGGGCGGAATCCGGCGCCCGTAAGGCGCGGCGCAGGCGGACGGCCCAAGTTGGATTCCAGACGACGCCATGAAGCGCTCATACCCGCGCGACGCGGATTGCAAAACTGCGGCGCGCTGGCGGCTATGGAGTGCGAGTTTCTCGATGACTTCGCTGTATCACGGGCGTCCCGCCCGTGCGGGCTGCGTCAGGACTTGCCGGAATCGCGGCTTTCGAACGCCGCGCCACCAGCACGGGCGAGACGCCCGTGATACGAAACCCCATCCTCCGCTTCCGTAGAGAGCTCCCCCAACAATGGCTCATGTTGAACTAGACTCGCCTGGCACATTGCGCCATGACTGGTCATTGGAAGAGATCCACGCGCTGTTTGATATGCCGCTCATGGAATTAGTCTTCCAGGCGGCCGGCGTTCATCGCCGATTCCATGACCCCGCCGAGGTGCAGGTCTGCAAACTGATCTCCATCAAGACCGGCGGCTGCCCGGAGGATTGCAGCTACTGCTCGCAATCTTCCCGCTACAAAACCGAGGTGAGGCCATCGGCCCTAATGGAAAAAGACGAGGTGCTGGCCATCGCCGCCAAGGCCAAGGCCGCGGGCGTGAGCCGCGTCTGCATGGGGGCGGCGTGGCGCGAGGTGCGCGACAACACGCAGTTCGACCGCGTCCTCGAGATGGTGCGCGACGTGAACGCGATGGGAGTGGAGGTCTGCTGCACGCTGGGCATGCTCACCGAAGCGCAGGCCACCCGGCTCGAGGAAGCCGGCTTGTACGCCTACAACCACAACCTCGACACCTCCCGGCAACACTACGCCAACATCATCACCACCCGCACCTACGACGACCGCCTGAACACGATTGCCGCCGTCCGCAAAACCGGCGTCACCGTTTGCAGTGGCGGAATCATGGGCCTGGGCGAATCACAGGCCGACCGGATCTCCATGCTCCATACGCTGGCCACGCTGAACCCGCATCCAGAGTCGGTGCCCGTGAACGTGTTGTCGAAAGTCGCGGGCACGCCGATGGAGAATGCGCCGGATGTGCCGGTCTTCGAGACGGTGCGCATGATCGCGGTCGCCCGCATACTCCTGCCGGCATCCGTCGTTCGCCTGTCGGCGGGCCGCGCGAAAATGTCGGCAAGCGATCAGGCATTGTGCTTCATGGCGGGGGCCAACTCGATCTTCTCCAGCGACACCCGGCAGATGCTCACCAAGGCCGTCCCGTCGCCGGACTACGATGCCGACCGCGAACTTTTGAATCACCTTGGCTTGAAGATGCGACCGGCATTTAAGGATGGGCCGCCGGTGCGCCAGGTGAAGAATCTCACCACGGAGGCACGGAAGCACTGAGGCGCGTTCGGTTGAGCTAGCCCCTCCTCCGGTACTCCGGGGGAGGGTAG
>DASRLH010000183.1:0-14062 GCA_035648595.1 Tepidisphaeraceae bacterium
AACCGCAAGTCCGACGGCCCACCCGGCTGGCTCACCCTCTGGCGCGGATGGAATGACCTTCACCTGATGGTCATGGGCGCGCGGGCGGCTGGACTGGAAAAAATGTGACGAAAGATGAGGCGAGACGCCCGTGATACGATAAACGTGTTCGTTCACCGATGCCGACGCAAACCGATGAAATGTCGAATGTCGTTTCCCACAGGCAAGTATCGCGGTCGGAAGGGCACGGATCATATTAACCCACCGCCGATGGCAAAGCGGACAAGATCGCGCCTCTTCCGCATCTGCCTGCTTTCGCTATGCCTCGCCCTTGCCGGCACGCTGGTGCTTCGACCATGGAATCGGCATATCAGCCGCCCGACAGCGTCCGTAACCCCAGATGCGGCGCCGATTTCCCGTGCAGCAAATGCCCCAAACTTCTCCGGCTATGCCGGCTCGGCCTCCTGCCAGGCGTGTCATCAAAGCGAATATCAGCGATGGGCCGCCTCTCACCACGCCCTTGCCGAGCGGCCCATTGACCCGGCCCGCGATGAGGCGGCATTTGATCCGCCGCGCACTTTCACGCACGGCTCCCAAAGCACCACGGTCGCCCTTGCCGGCAAGGTGTTCGAGATTTCCACGAAGGGAATTGACGGGAAAATCGAGCCGCAAATCGTCCGGCGGGTGATCGGCGACGAACCCCTCCGCCAATTCCTCGTCGATTTCCCCAATGGCCGCATCCAGGCGATGGAAGCGTCCTTCGATCCGAAGAAAAATGAATGGTTTAATGTGTTCGCCAACGAAGACCGCCAACCCGGCGACTGGGGCCATTGGACCGGGCGCGGCATGAATTGGAACTCCCAATGTGCCGCCTGCCATAACACGCGATTGCGCAAAAACTACATCCCATCCAACGATTCATATAACACGAAGATGGCGGAGATGTCCGTTTCCTGCGAAGCGTGCCATGGCCCGATGCAGCCCCATGTGCAATGGCGGCAGGTGCATCCAAAGCTTGCCGAAAAAGATCCCACCCTCCCCCACTTCTCGCGCGATCAGCAAACCGACACCTGCGCCGCCTGCCATGCCCGGCGCGGCGAATTGACCGGCAACTTCATGCCGGGCCAATCTTTCTTCGGCCACTATAGCCTGAGCATTCCCGATGATTCGGAGACTTTTTACGCCGATGGGCAGATTCACGAGGAGGACTACGAATGGTCGGCGTTCCTGGGCAGCCGAATGTACTCGGCGGGCGTGCGCTGCATGGACTGCCATGATTCGCATTCCGGCAAGACGCTGCTGGCGGGCAATGCCCTGTGCATGCGCTGCCATGCCGGCGCGTTTCTCAAGGCGCCGATCATCGTGCCGGCGTTGCATACGTTCCACAAGCCCGACAGCGCCGGATCGCAGTGTGTGAATTGCCACATGCCGCAGACGACGTACATGCAGCGCCATGGCCGCCACGATCACGGCTTCACCACGCCCGATCCGCTGATAACCAGGGAACTGAACATTCCCAACGCCTGCAATCGCTGCCATGCGGATAAAACGGCTGACTGGGCGCTGGCGGCGGCCAATAAATGGTACGGCGCGAAATTTAATCGCCCCTCCCGCCAACGCGCCCGCGCCATCGCCGCCGCCCGGCGCGGCCAAGACGCCGCCCGCGCGCCGCTGCTCGCGCTCCTCAAAGATCCAAGCCAAGCGTTTTATTGGCAGGCCGTCTATACCGGCCTGCTGCGGCACTGGGCGAATGATCCCCAGGTCCTGGCGGCCTTGCTCGATCAGTTGAAAAATCCCCAGCCTCTTGCCCGCGTCGCTTCAATCAATGCGCTGGCGCCCTTGGTTGATCATCAATCCGAAGTGGGCCAGGGCTTGCATCGCCTGCTGGATGATCCCTCCCGCGGCGTTCGCATCGCCGCGGCGCACGCGCTGGGGCCGGCGGGTGTTGATCCACAATCCCAGGCACCGAAGGATTTTGCGGCTTGCCTGGAGCAACAAGCCGACCAACCCACGGGGCAGTTGCAGTTGGCGATAGATGCCGCCGCCCGGCAACTCCCCGAGCAGGCGATGGCCCATCTTCACAAGGCGTTGGAGTGGGACGCGCGTTCGCCGGGCCTTCGCCGCGATGCGGCGGTTTTGCTCGGCGGCCTGGGCCATCCGCGCCAAGCCCTGGCGCAAATCCAGGAAGCCTGCCGCCTCGATCCCACCAGCGCGGAGTTTGCGTATCTGCAAGGCTTGGCCGCCGCCGAGGCCGGGGAGAAGGATCTGGAGATCGCCGCGCTCAAGCGTGCCGTGCAACTTGATCCGCATCTCGCGCGGGCGTGGTACAATCTTGCCATCGCCTACCGGGATGCCGGGCAATTTGAGCTGGCGATCAGCGCGTTTGAGAAAGCCGAAGCCGCCAATCCCCAGGATGCCGACATTCCCTACGCCCGCGCCCTGCTGCTGGCCCAGCTCAACCGCCGGGCCGCAGCGCGTGCCGCGGTGATGCGGGCGCTGCAACTGCGGCCGGATCATGTGCCGGCGCGGCGGCTGCTGCAGACGCTTCCGGCAAAATGACTTGCGAAGCGTCGGCAGCGCCGTTTTTCTAAAATGGCCGTGCGTGAGCAAGCGCCGGTTGACATTCGGCAGCCATAATGTGCGTCCGATATTGGAACTCGGCGGACCAACGCCAGTCGTGGATTCAGATCCTTTGATGTGACACGGGCGTCCCGCCCGTGCCGACGGCTCTAGAGTCGAGAGAATCGGTGGATTCCAGTTTCCAACCAACGCGCACGGGCGAGACGCCCGTGTCACGATTGAAGTTGGATTTCCCGGCTTCGCACCCTTCTGGTTATGCCCCAGATGAACCGCTTAGTCGGGCACGACTATTAAGGGTGAACTTTAATTGGCGTCCGGCGGCGGCCCAAGCACGTACAGGCGTCTTTCGCCGACGGCCAGGAGCCGGCCGTCCGGGAGGGGGCATAATGCGCCCATGTAGCTTTCGCCCGAAATCGCGAAATGCCCGACGGGTCTGGGGCGGGCGCTTGAGACATCGATCACCGCGATGCGCGTGCCGCCGAATTGATTGTCACTGAGGACCACGAAGGCCAGTCCCCCCGCCGCCGCGCCACGCTCCATGGAGCTGCCGAATAATTTCTCGGCGGCCGTGGGATCATATCGGCCCAGCTTGCGGAACGTGGCGGAGGTCGGCGTCAGCGCATCGAGTCGATACGTGGTGAGATGATCGCCGTGCAGGCGGATCAGAATGTCGCCGGTCAGCATGATGTACCGCGAGAACATGGATGCGACCAACTCCAGTCTCTGACGCAGCGGCAGGCCGGGAACCGGGGGGAGCGCCAAGGTCACAGTGTCTGATTCCTGCTCCAATTCCTCGATCACCAACTGGTTCTGAACGTTTTTTCCGTGCGTGGTCCAGACTATTTTCTGGGTCGGCAGCAGGCGCGGCTTAAGCGGGCTTGACAAATCAAATGTAGTCAACAACGGGCCCAGCAGGTAGAGCCGATCGTGCCAGACGAGCGTGAGGGCCGCGAACTGTCCGGGATCGGATGATTTATTGTATTTCGGCACATCCGGGATCGGCTGAGCCGATAACCGGGAACGGGCGCCACTACGCATGTCAATCACCGCAAGCATCGCCGTACCCTCCCGGACGTCGGGAGACAGAGGAGTTGCCGCCGGCAGGTACAGCACATCCGGCTGCCCGGGATTCCAGATCATGCTTATGATCTCCAGATCAGATTCCACCTCATGTTTGGAATGAATCTTGACGCCACTTGGATCGATGCGCAACGTTTCAAAGGCAATGCGGGAGAAGGTGTTGGCCTTACCCCAATTCCGCCACGCGATGACGCCATTGGAGCCGTCGGCGGCCATGAGATCGTTCTCATGTTGCGCCGGCAACTCCACCGTTTGCAGCAATGGCAGGTTGCTGGCGTTCTGAAAAGCGGCCGCTGAAAATATCACCAGCAGCGCGCTTCCGATCAGCCAATAGATCGCTTTTCGGCCCGCACGCACCCGCCAATCCTGGCGAGTTGCCTCAACCGCCAAGGCCAGTCCAATGACGCATAAGACCAACATCGCCGCCGCGAACTCCAGTTGCAGCGGCCGGTATCGCACCGCCCACGGCATCCAAAACAGGCGGTGATACATGCCAAGCACATGTCCGCCGGCATCTCTGCTGGGAAACCCGCTTTCGTCGATCACCCATCCCAAGCCCAGGTAACGAAGCGGCCGGATAATCTGCGGCAGGAAGTAAATCAGCAGCAGAGCCGCGATCGACACCATCGTCGCGTGCGCGCCGCGGCGAACGAGGCAGGCCACCGCAAACGAAAGGCTGTAGACGGCAGCCCAAAAAAACGGGCTCCATGCGAGGATGAGCCGGGGATCGGTGCCGAATCCGGCCCCCTTTCCGTTGACCGCGATTTCGACGATCAGCGGAATCGCAAGGGACACGAAGACGACTGCCAGTCCCACGAAATATTTGATGATCAGCCAGCGCGTCACGCTCACGGGCCGCGAGCGCCAGAATTCTTCGAGTCGGCCATTCATGTCGCGCATGACGGTGCCGACGCCGACGAACACGGCCAGCACGCCGCCCAGCAGAAAAACCCACAGCGACGCGGACAGCAGGAATTGGTGGCGGGCGATCTGGTTCTCGACGGCTCCAATCAACGGCAGGCCAAGAAACACGAACAGGGCGATCGCCAGGAACAGCCGAACCTCATGCCATTCCTTCCAGAGCAGTGCGGTGGATCGATTCATGGCCGCGCCTCCTTCGCCTTTGGAAATTGCCACGCCGCCCAGAGGCACAACGCCAGTGCGATAGTTGCCTGCACGCATGCGGCCAGCGCGAGCGAAACCACCCAGCCTGTATGCGGGAATCCAGCCAGAAAAACGAACGGATCGAGTGCCATCAGCCTGGACAATATTCCTGGACGATGCCAGTCTTCACCTGCGAGCAATCCCAGTGTGAGCATCATCCAAATAATCAAAACGCCGATCGCGATCAGCGATGCGCGTGCTTCGGTCGGCAGCCGGACGGTTAACGCGAGCATCCAGAAATAAAGAGAAAGGGTAGCGGCCAGCGTTCGGGCGTGAAGGGCGAGGATGGAAGCGGTGGAGATCTCCCTGCCGCCGGCGATGGCGATACTGACCAGGGCACTGAAGATCAGCGGAACGACGCACAGCAGCACGCCGATGAGCATTTTGATCGAGAAGACCAAACTTGGCCGCACCGGCAGCGCCAGCAGCATTCTCATTGTCCCCTCCTCGCGCTCGGCGGGAACCAATCCCGTGCTCGACATCACCGACAGGAGCAAAACCGCCAGAAAGCAGACCATTTCCAGCAAGTTTTCATCCGCGATCACGCGGGCGTGCAGCCCGACCCCCGCGAAGGCGCCCAGGATCAGCGACCCGAACGCCAGCTTCCAGCGCTGCTCATGCCACTCTTTCCAAAGAAGGCTCCGCATTGGCCGGCTCCTTTCTTCCGATCACGTAGGCTTCGAATATTTCGTCGAGATTGAGATCGATCGATTCGTGGGAAACGCCCTGCCGCGCCAGCGCCGCGCCCGCCGCCTGCGCGTCTTCGACCACGACCGCGATCTGCCGCCCGCGCCGAGAAATGTCGAGCAAGCCCGGCAGCCCGCGCGCCACCGCCTCGGCAGCCGAGGGAAGGATCAGGCGTTTGACGTTTTCGCGCAGCGCTTCGGTTTGCGCCTGCCGGACGATCCGGCCCCGGTCCAGAATCGCCACTGCATCCGCGACCGGCTCGATTTCATACAGCAAATGCGAGCTAAAGAAGACCGTCACCCGCTCCCCCTGTAGGAACGTCACCAAATCGCGCAGAAATTCCTTGCGCATGATCGGATCGAGGCCCAGCGTCGGGTCGTCGAGAATGACCAACTCGGGCCGATGCGCCAGAGCCAGCAAAAGTCCCACGCGCACGCCCTGCCCCTTGGACAGATGCCGTACTTTCGTCGTCATCGGCAGCTCGAATCGTTCGCACAAATGCCGCGCCCATTTTTCATCCCACGTCGGATAGAACGGCTTGACGAATGCGATGATCTGGCGGACCTGCATCCAGCCAAACATCGCCTGATCCTCGGCCAAATATCCCACGCGCTGCCGGACTTTCAACGGCTCGGCTTGCGGGTCCATCCCCAGCACCCGCACCGTGCCGGCGTCGGGCTTGAGAAGCCCCAGGAGCATTCGGATCGCGGTGGATTTGCCGGCCCCGTTGCGGCCCAGAAAGGCGAACGTCTGCCCGGCGAAAACGGTGAGGTTCACCCCCTCCAGCACATGCTTGCGGCCAAACTGCTTGACCACCCCGATCATCTCAATGACGCGGGAGGCGCTCGCGGAACCTTCGCGCGAGTGTTCGTCGCGCGGGCGTTCGTCGCGGCTGTCTTCATGGCTCAGGTTGTTGTCGCTCATGGCGTGGAACCTCCCTTGGCCGCGTCGTCGGCGGCGCGCTGCCGTTCGAGTTTTGCAAACGCTTCATCCAGTAGTTTGTGCACATCCCCCGCCTCCATTCCCAGCGCCCCGGCCCGGCGGGCCAGAAGCTGCGCTTCCTGCGCGAGAAGCTGCCGCTGCGCCTTGAGCCTGCCGGGCGGCAGACTGTCGGCGACAAAAGTTCCATCCCCATGCCGGCGTTCAAGCAGCCCCTCGGCGGTGAGCCGCTCGTACACGCGCAGCACCGTGTTCTGGTTCACCGTCAGTTCCTTGGCGAGTTGCCGGACGCTGGGAAGCCGGTCGCCGGTGCACAGCACCCCGCTGGCGCAGTGCGTGCGGATCTGATCGGCGATCTGCCGGGCGATCGGCATGCCCGAGGATGTTTCAATGCGGATGAACATGGCGGGTTTAAGTGATTGCACATGTATAACAGTAGTCAGCGGGGATGTCAAGAAGAATTTTTGGTGTTGTTTGTTCTTTAAGGAAAAAGGGAGCGACACGGGAGCGGACCGATGTTAGAGCGTTTTTCTGTAGCTGGCGCGGCTTTGCATGGTCACTGAAGTGACCACGCCCGGCGGCCGGTTATGGTCAAACGCTATAGCACCATGAAATTTGCTCTAATTAGTCGCCAGTGCGCGCAGTCGCAGCTCCCCGATCCGGATCGTTAATGATTTGCAGGATTGAATCGGCCACCCAAAGCCGTCCCCAACTCCGCCCGGTCAATTCGCGCAAGATTCCCTGCTCCACCAGCAGGTCGATTGATTTTTGCGCGGTTTTGCGGTCAATGCTTAACGCCTTGGCCGCGCGGGTGCTGTCGACGTAGGGATTTGAAAACAGCTCGTCCACCAAACCGCGCGCGCGGAATTTTTTGCGGAGTTTGTCGCGGAGGGTTCGTCGCAGTTGCGACATGGATGCCGCTTGGCGTACCGCCTTGTCGCTCGAATGGGTTACGCCCCGGAGGAAAAACCGCACCCATCCCGTCCAGTCATTGTCGGTATGAACCATCTGCAGCCCGGCATAATACTCCCGGCGATGGGCCTCTAAGTAATCGGACAGATACAGCAATGGCTCGGTGAGTCTGCCGCGATCGATCAGAAACAGCGGGATCAGCAGGCGGCCCACCCGTCCGTTGCCATCAAGAAACGGATGAATGGCCTCGAATCGATGATGCACGACCGCGCACTGCACGAGGTCG
The DNA here is from genome assembly GCA_035648595.1 of Tepidisphaeraceae bacterium. Classification (GTDB taxonomy): domain Bacteria; phylum Planctomycetota; class Phycisphaerae; order Tepidisphaerales; family Tepidisphaeraceae; genus RYN-428. Next base: position 7,628 of record DASRLH010000183.1, read on the forward strand.
GGCAGAATTCGGCGCTGATTGACAAATTTCTCCCAATCCGAAATCAGCCGCATCATCTCGTCGGGTGGCGGAGGCACATATCGCGCCGTCTGTGGCGTGTCGCCATCGCGGCCGATGAAGTTTTGCACTTTCCGAAATTCGCCCGGCGTTTTGCCCTCACCCCGGGCGCCCTCCAGCAGGATTCCGTGCAGCTCGCGCACCAGCCTGCCCGCGATCGGCGTTCCCGCGCGCAGGCGCTCCACGCCCTCGTTGAGCGCTTTGACGTAGTTTCGCGTCTCATGCAAGTCAGGATCATCGCGCTCCTGCTTTGGGTCCTCGACCTCGGCCCGGAGTAGGTCGGGCAGTTGCGTTTCGATGCCTTCGATCTGGCTGGAGAGTGCCGCCTCACGCCGCACCGCGGAGGCGATGAGCATATGCACAAAGGGCAACTGCGCGCCCGCCGCCAGCCCTTTCACCGCGCCCAATGCCGCGTCCGCCTCGCTTAGCTCCGGCCAGATTCGGTCCAATTCCACTCGCTTTGGCAGCGCGCCCGGCACAAATGCCCAGTGGCGACCGAGCGTGCGAACGCATTTGCCGGCTTCTTTGGATTTAAAGATTGAGGGGTCCACGCCTTAAAAGACCTCCTGTTCAACCCGAACAGCTTAGGGAAATTTTCCCAAACCGCAATTGAGCTTTGGGAGAAAATCGCAATTTCTCCCAAAGCTCTGGGAGGGTTTGGGAAATAAGCCCAAAGCCGCCCGATAAGCCGTCGTTGCAGTTCCGGAAGTCGGAATGAACGAGCAAAATCCGCCCGTTGCCTTATTCCACAAATGTGGAATAGCGAAGAGCGTTATTCCACTTTGCGCGGATAAAGTGGAATTGCGCGGCGATTGTCCTCCCTTGCCGCGACTCATGGTTTCATTGGGTCTCGGGGAGCCAATTCAAGCCGTCGACTTTGCAGGCGTTGCCGTCGCGCATTCCGGGCAGCGGGCGGGGCTGGCGCGCAGGTCGTAGCCGCAGGTGGGGCATCGCCCCCGCGAGCGGCGTCTTCTGTCGCGGATCGACCGCAAAAACACGCGGCTCCGAATGAGCGGCAGGATCGCGAACGCCAGGCATATCGCCCACAACGGGACCAGAATGCCAGTAATGCGCTCAACGTAATTGGCGACGTCAACGTAGCCGAAACCGGCGTACTGCCACGTCACGAACTTCCGGTGGAACATGTCCGGGTTAAAACTGATCTTCAATGGCGACAAAGACAACCATGGACCACTGACGTGGTAGGCCCTTGGATAAGCGGGCGGCGCGCCGACGAAGTCGACGAGCGATCCGATTTGCAGTTTCACAAGCATCCCACCCCTTGCCGTGAAAAACCAAAAATGGCAGTGCTTTGTCTCTCCATTGGCGTCTGATCGCTTCCAATTGAACCCGGCGTTATCGTAGTGCGTCATGCTCCGAACCCATAATGCCGCCGTCGCCACGCACAGCAGCATGGACAGCGCGGAAATGATCACAAATAGCCGGCGGCGCATCGCACCTCATTATATCCCTTCCGACGCGTTCACCCCGCATGCGTCGTTCCCAGCATCTTGCAAATATGCACCGTCGCCTTGCTCTTATTCAAGGTGTAAAAATGCAGGCCATCCGCATTATTCGCCAGCAAATCCTGGCATTGCCCGGCGGCGTGTTCAACTCCGGCGGCGTATACCGCTTCGGGGTCCTGCTCCAGGCCTTCCAAATGCGTGAGCAGGGGATGGGGGATTTTGGCGCCGCACATCGAGATGAAGCGCTTGATTTGCGCGACGTTCAGAATCGGCATGATGCCCGCGACGATGGGAACTTTGATGCCCGCCCGTCGGGCGGCGTCGCGGAAGCGGTAGAAGTCGGCGTTGTCGAAAAACAGCTGCGTGATGATGAAGCAGCCGCCGTTGTCAACCTTTTGCTTGAGATGTTCCAGGTCACGCGTGAGGTTGAGGCACTGGGGATGCCCCTCGGGATACCCGGCGACGCCGACGCAAAACGGATGGCGGTCGCGGACAAATTTCACGAGCTGATCGGCATAGCCAAAGCCGCCTTCGGTGGCGACGAACTGGCTTTGCCCGGTCGGTGGATCGCCGCGCAGGGCCAGGACGTTGCGGATACCGGTGTTCCAAAGCTCGTCGAGGATCGCGCCGATTTCGTCGGCGGTATGCCCCACGCAGGTGAGGTGGGCCATCGAGCGGATGCCGATCTCATTTTGAATGCGCTGCACCAGATCGACGGTCTTCTGGCGCGTGCTGCCGCCGGCGCCGTAGGTCACGGAGACGTACGTGGGATGGATCGGGCGAAGGTCTTCGATGGTCTGATAAAGCGGCCCGAACCCCGCCTCGCTCTTGGGCGGGAAAAACTCGAACGATACGGCGGGCTTGCCCAGCCCGATGATTTGGTCAATCCGCATGCACATCCCGTTGAAACTGTATGCCGCCGCTCGCGCGGGAGCGGTGATTATAGGCGATATCCGCTGGACGCCCCCATCGTCTAAGGTCGGTCGAGCAAACCAACACTGTGTTTTAAGGCGACCAATATTCTATCGAAATCGGATTTGGATAACTTCCCCCAAGGTGGACTTGTCATTCGTCCCTGATCGACTGCCCGAAGCTGGTGGCATTGAAAGTAAGTTGGGTTTTTCAGTCGATTTTCGCGTTGCGGCCTAATCTCAGCCACGTTCGCGGAGAATGATGTCATCCTCTTCTCTAATCCTGGTCCTCGGGTTCACCCACTGGCTCAGTATTTCGCTTTGCCCAGCCGGTGACTTTCGGTGAAACGAAATCGGCAAGAGTCTCATCAAGGCTAAATTGATGGCGAGCGATTTCAGCAATGTCGTGTCCTAATATTGCGAGCACGGTGGAAAAGCTGACGCCATTTCTGACTACCCAATCGATTAGCCCATCGGCATCCAGAAGAAAATCCTTCTCCGCGATTGTGGGCGGCAAAGCAGATCCGTGCAGCTCTAATTCCTCTACCCGAAATGGATTGTACTTGCCGGAAGCAATCGCATCATCTACTTCAAATCCGAACCTCCGCAGCACATCCAGTTCCGTCCAGAGCTTGACCATTTCTTCGTGGAAACTCCTGCCGCCATTCAGCGTGGCTCGAAGCGAGTCTCGAAAGTTTGCGCCAACCCGCCGTTCTCCTTCGGACAGTTCTCCAGCAAGTTTCTGTTTAAGACTTTCAGCTAAGGTGGAACTCATGACGCCATCTCCCATTCGGGTAAAACTGAATTCCGCCCTGCGGACAGCAGCTGGCAATTGTATTCGTCGGGGACTCGACCCCAGTGCATCTTATGCCCAATTCCGATGAGTTACCACGAGAAAGTCGAAATGGCCCTCGGAGCTCGGACGGGATGTGAGCGCGAATTGGCAAGGGAAAGCCGGCGACAAACAGTCCAACTACCTCGGATTCGCCACGTTCGGCCCCGTCATCTTGATATCCCACGTCTGCGTATTCCACTGCATTTCATTTGCGCTCATGGATCGTTTGGGATCGGGGTCGTCGTAGCGGGCGGGGTTGGAGGGGGTGCCGGTGGCTTTCATCCAGTGGGTCTTTGGATCGTACTGAATGTGGTCGGCATACATGGACGCGCCGGAGCGCGTCACCACCGTGTGCCCTTTGGCGGTCAGTAGCTTGAGTTGCATGGCGGCGGTCGGCTCGCCGGGCTTGGCGGCGGCGTTTGGAGCGGGCTTGACGAGCGGCGGCTTGGGGGCACCGGCGGGCGGCGTTGTCGGGCGCTTGTCGGGCTCGAACCACGCCGTCACCACGTCGCCGTTGATTTGCACCGGATCGGGCTTGGCGTCTTTTGTGTCGTCCCCCTGGTGGATGATTTTCACGGAGCCGACCATGACGGCGTTGTGATTGGCTTCGCTATAAAGCATATGGTCGTTCCACTGGAACGCGCTGTCGCCCCGGCTATCGGATTCGTCGTTGGCATCATCTCCCTTTCTGGGCGCTTTCGGATCGGCCGGCGGCTTGGGCGCGGGTGGGCGATGATCGCTCACCAGCATCTGCCCCGCCGACGGCACCAGCAGGGATTTGCCGGGGCTGGCCGGCGTCCCCTGCACATTATAGATAATCGTCGGGCCCAGCAGCGCGAATCGGCGGAGGATTTTGCCGTCCGCGCCGGGCAGCGTCGAGACCACCTTGCTGTTGCCGGCACTGTAGATCGTGATGGTCTTCACGTCCTTGTCCTTCATCACGTCCATCTGCATGGAGTCGGCCATCGAATCGGACTTCGCGGGGCGCGTGGCCGCCGGGGCGGTTGCCGGGTGTCGCGCGGCGGTGGATGCGCTGGCGAGCCGGGGATTGCCCGCCGCGCCGTTCGCGCGCGCATTGCCGGCTGGACCCGCCGACTGCCCGCCGCCGGTCGCGCTTTGCATCGTCGCGGGACGCGTGGCGGGCAGCGCCTTTTTGACGAGGTCGATTCGGGCGCGGTCGCCGTTGGCGGTATTGACGGTGCCGTCGGCGTCGGTGCTTTTCAGAGCGATGTCGCCGAGGATGTCGATGCGGTCGGCGGGGCCGTTCATATCCGCCCGGCGGGTCCAGGCGACATCCATCGGGCGCGGCTTTTCGCCGTTCGCTTGTTCCTGAAGTACATGCATCGTCCCCGACCCGACCACATGCGCGATGCCGCGCTTGGGTTCCATGGTGATCAGCGGGCCGGTGACGGTGTTCTTCTTCACGTCGATGACTTTGGCCCCCGCGGCCGCTGAGAGCCGCACATGCGATTCGCCGTCTTCGGTGGTGACGAAAAGATCGTCGCCGGTCGCGATCGAACCTTCCTTGTTGGTGACGATCACCTGCTGATGCGCTTCCATCGCCTCGAGCTCCACAGCCGCCGAATCCGAGCCGGTATCGGCGGGCCGGATGGCGGGCCGGGCCTGCGAAGGGGCGGTATCGGATGCGAGCCGCGCCGCGGGCGGTTTCGCTGCATCCACGGCCTTCGCATCGGTCGCCGGCTTCGTGGCCGGAATGGCGGGCTTGAGCGTCAGATCGACAATTTGCGCCCGCAAATCCTGCTCGCCGTCGTAGGCATGAACCGTTCCCTGCGCATTCACATGGCGGGCGAAAATCTTCCCCTCGGATGTGCGCGCGGTGCGCAGATCCAAATCGGTGCAATCGATCGTCTGCTTCTTTCCCTTCTCATCGGCCAACTGACAATGGACGCGGTCATGGGCAATGACACGTTTCAGCTCGGCTTGCGTGTCGTTGTCCTTATGCCGCGCCGGACGCGTGGTTGGCGCGGCAGCTTCGTCTTGTCCCCTCTCCCGGTACGCCGGGGGAGGGTTAGGGTGGGGGCCGGACTGGCGATCCTGCTTGAGGACTTGATAGGGGTGAGGCTGGCGAGTCGAGTTGGCCCTTGCCCGGTCCCCACCCCGTCCCTCCCCCGGAGTACCCGGAGAGGGGGAAACATCGCCGCCGGCATCGTCGCGTATCTCATTATTACGCCCCGAAGGGCGCGCGGGCGGCGCGGCGGGCTCGAAATACAGCGACAGCGCCTGGCTGGTCAGCACCAACTGCGGATGCTTCACATCCACATCGCCGGCCAAGTCCACATGCTCGATGGAAAGATTCGCTTCGCCGCGCCCAGCGGGCCGAAAATAGGCCTTAGCCCCTTTTTGCCAGTGGGCGTCCATCATGTCCGGCCCGCCTGGCTTTTGCTTGCTTGCCGCGCTGGCCTGTCCCTGTGATTCCATCGGCACCATCGCATGGCCGGGGCCGGTGAGGATGGCGATCTTTTTCCCCAGGCCGTCCGCGACGTAATCCAATGTGCTGGTCGTGATCGTTGAACGCGGGTCGATCTGCCCGTTCACCAGCTTGCTGATGATCACCTTCGGAACGGCGGATGAGTTGAACAGCTTTGCGCTCCCATCGAGCGTGTGGTAGACGACGCGGGCGGCGCGAATGAGATCACCATCGGGCTGGCCGGCTGGGGTTCGGCGGACGGTCGTGGGCTTGCCGGTCAATTCCACCACAGCATCCCCCGCCGACACTTTGGGCCGCGTGCCCGGCAACGGAGGAACCATCACCAATTTCCCCGTCCAGCGAATCACCACCGGCGGGTTGGCCGGCTGCGTGGAAGAGGGACGAGAGGAGGGTTGGGTGGCGGGCCCACGCGCGGCTATTTGCGTCGCGCTTGCTGCGCCGATGGGCGCAGGCGCGGCTGTGGCAGTCTTGTCCATCGTTGCGTCGCGGCCGGCTGCCGCTCGCGTGGCCGGACGCGTGGCGCCTTGCGTGGTTGGCCCGGTAGATGTGGATTGGTCCTGGCGGGTGGTGAAATCGACATCCATCCGATCGCCGATCAGCAGCATCTCCTGGCCCTGGGTGATGTTCACGTTGTCGTAAAACGTGGCGATGTAAGGCGTCGGCGGAGCCGGGGCGCGCGACTTGGCGGGATTGCCGCGCGGCGGAGGGGTGGGGTGA
>DASRLH010000184.1:0-13607 GCA_035648595.1 Tepidisphaeraceae bacterium
AGATTTTCAAGCTGCGGAAACTTAACCGCGGATTTCACGCATGAAGAGCGGGACTTTTTCGCTGCGACATCCCTCCGACATTCGGATTTCGGGTATTCGGATTTCGGATTTTGGTTGCGGCCTTGGCCGCGCTGGGCTCATCCGTGGCCTTCCTGTTTGTTGATCCAATAAGTCAAATCGAAGCGACTGCCGCGACTATCGCGGCAACCAGTTGCGTATCCTGCCGGGGAAACACCGTGCGCAGATCGAGCTTGTAAGTTCCCTGGGAGATGTACCCGATGACGCTGGGACTGCCCGCGCGGAGTCTGGCCGCCAATTGCTCCAGGGAAATATTCGTTGGAAGAAGGTCGAGCGTTGTGGACGCAATCGCCGAGCGCGGCAGGGTGCCGCCGCCGATCTGTGATTCGCCGGCGCCGATTGAAACGCGCGCCCGAATGCCCTTCAGGACCGCGATCAATTCCCCGGCGCGCGCCTTGAGTGCCTCATTGCTCATGCGCATCATCTCGATGATCGGCACGCCCATATTTTCCGATGATTCTCGCAAATGCAAATCAACCGTCGCCTGGAGCGCGGCGAGGATCAGCTTGTCACATCGCAAAGCGCGAAAGAGGGGATGCTTGCCGATCGCGCTCACCATCGCCTCATCGCCCGCGATGATGCCGGCTTGCGGGCCGCCCAGGAGCTTGTCGCCGCTGAAGCAGACCAGATCGACGCCGGCCGCGAGAGCCTCCGCGGGCGTGGGTTCGTGGGCGACGCCGGGGATGGATTCGGTGGCGAACGTCGCGCCGCTGCCCAGGTCTTCGATCAATGGAATGCCGCGTTCCCTGGCCAGACCGGCAAGCGCCGCGGTGTCCGGCGATTCGACGAATCCATCCATGTAAAAATTACTGCGATGGACTTTGAGGATCATCGCGGTGCGATCGCCGATGGCGCCGGCATAATCATCGACCGACGTTTTGTTGGTGGTTCCGACTTCGCAGAGAACCGCGCCGCTGGCCAGGAGAATGTCGGGGATGCGAAACCCGCCGCCGATTTGAATCAGCTCGCCGCGCGAGATGACGACTTCGCTCGGGCCCGCGTCGGTGAAATGCGTAACCATCAGCATGAGTGCAGCGGCGCAGTTGTTGACGACGCAAGCCGCCTGCGCCCCGCAGAGAACAGCCAGATTGTGCATCAGATAAGCGGCCCGTCCGCCGCGCTGGCCGCCGCTTAAATCATATTCGAGATTGTTGTAATTGCCGGCGATTTCGATCAACGCGTCAACCACCCCCCGCCCCAGCGGCGCGCGGCCCAGGTTTGTGTGAATCAACACGCCGGTGCCGTTAATCACCGGCACAATGCGCCCGCGGAGCAAAGATTCCAGGGCGGCACGAACCCGAACAAGAACCGCAGGCGCCACCGTTGGCTCTGCCCGCTGGCGAATCGCCGCCAGCTCCCGCCGCACCAACGCCAGGACCGCCGGTCGCGGAACGTCGATCGAACCCAATTTGCGAAGGATTCGATCCACCGAAGGAATCGCACGCAGTGAGGAACTATCGGCGGCGGCGCCGTTCGCCTTGTTCACGGATTTTAAGATAGATATGCGCGGGCAGGCAGGCAATCGGCAGCCGGGGAATGCACAGTTCAAAAAAAAGAATGAACCGCGGATGGACGCGGAATTCGAGCGTCCGATGCGCTGGATGTATCACGGGCGTCTCGCCCGTGCCTTGTGCTTTAAGATTGAAAGTACCGCAATTTCTGTACTGCCACGCCATCGGCACGGGCGAGACGCCCGCGATACGTTGAAGCCATTCTTTCCATATTCAATACCGTATTGCATTCGGCCGCAGTGTTACCGCGGTTCGACCTCCAACGAGCTCACACTTCGCATCATTCGCAGATTGGCGCTTCGTCTTGAATGCGCCTCCGTGCCCCAGTGTCTCCGTGGTTGTTTTCTCTGGCTCGCCGCTGAAAGCGAAGAGGGCGGACGGCTTTCGCCATCCGCCCTCTGTTTCCATCGTTTCCGAGTCTTGCCGCGCTTTACAGCGACCAGGGGGCGCGGTACTCGCGCCTTAGGTTTTTGTTGGCGGCCTCGTTGTTGGTGAACTTGAGGTTGGGGCCGTCCCATTCGAGCTTCTGGCCGTGGTTCTTGATGGCCACGTTGCCCAGCAGAATGAACTCGGCGAGCAGGCCGGCATAGTTGAAGTTGGAAAGGGCAGGCGGGCCGCCCTTGGCCGCCGCGATCCACTCGATCTTCTGGCCTTCGTCGCCGTCGTCGGAATTGCGCGCGAGTGTCTTTTCCGGCGGCTTCCAATCCTTGAAGTCGTCCTTGGGAAGCAGCATCCAGTTGCCGCCGTAATCGTCGGGGGAGTAGAAGATGCCTTTGCTGCCGACCATGATCGAACCGCTGCCGGCCAGTTCGATTTTGCCGGCGCGGTTGGGTCGCGCGCCGCTTTCCTTGAGCACCTTGTCCACCAGTTCCTTGGGGGGCTGAACGAGCTTGCCGTTCTTGCGGCCTTCGTGCCAGACAAACTTCACGGGCGGCATGTCGCCGCGCGCGGGGAACTCAAATACGACCCGCGCCCAAGCCGGGTAAGTTTCCGGATTGACGTCGCCGGCCTCGCCTTCGATTGAAGTCGGATATTCCAGATTAAGCGCCATGAACGGAAGATTGGCGGTATGGCAGCCCATGTCGCCCAAGGCGCCGGTGCCGAAGTCCCACCAGCCGCGCCAGTTGAAATCGTGGTACGTGCGATGACCGACGTATGGCCGCATCGGCGCGGAGCCGATCCAGTTGTCCCAGTGAAGCGTGGGCGGCACGGGATCCACTTCCGTGGGGCGGGCGGTGATCTGCGGGGCCTGGGGCCAGATGGGCCGGTTGGTCCAGACGTACACCTCGGTGACCGGGCCGATCGCGCCGGCGCGGATCGCTTCAATACCGTCTCGGAAGCGGTTGTTGTGCGTGCCCTGGTTGCCCATTTGGGTGGCGACCTTGTGCTCGCGGGCCGCCATGCGAAGCTGGCGCGCTTCCCACACATCATGCGTCAGCGGCTTTTGCGTGTAGACCGCCTTGCCCATCTTGATGGCCATCATCGTGGCCATCGCGTGGGTATGGTCGGGGGTGGAGATGGTGCAGGCGTCGATCTCCTTGCCCTTCTCGTCGAGCAACTTGCGGAAATCGGTGTACTTCTTGGCCTTGGGGAAGTGCTCGCCTTTCTTATTCAGGCGTTTTTCGTCGACGTCGCAGATGGCGATCATGTTCGCATGTTTGCCGGCCTGCTCGCTGTCGGAGTCTCCCTTGCCGCCCACGCCAATCGACGCGACGTTGAGCCGCTCGTTGGTCGACTGCTCCGAGAGTGCATAGGTTCTGCTGCCGGTGGCAACCCAGACTCCCATGCCGGCCACGAGTGCCGAGTGTTTGAGGAAATCGCGCCGGCTTGCGCCCGCGGGTAGGGGGGTACGGACGGTGCCGTCCTTCGTGAGGCGTCGCTTCATGGATGCTCCTTTGCGAAATGGGTTGAGGGATGCCGGTCCGAGCCCCGCCCCACGCCACGGGGCCGCCGGGAGCGTCCGGATTGTTAACCAAAGTCTAATGATCGTACGTCCGGGGAGCAAGGGCGTTGTCACCGCACAAAAATCCCCGCCACTGCCGCGTGCCCGCGGCTATCCACGGCCCGGACTTCATGGCGACCCCGCGTCGGCGCCCACCAGAGCTGCGCGGCGGCATCGCCGACGGCGACGGGCTGATTGTCCACAAACCACCAAAGCGTGCGCGGCCCGGCGGAAGGGCCGTCGGCATGCAATGCGGCCTTCAGGAGGATGCGCTGGTCCTGGGCGGCGCCGTCGGGATCGAGCAGAAACTGGCCGCCGGCGGCGGGCGAGACGATCGTCAGCGAAGTGGATGGCGAGCGACGTGCTGTTTCATCGGAGGCCATGTGGGTCGATCGGGCCGGCGGGTCATTCACCACCGGCCACGGCTCGCCGGGCCCGGCGTCCAGCGATGCGATCAACCGCAGCGCCAACGGCGCGGCGGCTTGCGCTCCGACCAGCGCAGCCGAGCCTTCGCCGCCGGGGTTTCCCAGCCAGACGATGACGGTTCGCCGTTGTGTCACCGCCGCGCACCAGGCGTCGCGGTGCCCGCTGCTGGTGCCGGTCTTCCAGGCGACGAAGAGCCGCGCGGCATCGGGGCAAACCGAGCCGGTACGATCGGCTTCGCTCAATGCGCCAAGGGTTTGCCAGCAGGCGCGGGCGGTGAGACAACGCATCGCGTCCCGGCCGCCTACCTGTTGAAAGTCAGATCGGTCTGTGACTTTCCGCATTGGCTTTGGTGGGGCAGGCATTCTTGCCTGCCGTCGAATGGGTGAGTGGGCACATTCTTGTGCCCCGAACCCATTCGAGTCCGCTCGGGGGGCAAGAATGCCCCCGCTCGCAGACTCGGGCAGACAAGAATGTCTGCCCCACCCAGACGCCATGTCCGCCTTGTCTTCGCGAATAAACCGAACCTCCCGCGCGATCCCGCCGCGCGCCAGCATGGCATACGCCTGCGCCAGTTCCATCGGGCTACACTCGGCGCCGCCGATGGCGAGGGCCAATCCGTAGGGCCGGTGGGAATGCGCCAGCGTCTTGAGGCCGGCGGCGTCCATAACACCCAGGGCCGGCTCAACGCCCAGTTTCGCCAGGACGAGCATGGCGGGGATGTTTCGGCTTTGTGCCAGGGCCTCGGCGGCGGTGATGGGGCCGCGGAATTGGCGGTCGTAATCGGCAGGCTCGTATCCCGCCCATGCCGCCGGGGAATCGTTTAATTCCGAATCGGGCGTGCAGACGCCCGCCTCAAATGCGGCTGCGTAGATCAACGGCTTGAGGGTCGATCCGCTGGAGCGGGGCCGGCGGGTTAGGTCGATCTGCCGCGCGCCCTTTCCCAGGCTCACCGCCGCCAGGCAGTCGGCGGATTGGGTGTCCAGCACAACCACCGCCGCCGCGGAAACGCCGGAGGGTTCAAGCCGCCGGAGATATTCCTCGGCGGCCCGCGCCACTTGCCCGGTGATTCCGGCATCCAGCGTCGTGCGCAATTCGCCCGCCGGATGGGCGCGGGCCAGAGTCGCCAGCAACGGCATAGCGCCGTCGGCGGGTGAATGGAAACCATCGCGCTGCTGAGGGAGCGGCCGCCACTTCGCGGCAATCGGCTCGGCCTTCGCCTGTGCATATTGCGCGCGATCGATCGCGCCCATTTCCAGCATCCGATCCAGAACGTGATCCCGGCGGGCCTGGGCGCGAAGCGGGAATCGGTCGGGCCGATAGCGATTGGGCGCCTGCGGAAGACCCGCCAACAGCGCGGCTTCTCCCAGGCTCAACTGCGCGCAGGGCCGTCCAAAATAGCGCCAACTCGCGGCCCCCGCGCCGACCAGATTCCCGCCAAACGGAGCGCGGTTGACATATTCGACCAGCACCGGTTGCTTGCTTTCACGCTTCTCAAGTTGGGCGGCGCGGACGGCCTGCTCGAATTTGTTGAAAAACGTCCGCCGGCGCGGCTCACGCAGACGTTGCACCTGCATGGCGATCGTGCTGGCCCCGCGGCGGATGCGCAGCCCGCGCGCGTCTTGCCAGGCCGCCATCGCCGCCGATTTCCAATCGACCCCGCCATGCGCATAAAACCGGCTGTCCTCCACCGCCACGATCGCCGTGAGCAGATGCCCGCTGATCTGCTCGCCTCGCAACGGCATGCGCCATTGCCCATCCGTGGCCGCGAGCGCGGCGAGAGGGATTCCGTTGCGATCCAGGATGAACGTCGCGCCGGCAGGCGTTCGATCAAGGCCGGCCGGATAAGGCCACCACGCCACGGCGCACCCGAATGCGGCCCACGCCAGCAGGGGCGGCAAAATCAGCGCGGCCGCTGCGCGCACGGCGTAGCGCCGAAGGCGGCCACGCCGGAGGAAACGGGCGAAGATGAGGCGCGTCTGGATCATCCTGGGCACCTGCTCGGCGCGAAAGCATTGGTATCGCCGTGACATGGGCGTCCCGCCCATGCGTACTGCTTTTGCATGGGCGAGCCGCAATATTCCGAATCCCGCGCCATGCGCACGGGCGGGACGCCCGTGTCACAAAAAGGCGTTCATTCCGCTCGGAACGTCGCGGATGTTTCGCCCCACGTAGAAGCGGCGTCCCCGCCGCTTGCCTTTCCGGGAAGCGACGAGGACGGCGCTTTTACTATTCAGTCATTCCACATTTTCCCGCGCCGCGCCCCGGGTTTGACAACGGGGGGCATGGTCACTGAAAGTGACCATGCCGGCGTGGGAAGAGCCGCGTCATTGGTGTCATTCGTTTGCATTTGCGATTTCCCTCTCACTTGCGGGAAGCACCACGAACTTCGTCGCTCCCGACAGGCTGTTCACGCCCGAGTCGTACATGCACTCGGCTTTCACGGGCCCAAGCACGAACGTTCCGGGGGCGACGGCGCGGGCGGTGTAGAGGTAGGTGCTCGATCCGCCGCGACCGAGGTTGCCGACGAGAATCAGGCGGTCGTCGCGCCGGTCGGCGCGGGCGGCGTTGAAGCCGGGGAGGCCGGCGTTGCCTTGATTGCGGATTCCTTTCGAGCGATGCGGCCGAACGGCCAGCGCGTCGGCATTTCCTTGTAGGCGCGGGTTTTCAATTTCCAATCCCGCCGGCAGCAGGTCTTCGATCACCAGATTTTCCAGCGGGCTGTCGGATTTCAGCGTCAACTCCACCTGCACCAGATCGCCGCTGTGAACCCGCAGGGCTTCGAGCGGCTTTCCATGCTCATCGAGATAGCGCCGGCGCACCTGCAAGCCGTTGTCGGCGCCGGCGGTCGGCTTGAGCGCCACTCCGGTTTGCAGCCATGCCACATGCGCGCGTGCGTCGGAGGGACCGGTCACGCGCACTTCGATTTTCGCCCCTTCCGGCGGCAACTTCGCCGCGCCCGCGGCGCGCTGGCTGCTCATCTTTGGATCGAGGGCGGCGGCCGTCCAAACCAACGGCTTGCCTTCCGTGGCGGATGCGATCACGTTTCCGTCCAGCAAAAACTCGACGCCATCGTAAGGAACCTGCGACTTCACCTGCCGCAGGTATCGGCCAATGGCCATCACCGAGAACGCGACATCCTGCGTGCTGCGCCATTGGTGGGCGCGGCCGGCGTCGGCAAGTTTTTGCACAAGATCGGGAATGCGGCCGTCGTCGGGATCGACCGCCAGCAAAGTGCTGACAAGAATCGCCCGATCGCGAATCGGCGAACCGAGATTGCCGGATAATTGGCGATCCGCGCGCGGCGCGGGGATCGACTGGGGGAGCAGATTTTGCGCCAAGTCCCGGCGCCCGGCGGCGAGCCACGCTGCGGCCAGATGAAACCGTGCCGAGTCAGAGGCGTCATCCTTCACCAGTTCAGACAATCGGCTCATCACCGCGCGATCCGGCTTGCCCGCCAGCGCCAGGACGTACGCCGCGTAGGATTGCAGCTCCACGGTCTGGGCGTCGCCTTCGGGCTGGGCGAGCAAATCGTGCAGATACGAAAGAAGCTGCCCGCGAAACTCCTCGGGCGTTTCAAACCCGGCGGCCTGCGCTTCGACCACAAAATGCGTCGCGTAAACTGTTCCCCACGGCCAGCTTTCGTATCCGCCGGGCCACATCGCCAGGCCGCCGTCGGCGGTTTGCATGCTCATCAGGCGCACGAATCCCACCTGCACCTTGTCTTCGATGCGCGCCTTGTCGAACACGCCCGGGGCGATCTTTGCGCCGATGTCGTTCAGGTAAACCAGCGGGAAAAGCGTGCTGGTGGTTTGCTCAAGGCAGCCGTATGGGTACCGGTCCAGATAATCCAGGCCCTCGGGCAACTGAAGTTCCGGGATCGAGCTGACGCGCAGCTCGTACTTGATGGTGCCGTCGAGAAAGCCGGCGGGGATGGCAACCGTTGCCGGCGCGCTGGGTTTGGCGAGTGCGTAGCCGCCGACGGAGATCGACGGGCTTGCCGGGCGGATGGGAAGCTCGACGTCTTCCCCGAACATTTCATCGTTCATGCGCGCCCGAAGGGTGGCGTGGGCAACGCCGATCTGGTCGCGGGCCACCACGTCAAACGCGACCACACCTTGGCCGCCGGCCTTGAGCGCGATCGCCGGCAGCGTGAGCTTCGTGCCCTTGTTGGCTGCGAAACGCAAGGGTTCGGAATCGCCCAACTCCACGCTGATCGCAACTTGCCCGGCAACCGGCGAATTGTTGAAAACCGTCAACGGAACTGAGAACGTATCTCCCGGCGTGGCGAAGCGCGGCCAACTGCTTTGCACCAGCAGCGGCGAGCGCACCAGCACCGGCACATCCGCCGACCCGAAACGCTTTTCCTCCGACGCCACCGCCATGATGCGAAGCTGGCCGGTAAACTGCGGCAGCGAAAAATCCGCATGCGCCAAGCCCTGTGAATCGGTATGCAGCAGGCCGCAAATCAGCGCCACCGGCTTCACCCGCCGCGCCCCCACCGGCGAGCCGCGGCGCAAGCCAAAGGCCGAGCCCTCGTCGCCGCCGACGGTGCTTTGTTTGCCGGGCCGGGGGACTTCGGGCATGAGCTGGCTGTAGAGGTCCGAGCTCTTGATGCCCAGGGCGCGGTGGCCGGTGAAATAGGCGAAAGGATCGGGAGTAACGAAGTTGGTGAACTGGCAAATCCCTTCATCCACCGCCGCCACCGTGATGGCTGCGTTGGCGACCGCGTTTCCCGATGAATCGATCACCCGAAGCTGCACGCCCAGCGACGCCGACGGGCGAACCTCCTTTGGCGCGGCCAGTTGCACCGTCAGCTTGCGATCGGTGTTGTCCAGCACAAGTCGCAGTACGCCAACCGCGCGGTGGATCACCCATTTGGCGTTGGGATCGATCGGGCGGATGACGGTGGCCGTCACATAGGCGTTGGGCCGCATTGATTCGGTGATGTCGATTGGCACCGCGATGCTCGTGGTTGGCATGTCCAGAACCTTGGCGGTGAGAACGCCATCGGTTTCGATCGAGAGCAGGAGCTTGCCGGGGAAAGGACTGCGGACGATGACCTGGGCGCGCTGGCCGATGAGCAAAGACGGCGGTCCGGGACGGGCGGCGGGATTACGTCCTGCCAGCTCAAGAAGCGCGCGCCAATCTCGATTTTTCAAAGCGGCCAGCGCATCGTGCGCCAGAGCCGGATCGGCAAGAGGCTGCACGACCAGATCGAGACGCTCGGGGTTTTGCCGGCTGATGTTGTCGTCCCACATCCCCAGCCCCGCGTAAAACCGCAGGCTGGTGGCGGCATGCGTTTGCGAATCGCACGCCAGCAAAACGTACGACCCGCCCGCCGGCGGGGTGACGGTGATTTCTCCCTTGCCGTCCGCGATCTCCACCGTCCGCGCCGCTTTGGTCAACGGCTCAAGCACCAGCGTCGATTGATATTCGTACCGGCCATCCTTGTATATATAGGAACTGTTCCAACTCTCGCGGTAGAAGCTGACCTGTAGTTTCGCGTGCGCCTTGTCCAGCGCGCCGGCGGGCGTGACGAGGGAGACGTCAAACGTGGCGGCCACGCCGGGCCGGGGCGCGGTGTCGCGCGGGCGCAGGCCCACATAATGCGCGATGCGATCGACATCGACCACCCGCGCCGCGGTGACGGCGCGCCCACCGGTTTCGGTCACCGATCCGGTGACGCTCAGCCGCCACGGGCCCGCATATACCAGTGCCGCGACTTGCGCCGCGCCCGGAGTTGCACCGGCAACGCCCATATCGGGAGCCCGAGCGCGGCTGGGCCGCCGTCTCACGCCCGCGGAGGGCGGGGCGTCGATCGCCCCTTTGTCAATTAACTGCGCCACGTCCACTTCCCATTTGGCGCGGCCATTGACGTCGGTGCTTGCCGCCGACAATTCGGCGCGGCGGCCCAAGACCTTCTCGCTCCCCAGCGCCTGGGCGGCGTTGCAGGAATCGCCGAACGTCCAGCCGTGGTAAGCGGCGGGCGCGAATGCAACCGGATCGACGCGCACCACCAGTGACGCCGGCCGCTCGGCAACGGGCCGGCCAAAAAGATAATCCGCCTGCACCCGCGCGGTCAGCAGTTTTTCGCCAAGCATCATGCGATCGGCTTGAGGGCCATGTTTTAGCGTTGCGCCGTCGATAGCGACGCTCACCTTCATGCGTTGCGGCATGAAGTCCTCGACATCAAAGGCCACCGAGCCGAAGAAACGCGAATTGCTCTTCCCGGAGCCGGGCAATCCGACGTGAGCCGTCCATCGCCCCGAGGGAAGATCGGAGGGAAGCGCCAGATCAAAAATCGTGGCGCCGTCGCCGTCCACCTGCGCGCCCTGCGATTTCCAATCGCGCAGATCGGGCCGGCGGATTTGCCAGACCACCGGGAACTGCTCGGGCATGGAATTATCCGGGCCGCGCAGGATGGCGCGAAGATGCACGATCTCACCGGGCCGGTAGACGCCCCGATCGCTGTAGACGAAGGCTTCGTAGCCGGTGCGCAGATACCGCCGGCCCGCGATGTCGGCTTCGCCGAACGCGATCTGGCCGGCATGCAGATCCAGCCAGGTCAGGCCGCGACCGGAGAGCCGCGCGCCGGCCACATGCGCGGACGCCTTGATCGCCGCGGCGTCAGCGCCGTCAGCCGGGTCATGTTCATCGCGTACATTGGAAACGGCTGGGCGCTGTGCGATGACCACCGCCGGCTTTTCGCCAAGGCCCGCCGCCAGCATCGGAATGTTCACCAGCCCATCGGCGCCGGTTGTTCCTTCGCCAAGAAGCTGGTTCTTGTTGGAATAGACGCGCACGTTTATGCCCGCCAACGGCTTGGCGGTTTGCAGCGAAGTCGCCCAGACGGTGACGCCGTCCCGGCCTTGCTTGGCGCTTAGGCCGATGTCCGAAAGCGTGACCATCGTGGACTCACGGCCGTAGCGGTAGGTGTAGGCGCTGTCATCATCCTCGTCATCATTGCCGTGTAAGGGGTGAACGGCCGGCGTGTCTTGCGGAGCGTGGGCGACGGTAATTTGATACACCCCGTCCCCCGCCGCGCCGGCGGGCAGAAGGTCATCGATCGAGATTGGCAGATCCTGCTGCTGATTCTTTTTCGTTGGCAAGTGGAACGTGCGGGTCGCCAGCGGGCGTCCGAGGATTTCCGCGGCGTCGCGGTAATAGCCCTGGCTGCCCAGGCCGTTGCGCCACGCGACCAGATTGTTGTCATACACGCGCGTGATCGCGACGAGAACATCGGCGGTATTGACGGCATGCACCATCACCGTGCGATTGCCCGCCGCCCCCAGGTAGCCGAATTCATGCTCGAACCAAAGGCCCGGCTGGCGGTCGGGGATCAACACGCTCAGCACCGTCGGGCGCGGCAGGCGCTTGGCGGCCATCCCGGCCGGCGGCTTGGACAGCGTCACCGCATAGCGCGTCCCGGGCGCAAATGCCCCGCTGAGGTAAACGCCAGAGTAGATCGCCGTCACCGTGAACGGGACCGGCGGCTGAATCGAAATCACCTGGCGGATCGCCTGGGCGTCGATCTCGTTGTTGAAGCGGATGTTGATCGACGGCTTATCCTGCGCGGGATACGACGCCGATGCATCGGTCGCCAGCAGATCGGCGGCAATGGAGAGTGGCTCGGCGACATCGTCAGTCAATCCCAGCGGCCCGGCCTTCCCCGCCAGCCCGTGCGCGATCTTCACATCGATTCGCGGCGTGGCGCGACTGGCAAACAGGCTGCTGACCGGATCAGTAATCACGCGCACCTTCGTGCCCACCGCATCGCCGTGCGGATGGAACGCGATGTCATGGCCATCGGAGCCGATGAGGCGAAGGTGCTTGCACACGTCGGCGGGAACGACTGAATCGTTGAATGCAATCTCAATGACGATGCGGTCGGCATCGTCAAACGCCGCCTGGCGCACGCCGAACACCTGCAACGCCGGCGTTTTCATGCTCGCGACAAACGGCTTGGAAAGCCGAAAGCCGTCGGGCGTATGCAGCGCATCCGACGCCAGCGTCACGATGTACGGCGTGGCTTTCTTCAGTGGGCTATCCGGCTGGAACGTCAGCGTGCGCGCATCGCGCCATCGCCATTTCCCCTCGACCCGCGGCGAAAGTTTCCCCAGCGGCGGCGCATCGGGCGCGGGCGGGGCAACGTCGAGATTGAACGACCAGGCCAAAATCGGCCGGCCCTCGACGATAGCGCTTTCGCCGGGGGTGAACTGCGTCACTTCCAGCAATGAATGGCGGTGCGCCTTTTGCCAGCGGTCGTATCCAACCCACACCGCCGCGTTGGCAACGGCAAAGCAAAGAACGGCAACCCAAAACCGCCGGCTTCCTGCCGACACAGAAACGGGAATTGACATGGCTACTCCTCCTTGAGTAGTTCGGCGAACGCGGGGGAGTCTAACCGGGTGAGGTAGCGAAAGCCAGTGGCAGAATCCCGCAAACAAAAAAGTGCCTGCTTAACGTTCTATCTTTCCCTCTCCCGGCACTCTGGGCGTGGTTTTCCACAATCGCCGCGCTCCTGAAAGCGACGAGGACGTCGCTTCTACGTATGGAGCCCGAGCCGCGTGGGCGAGCGGTCAAGCTGCTTTCGGGCGAACCGTAGAAGCGGCGTCCCCGCCGCTTCTCTGCTCCTCTAGACATGCCGAAGTAGGATCCCTCAATGCCCAAGCACTTCCGCAAAGAACGGTTTCAGATCGAGCCTATGAAACTCCCCGCGTGCCGCGTTTTTGCCGGCGCTCAGGTAGATCACGCGATTGGCGGGCTCGAAAACCATCGACTGCAGGGTGAAGTCGGCCTGGCTCGCGCCCGCGAGCATTTGCTCGATGGTCTTTTCCTCAACGCTCCCGAAATCTTTCTTTGCCGTGTCATGCAGATAATCGTATCGCACGCACCGGCCGGCGGTGTCGGCGTCCTGCCCGCGCTGGTGATTGGTGCTGATGAGCGCAGCGCCATCGATCCCGCGCCGCACGGTTATCGCCGCCGGGGTGATTTCCACCACCGCGCGGTTGCCGGCGGCGTCCATCAGCATCAGGTTGTTGGGCGTTTGGCGCGGCGTCTTCTTCAACAGCGCGATCGCCTCATCCACCATCTTGCATCGCTCCAACAGCATTCGATATAGCAACGTGTACGGCATGGCATCGGGCACCCGCGCGCCGCGGGTCACTTCCATGTTGGCCAGCGCCAAGCCGTGCTCGTTGATCCCACTGAGCACGCCGATCATTCCAGGCCATGCGACGGCGGCAAACTTGTACCGCCCGTCGTCGGGCCGGTAGATGATGAGGGTGGTGTATTTGTCGGCGATGTTGAGGGCCGGGAAATCCAGATTCCGCCCCAGCCGCGCCACATGATCCGGCGACGCGGTCGCCGGCAGCGCGATCGTCGAGCAGGCCTGCATCGGCGTCAGGTCCAAAAAGCACTGCGCCAACACGGCCTCCTCGGGGCTCATCCCCGTCTGCCGCGCCAGCGCATTTATTTCCGCCAGATGCTCGGGCAAAATCTGCTTTTCGAAGCTCCGCGCCGCCGCCATCGCCACAAACCGCTTGGCGGCGCCCCCGAGAAACACCTTCAGGTATTTCTCGCGCAGCACGTCAATCGGCTTTGCCAGTTGTTTGCCATGTGAAGCGCCCATCTCGGCGGGCGTGCCGTGC
>DASRLH010000185.1:0-19402 GCA_035648595.1 Tepidisphaeraceae bacterium
TGGGGGAGAGCACTTCCACGATGACGACCGGGTTGAGCACCGTCTGGCGGCTCTTGTCCCGCGGATCATACTGAAGTTCGCCGCAAATAATGCTTGCGTCGGGATAGGTAAAGAGCGTCGTTCGCGGGATGCCGATGCGCAGGTTGCTGTCGTAGATTCGGCAGGGGCGTCCGGTGAGTCGATTTCCGATTGCACGGCCTGCATTCATATTGATTAAGCTGTGCGTTGGCGTTCCGCCCGACATGGCGAACACTTCGCCGCGGTAGTATTCGTGCTTGTCCACGGCGTCTATTTCACGCCGCAGGTACTCTTCGGGTGTTACGCGATCGATGGTTTGTGGCAGACCCATGGCCGCATAGGATACCGTCGGCGGATTGCGGACGAAAGCGGCGAGACTTGCAAATCCCCTGCGATTTGCTTATTGGGTAGGGGCGGAATCGAACCGCCGACACATGGATTTTCAGTCCATTGCTCTACCAGCTGAGCTACCTACCCGCGTGGCTCGATCGGACGGCATTTTATTCCCCGAACCGGGTTTTGCAAGCGCGCCGCGATCGCGTTGTTCGTGTGTGGCAATCAACATGAAACTCTTCCTCACTGTCGGCGGCCCGATCCTCGAACGCGATGGCGAATGTTACGGCATCGACCTGGCCTGGGATGAACTGATGAAATCCCAGGACCTGGCCGGTGCGATTCGCGCGGCAACCCGCCCCTCGCCGATGCCGATGGCGACCGCTTCGCAGCTTCTGGCGCCGATCGGCTCGCAGGAAGTTTGGGCGGCGGGGGTGACGTACCTGCGCAGCCGGGCGGCGCGGATGGAGGAGGCCAAATCGGCCGGAGGCGGGGATTTTTATGATCGGGTGTATGCCGCCGACCGGCCCGAGCTTTTCTTTAAGTCGGCGGCACATCGCGTGGTGAGGCCCGGCGGAACCGTGCGGATCCGCCGGGATTCGCGCTGGAACGTGCCCGAGCCGGAACTGGTTTTGGTGGTCAATCCGCGCGGGAAGATCATCGGCTACACCATCGGAAACGACATGAGCAGCCGCGACATCGAAGGCGAAAACCCGCTGTATCTCCCGCAGGCCAAGGTGTACGACGGCGCCTGCGCGCTGGGCCCGGGCGTCCTGATCGCGGAAAATCCGCTGCCCGCCGACACGCGGATTCAACTGCAAATTCTTCGGGCCGGCGAAGTCGCCTTCGAGGGATCAACGACGCTGTCGCAGATGAAACGACGGCCCGAGGAACTGGTCGAATACCTGTATCGCGAAACCAGTTTCCCCGCCGGCTGCTACCTGTTCACCGGCACCGGCGTCGTGCCGCCCGATTCGTTCACGCTGGGCATCGGCGACGAAGTGCAAATCACCATCGCACCCATTGGAACGCTGAGGAACGTTGTGGGCGGCGCGGGGGTTAAATCCGAAATCCGAAATCCGAAACAAATCCAAAGCACGAAGAAGAAAATCCAAAACCGGCGGCCGTAGTCATCAATCACGACGCCCGCGAAGTCGCCGAGCAAGACGGATGATTTTCGTCAATTTGGAAAGAACGCGATGCCGCCGTCCGATCCTCATCTTCTTCGTCTTGGCACGCGCGGAAGCCTGCTGGCGCGCTCGCAGAGCCAGATCATCGCCAATGCCCTGGAGCAGGCACATGGCGGGCTTCATGTCGAGTTGACGATTTTCAAGACGAGCGGTGACCGGATCGCCGACCGGCCTTTGCATGAGGTCGGCGGAAAGGGATTGTTCATCAAGGAGCTCGAGCAGGCCCTGCTCGACGGGCAAATCGATTTCGCGGTTCACAGTTTCAAGGACGTGCCGACGACCATGCCGCTGGTCGAGCAGGGGGACTTGATGGTGGCAGCGGTGCCGGGGCGCGAAGACCCGCGCGATGTTCTGGTTTGCGCAAAGGCGGCAAGCATTGCGGATTTGGCCGCCGGCGCGCGCATCGGCACCGGCAGCCTGCGGCGGCGCTGCCAGCTTTTAGCCGCCCGCCCCGATCTCCAAATCGAAGCGATTCGCGGCAACATTGACACGCGCCTGCGCAAACAGCGCGAAGGAGAATATGATGCGATCGTGCTTGCCCTGGCCGGCGTGCGGCGGGCCGCGCTGTTTGATCCCGCGATCATGCACCCGCTAGATGTTGGCGTCCTGCTTCCCGCGCCTGGGCAGGGCGCGCTGGCGTTGCAGTGCCGCAGGAACGACGAGCGCACGCGTGAACTGCTCAAAGCGCTGGACGACCCGCCTGCCGCCGCCTGCGTTGCCGCCGAGCGGGCGCTGGTTGCGCTTCTCAATGGCGATTGCCTTTCGCCCATCGGCGCGCTGGCGAAGATAGATGGGAGTCAATTGATATTGGAAGCCGCCGTCGGAGCAAGAGGCGGAACGCCGCCGGTGATTTTTGCAAGGGGAGAGGCGGAACGGGATCATCCGCACGAGGCCGCACGGCAGGCGTTTGAGGCGCTGGCGAGGCAAAACGCCGTGGAGCTTCTGCATGGCCGGCAAACAAGATGACAAACCGGAGCAAGGCCCATCTCGCACTGACCTTCGAAGATGTTTGTCAGAATCTTGTCGAGACTTTAAGATCGAAAGAGAGGACGGCCACGAATGAGCACGAATAGCCACGAATAATTTTCCTTCATTCGTGTGTATTCGTGCCCATTCGTGGCTCCCTCTTTATTTTGGTTGCGGGCTCGCCTGGATTAGCGGACCGGCTTGGCTACTTCGCCGCCCGCGCCTCGTGTTGTTGCAGCGGTTCTTGGTGCGCCCCAAACCGCGTTCGCTGAAGCGAACCCTACGATTGCTACGATCGCCGGCGCTGATTCGCAATGCCCCCGAACTGTTCATGGTTTCCCATTCCTCTGACGCTACTTCGCGGCCCGAGCCTCGGGTTGTTGCAGGAAGACGAACGTGCCTTTTTTGTTGCCGACCACGATGGCGGGGTGTTTGTCGCCGTTGATGGGTTGGGCGAGCACCTGGGTGCCGACGCCCGAATCGTCGTCGATTTTGTGGGCGGTCCACGTCACCTTGCCGTTGTCGCGTTTAAGCTCGAACCAATAGAGTACCGGCGGCGCATGCGGCTCTGCGTCGCCGTGGGCGCCGTGGGCGTAATAGCGCTTGCCGGTGACGATGTCCTTGAGGCCGTCGCCGTTAATGTCCACGAGGTCGACGGCGTGCATCTGGGTGATCTTCACGCCCTGCGGGTTTTCGGATTCGTTGTGGCCGACGATGATGTGCTTCTGGAAGCTGCCGTCTTCCTTTTGCTCGAACCAGGCCAGGCCGTAGCCGTGGGCTTCGATGCTGGTGATAATGTCGGGCCGGCCATCGCCGTTGACGTCATAGGCGAACATCTGCGCGCCGCCGCTGCCGAAGTCGGCGGGGTGAAACGTCCATTGCGGGTCGCCGCTCAAGTCGGCGGGTTGCTCGTACCAGCCGTTATGAACCATGAGATCGTTTTTCCCGTCCCCATTTACGTCGCCGAAGCCCATGCCGTGGGTGAATCGCTGATAGTCTTTTTTGGGGCTGATGGCGTGGAAGGGCCAAGGCTTAGCCGGGTCGGCGTAATCGGGTTGCGCGTAACCGAGCCGCCCGGCGGTCATGCAGATCAGCACCGGCTTGCCATTGCCGAGCAGGTCGCCGAACGTGGGGGATTCATCGTCGGTGATATTGAAAACTTTATGGCGAACCCAGTGCCCGTCGGCGGTTTCCTTGCCGCGCGGGTTTTCGTACCAACTGGTGTCTTCGCCGGGGAATCCGATGATCAGGATGTCGTCCCATTTGTCGTTCTTGAAGCTGCGGGTGAAGGCGAAGAAGTTGTGCGAATACTGTCCATCTGGATTGAGTTTGGGCTCGGGCTTCATGTACTCATGGCGTTTCTTGAAATCCGGCCCTTCGTACCAGTACGGCCCGGAGACCACGTCGGCCTTGCCGTCGTGATTAAAGTCGCCGAAGGCGGCGCCTTCGCTGAGGAATTCGTGGGAGAGCGTGATCTTTTTCCACTGGATTTTGGAGCCGGGTTCGGCGCCTGGGGAGGATGGCGCGGCGGGCGCTTCGGCGGCGGCAAAGGACGCGCCCAGCAGCAGCGCGGCCACGGTAGTCAGAATTGTTTTGGGGTTCATGGCAATAGAGTGTACGCAATTGAAGGGTCCGTCAAGCAAAATCCGTTCACATGAACGTGACACGGGCGTCTCGCCCGTGCCGAAGGCTTGGCAACTATGTGAAATCAAAGTTTCCGGAGGCCGACAGCAACACGCACGGGCGGGACGCCCGTGTCACGATCGAGGTCACTGTTTCGACGGCCCCATTTGCCTTCACACGCGCGTTTTGGTCACGTTTCATCTTGCGAACGGCATGACCGAGGCATATAGTCCGCCGGGAAAAGCTGCTCGCGAACGATGAATTTTCGCCGGTCTCCATCGCCGCGTCGGAGTTGTTTGTATGTTGAAGAATGACGTTGCTACTGCATCCCACCCGCAAGCGGCCATCGCCGGCCAGGCCACAATCGCCGCGCCGGCCAACAACGAATCCTTCCTTCCGCAATCCACGGTTTTAATCGTCGATGACAATCCCCAGAACGTCGAGTTGCTCCAGGCTTTTCTTGAATCGCTGCCGGTGAAACTCGTGACGGCGGGCGACGGCATCGAGGCGCTCAGAAAGGTGGAGGAGCATCATCCCGACCTGATTTTGCTCGACATCATGATGCCGCACATGAGCGGGTTTCAGGTGTGCAAACGCCTCAAAGGCGACGCCAAAACGCGGGACATTCAGATATTGATGGTGACGGCTCTTAACGAGCTGGGCGACATCGAAGCCGCCACCGAGTGCGGCACCGATGATTTTGTCAGCAAGCCGGTCAATAAATTTGAACTGCTGACGCGCGTCAAAAGCCTGCTGCGCGTGCGGCATCTCAAGAGCGAGTTGGAACGGGCGCTGACGTATCTCAATGAGATCGAGCAGGATGAAGAGATTTTGTAATCCGGCCCTCGATTAGCGACCCCCGTCGAAATCTCGGTATGCCGTTCCTGTAAAATGGTGGGGCAGACATTCTTGTCTGCCATGCAGATTGTGAGCGGGGCACCCTTGCCCCGGCGGATTCGAAGAGCCAATGGAGGGGACAAGAATGTCCCGCAGCGAGAAAGGCAGACAGGAATGTCTGCCCCACCGGAGGCAGACAGGAATGTCTTCCCCACCCCCGCGCTGACATGAAAAGCAGTCCAACGGTGAAGCAAGAATTCGCACAAGAGACTCTGTTAGACAGGATGGTACACGCCGTGGAACGTGTGCGGGAGCGGCTGTTGCGGGCATCGGCGGCATTGGAGGCGGCGGGAGTGCTCTATGCGGTGGCCGGGGGAAACGCGGTGGCGGCGTGGGTGGCCAGTGTCGATCCCTCCGCGGTGCGCAACACGCAAGACGTTGACATATTGCTGAGCCGCGCCGATCTGGAGGCCGCGAGCCGCGCGCTGCAAGCGGCAGGATTCATCCGCCGCCACGTTGCCGGCGAGGAAATGTTCCTGGATGGACCCGATGCCCTCGTGCGCGATGCGGTGCATGTCGTCATGGCGGGGGAACGGGTTCGGCCCGACTACCTGGAAGCATCGCCCGAGGTCGCGCATTCCATAAGAAATGAGCAGTTTTTCGTGATGACGCTCGATGCGTTGGTGCGGATGAAGTTGACGTCCTTTCGAAGGAAGGACCAGGTACATCTTTTGGACCTGCTTGAAGTGGGGTTGATCGACGCGAGTTGGACCCGGCGGTTTCCCCCGGAGTTGGCGGGCCGCCTTCAGCATTTGATAGATACGCCGGAAGGATAATTTCATGTTTGCAAAAAGTGCGACGGCGATTGTCGCGGGGATGTTATTGATCGTCGGTTGCGGGCACGGCGAGTCGACGTCGCCCAAAGCCGCCGCGACGGAAATGTCCTCCAACAATATCGTCGCGGGGAGCGCCGATCACACGCATCGCGCGGCTCCCGGAAATGGCAAATCGGCATCGGCCCTGGCCGCACATGGCTTTGGCGCCGAGCGCTATCGGCTGGTCAGCGAGAAGGACGAGATCGTCGCGGTGCTCAAGAACGGGATGGTGGTTATCACCCGCCGGATTCAATCCCCCGTTCTGGCGGTGCGCGGCGTGGCGCTGACGGGCGGCATCTATGAAGGCAAATGGCTGGGCGGGGGCCTCAGCCATCTGCTCGAGCATCTGGTGGCCGGCGGATCCAACCAGCGCCGCACCGAAGAGCAGAACAAGGATTTGCTACAGAAGATCGGCAACAATTCCAACGCCTACACCACCGAGGACAATACCTCGTTCTTCATCAACACCACCGCCGATCATCTCAACGAGGGCGTCGATCTTGTGACCGGCTGGATGCTGGGCGCGAAGATTACACAGGCGGAATTTGAACGCGAACGCGAGGTCGTGCAGCGCGAGCTGGAGATGGGGCGCGGCGAGCCGGATCGGCAGTTGTTTTATCTGGCGGCGATGGAGCGCTATCGCCAAAGCCCCGCCGGCGTGCCGGTGATCGGATATCAGCCGGTCATCAAGCGGCTACAGCGCGATGATGTCTACACGTATTACAAGATGGCGTATCAGCCAAACAATATGGTGTTCGCGGTTGCCGGCGATCTTGATCCCGAGAAGATGCTGCAAGCGGTGCGGCGGAATGTGGACATGGCCCCGCCGGGCCGCGCATTTTCGCACGATATCGCGGGCGAGCCGCCGGTGCTTACGCCGCGCTCTATCGTGGCCACGTTCCCCAAGCTCGGGCAGGCGCGGGTGATGGTGGGATTCCCCGGCGTGTCGCTCAACAGCCCCGATCTTTACGCGCTGGACGTGCTTGCCACGGCACTGGGCACCGGCGACAGCTCGCTGCTCGTGGAGGAATTGCGCGACAAGCAGCATCTGGTGAGCGCGATTACCGCCAGCGACGAAACGCCTCCTTATGTCAGCGGCACTATCGAAGTGATGATGGAACTGGACCCGGGCAAGGTTTCGCAGGCAACCGATGCGGTGTTGGAACTTCTTGATGGGATCAAGAAGAACGGTCTGGACGCCGACCGCCTGGCCCGCGCCAAGACGCAGCTTCGGGCGCAGCGCGTCCGGGCGATGCAAAAGGCCGAGGACATCGCCGCCTCGCTGGCCGATGACTATCGCAGCACCGGCGACGCGCATTTCTCGGACAAATATGTCGGCCGCGTCGAGAAGGTGACGGCCCGTCAGGTGCAGGCCGTGGCGAAGAAATACCTGGTGCGCGGCCGCCTGCTCACGACCGCGCTGCTGCCCAGCGAATGGGCGGGCGCCAAGGGAATGGCCAACGCGCAGGATATTCTGCGGCCGCTCAGCCCCGCGTCGCATCCAGCGGCAACACAGGCGATCGCATCGTCCGTGAGGCGGGTGGTGCTGGATAACGGCACGGTGCTGCTCCTTAAGCGCGACGCCAGTTCGCCTTTGGTCGCCATCAACATGTA
Source organism: Tepidisphaeraceae bacterium (assembly GCA_035648595.1). Taxonomy (GTDB): domain Bacteria; phylum Planctomycetota; class Phycisphaerae; order Tepidisphaerales; family Tepidisphaeraceae; genus RYN-428. The sequence goes on from DASRLH010000185.1 coordinate 7,457, forward strand.
CGCGCTGGGCGGGGTCACCGCCGAGGATGCCAAGACCAACGGCCTGGGCAACCTGACCATGCAGATGCTCATGCGCGGCAGCACGGCTCACAGCGCCCGGCAGATCGCCGAGTTCTTCGACTCCACCGGCGGAGCCATGGACGCCACATGCGGCCATAACAGTTGGTCCTGGAATGCGAGCTGTCTTAAGGAAAACTTTGACAAAACACTGGAAATGTACGCCGACGTCGTCAACAACCCGGCGTTCCCGGATGGGGAACTAAAAACCGTGAAGGACGCGGTCGTATCGGGAATCCATGATGAGGAATCGAATTGGGAACAGCAGACCATTCGCTTCTTCCGCCGGGAATACTTCGGCCCGCGACATTCCTCGTATCAATTCACATCCATCGGCACGGCTGACACTGTCGAGAAATTTTCCGTCGGGCAGATGAAGGATTGGTACGAGAAAAAGGTACTGCCGGCCCCACGCGTGTTGGCAATCTATGGCGACGTGGATTTGGACAAGGCGCAGGTCCTTGCCGCCGATTTGCTGGGCAAAGGTGAAAAGCGCGCGGCGCCCGCTGAACGGTCCGGCGATGCGCAAGTGCCGGATTCAGCCGCGCATCCCGCTCATGCGAATCGCGCTTCAGGCGGGGCCGGCGCTACGGCCTCCGCCAATGTATTGAGCGTGAAAGTGCAGAAGACCGAGCAGGCGTTGGCCGGCGTGGTGATCGCCTACAACTCCGACAGCGTGGTCGGCGAGCCCGACACCTACCGCTTTGCCGTCGCGCAAACCCTCACCGGCGGCTACACCTACCCGACGGGCTATCTTTTCGAGACCCTGCGGGGCCTGGGATTGGTTTACGTGGTGCAGTCGGAAAACATGCCGGGGCTGAGCGTGAAAATGCCCGGCACGTTTTTCGTCTTCGCCGGCTGCGATCCGAAAAACGTCAATGAAGTGGTCGAGCAATCGCTGCTGAACGTGGCGCGGTTGCAGGGCACGCCGGCGGACATCAACGAAAAATGGTTTGGGCGGTCCAAGGAACTGATCGACCTGGCGGATGCGATGGAGCACGAAACGCCCGCAGCGCAGGCGACCTCCGCGGCGCTCGATGAGCTATGCGGGCTGGGCTTCGACTATCACGAAAAGTTCGCCGGCAACATAAACGCGGTCAAGCTGCCGGGCGTGCAGAATTTGTCGCGCAAGAGGCTACGGGATTGCATGGTCATCATCAGTACGCCGGCGCCAGACCAAGTCAAGGTGAAACCTGGCCAAAGGCAGTACAAGGAATTTCCGCCGGTCAATCTCACGCCCAAGGGCGTGCAACATGATGCGGGCGGGAAATAGACACCACGAATTGTGCGTGATTCCGCTGAAGTTCGAGTCACACATGAGGCTGCGATAAATACTTCGGGGCTTTGCGATGGCGCATTTTCCTGCGGTCGCCCAGAACCATCACCGTATCACGGGCGTCCCGCCCGTGCGTGTTGTTTCAAGATTGGGATTACCGCGACTTTTCGACTCCTGCGCCACCGGCACGGGCGAGACGCCCGTGATATGTGAACGGCTGTGCCCTTTCTTGCGATCCGACGGGCTTTCGGCTTTTCCGGCGCTGGACGGCACCACCGTCATCTCGCCATTTATATTCCACCCAATCGGCTGTCGGCGTCGCCGAAGCGGTTGGCCTTCGCGCCCATCTTGTCCATGATTGACAGGTAGAAGCTGCAGAGCTTGCGGTTCTCATCGCCCTTATCGAGGTAGTCGAGGACGCGTCCGGTTTGGAGCGTACCGCCCAGGCCGCCGGCGGTGAGGATGGGGAGCTTGCTGGAATCGTGCCGCGTGCCGGACCACATGTTGGACATGAACATGAGGCAGCAGTTGTCCAGAACGGTTCCCTCGCCTTCGGGCATCGCATCGAGCTTGGCGGCAAGATACGCGTAATGGCTGCAATAATACCGGCAGATGCGCTCGTAGGCGTCGGACGTGTCGTTGTGCGAGGCGGGGTGATGCGAGACTTTCACGTCCAGGAACGGATAGCACAATCCGGAAATATCACGGCAAAGCAGCAGCGTGGCGATCCGGGTTTTGTCGGTCTGGAAACCCATCGCCACGATGTCGCACATCAGCTTCATGTGCTCGCGGATGTCTTCGGGAAGGCCATTTTCGGGGCGCTTCATGGCTGCCAGCGGCTTGCCATGATCGACCGCGCTTTGCCTCGCCTTTTCGCGCAACTGGCGGGTGGTGTCGATGCGCTTCTCGACGGAGCGCACGCTGGTGAGATATTCATCGAGCTTGGCTTTGTCGCTGGAGCTGACCTTCTGGCTGAGGCTATTGGCCTGAGCGGCGACGCGATCGAGAATGCTCTTGTTGCGCTGGCTGCCGTGGTTGTCGAAGAGGCTGTCGAAGGCCAGCGACGGATACTCCTCAAGCGGCACCGGCGAGGTGGAGCTTTGCCAGGAGATGTGCGAGCTGTACGCCATCGAAAAATTCGTTTCGTGATACCCGGTGACCGGCTGCTCGCACCCTAACACCATGCTGGGTTGGACGGTCTGCTCTCCCAACTGGGCGGCGAGCGCCTGGTCGATGCTGATGCCGCCGTGGAGCTCGGCGCCCTTGGTCAGATGCGCGCCCGACAGCAGGTTGCCGGTCTGGCCCGGATGAATTCCCACGCCGGTGGAGGCTTTATTGAATAGGCCGGTGATGAAGTTCATCTTGGTCTTGAGCTTCTCCATGGGGGCCAGGCTCTTGCCCAGTTCCATGTTCGTGCCGGCGCCTTTGGCCCACCAATGCTTGGCATTGACGCCGTCCGCCATGAACAGCACGCCAAAGCGCTTGGGCAGCGCGGACGCGGCAACGGCGCCAGTGCTCGCCGCGCCCGTTGTCCCCGCGGCGCCTGCGGTAAGATCGCTCCCGAAGACCGGAATTGATTCCAGCCACGGCAGCGCCATGACCACCCCCGCGCCGCGCAGCATGGTTCTCCGGGAAATTCGATGACGGCGGGCCTTCGTTTGATCGCTCATGGCATTTATCCCTTGGCCAGCACGCGCTGGCCGCGCTTGTTGAGGAACTGCGGGCTGGTCACGATGGTTTCCACCAGCGCGCCGAAGCGATAATGCTCGGCTATGAGGCTGGCGCGCATCTGCTCGATGGCCGGATCATCGGATAGCGTCAATGTGCGCCCCAGCGCATCGGCCAGCAGCTTGCGACATAGATTATCCAGAAAATCATCCTGCCGGCGAGCGCGAATATAAGTTAGCAATCCCTGTAGCCCGGTGCCCGTGCTGCCGTCTCGGAAGGTGGCGTGGTTCTCGACGGGCTTGCCGCCCAGATCGAGCGTGCGCAGGCCGCCCACCGGGCCATATCCCTCAAAGGCCAGTCCCACCGAATCGAAATGCTCATGGCAGGTGGCGCAGGTTTTGTCCTGACGATGCCGAGCCAGCACCTGCGGCAGCGTGAGATCGCCCAGCTTGGACTCATCGGGCGGCAAGGCGGGCACATTGGGCGGCGGCGGCGCGATCACTTCGCCGAGGATCCGCTTCACCACCCAGTTGCCGCGCTTCACGGGGCTGGTGCGCAGGCCCGGCGAGTTCTTGGTGAGAAAGACCGCCATCGGGAGCAACCCGCCGCGCTGGTATTGACGGGCGTGATCCACGCGCACCCATTGGTCGCCCGCTCCGGCCGGCACGGGCATTCCATAATGGCGGGCCAGCGCGGGATTCACGAACGTGTAATCGCCGTACAGGAAATCCAGCACCGAGCCATCGCTACCCGCCAGATTCATGAAAAAGCGGATGGGCTCTTCAAACATCGCCTGGCGCAGGTTGTTGTCGAAGGATTTGAAGCGTTCGCGATCGACGCCGTTGTACTCCTGGAAGCGACGGAAATCGAGCCAGTTGCCGGCAAACTCGGTGGCCAGGCCGCGGATGCGATCATCGTGCATCAACCGGCGGGTCTGCGCCAGCAGCACATTGGGCTTATGAAGATCGCCGGCGGCGGCGTGATCCAGCAGCTCGTGGTCGGGCATGCTCGACCACAGGAAATAACTCAGCCGGCTTGCCAACTCGTAATCGCTCAGCGGATGCACGCCGCCATCGGATGGCGTCGCGTTCACGCGATAGCAGAAGTAGGGCGACATGAGAATGCTGACCAGCGTGTCGTGCACCGCCTCCTCGTGATCCAGATGGTCGTCGCTGCGCAGCGAGCGATAGAAGGAGACGATGTCGTCCTTCTCGGCGTTGGATAAAGGCCGCCGATAGGCCCGCTGGGCAATTTCCTGCAACGCCGCCAGATGCGTCGGCTCGCACGCGATCCGCTCGCGGTCGATGAGGCGTGAGGCGGCATTCATGCCATCAAAATAATCGGTCAACGCGCCCAAGCCCGTTGCATCGGCGTCATTCCTGTGCGCCTTGGCTAAAAATGCGTCCCCCAATCGCTTGAGCTTTGGCTCGGAGACAATGTCGCGTTCCTCGGCGCGCACGAAATCGAAATCGCTGCTGCGCATGAAGCTCGAATCGCTGCGCTCGAACCACATCATCCCCTGAAGCGTGCGGCGGGGGACATCGGCGATGAAATCCAGCTCCCGCCAGAGCGTATCCAATTCCTGTTGATCGGCGGAACTCAGGACCATGTCGTACAGCGGGGCATCATCGCGGAAATAGCCCATCTGGCTATGGAAGCCGGCGCTGAGAAGCCGGCCCACCAGGAGCTTCTCCTCCTTGTCCTTGAGATAAATTCGCGCCCGTTCCGTCACCACGAAGGTGTCGGGGTAGACAGCGGAGAATCGCTTGAAAGAGTCCTCATATTGTTCGCGATGTTCCTTGTCCGTCGGAATTGCCAGTGCCGGGGCGGCGGCGGTCCCGGGCGCCAGATCCTCCGGCTGCAACTGGAGCGATGAGCCGGGGGCATAGGCCAGACGGGTCGTCGCGTATTGCCGGTCTTTCCACAGCACCAACGGCTGACTGCCCGCCTGCAGGCCGCGCAAGCGCAGGTTGCTGAATTGCGGCCTCACCTTCGCCCGCAGCGCGACCACTACATCGCGCATCTTCGCGCATTTTTCACGCAGCGGCGCGTTTTGCGGGTCGCGCGCGGGAGCGGGCAGCGCGCGCCACATGGCCTGCAATGCGGCGATCGGACCCAGTTTTTCCGCATTGCCGGTCAGGCTCGCGTATACGGTGTGTAAGTATTTTGGGCTGACCTTCCGCCGGCTGGCAAAATCATCGAGCGTCGCATTGGGTTTGCCAAGCGCGGCACGGTTCTCGTAGAGCCATGCCGCCTGAAAATAATCCGCCAGATCGGTCGGCTGCCTCTTGTAAAACGCAATGATGCGGTTGACGCAGTATTTATCGCGATCGGTTTCTGAGACGATCGGGTAGGGCGCGAAAGCCAGGCCGTCGGGTTTGAGAACCAGGTAGTCGGAAACGAGCCGGGCGGCTTCCATGTACTTCTTCAGCAGGGACGGGGACATGGTCAGCGATTCGCCGGAATTGTCGAAGCCGGCTTCATTGGCCGGATCGACGGGGAAGGTCTTCGTTGGCTGAATATCGACGCCGGTGAGATCGCGGATGGTGTAGTCATACTCGGCGTTGCTCAGCCGTCGCGCCAACACGATTCCCGGATCGCCGGCGTTGCGCAGCGCCTCATGGCGTCGCATCCCCGAAATCCAGGCGACTATCTCGATGCGTTCTTTGTCCGTTGGATGTTTCTTCGCCTTCTTGGGCGGCATTTCCCCCGCCTGCAATTTCTCAAGCACCAGTTGCCATCGCTTGAAATCACCGGCAACCGCGGCCGTGGTTTGATATGCGCTCAAATCCAGATCGCCCTTGGACTTGAGCTTGCCATGACAGGTGATGCAATAGGTTTGGACGAACGGATGAACGGCACCGCTGAAGCCACGTTCCAGTTGCGCCGACGCCGGGTCGGCGGCAGGCGCGCTGGCCAACAGGCCGCGTGGAACCAGTAGCAAGGCGAAGATCGTGGCCCAAATACGCATTGTGCTGATATCTCTTACGTCCAATGCCGCCAATGGTTGTCGGGTCTCTCGTACCGAGGTCCGAAATCCGAAACTCGAAATCCGAAACAAACTCAAAAGTCAAAGGCAGAAATCTCAAAACAAGAACCGACCAGACGCGCCCTTTGAATTTTCCGCTTCGCATGCTTTTGGATTTGTTTCGGATTTCGTGCTTCGGATTTCGGATTTTCACCCGTCACCTCGGTCATGGGCGCTGTCTATGCCGGGTTCGTGATCCAGCAATTCCAAGCTCCCGCTCATTCCGATCGCGCTGGCGGTGGCGTGGGTTTCGATATGGCTCATGCTCAGATGCCATCGAGTGATTCCCAGTTCGCTGGCGATGCGCAGGCATTCGCCGGTGAGGACGACTTTGGGTTGGCCGGAGGGCTCGCGGATGACTTCGACATCGGTCCACGCGATCCCGCCGCGCCAGCCCGTGCCGAGGACTTTCAGCACCGCCTCCTTGGCGGCAAATCGCGCGGCAAGATGCTCGTAATACCGCTTCTGGCTCAACGCGCAATACCGCTGCTCGGCGGGCGTAAAAACGCGATCCAGAAAGTGCCGGCCATGCTCCTCGACGGATTTGCGGATGCGGGCAGTTTCAATGATGTCGATGCCATGACCCAGAATCGGCATGGCCGCAAGGTAGGGCGGTGAAATGAAAAATGCAAAATGACGGCTGCCACCGTGACACCGGCGTCCCGCCCGTGCGGATGGCTGGAAAGCGGGAAAAATCGATTTACGTCGAGCCCAAACGCCACGCACGGGCGAGACGCCCGTGTCACAACATGCTGGCTGATCGTTGATAAAATATACGTCGTTGCGTACCGCCCAAGTCCTACAACCTGAGGATAGATTGACCGTGATGATTTCCCACGCCGGCATTTTCAACCCCACCGGCTACATCGGCGGCCACCTCCGCAGAACCAACCGCAACTTGCTTCTTTGGAATGCCGTGCTGTTGCTTATCGTGCTGCTCATCGTGGGCTTGATGCATACCTATTGGTACTGCTTTTTCCGCGGGCCCTTTCCCGCGAATGATGCGATGTTGCTTGAGGCGGCGGGCCATACGGATTCCTGGGGATTGATCACATGGGTGGATCTGCGTAATCGCACGCTTTTGCCGACCGGCTGGCAGGAGGTTTCCACGAGCAATGATGTTCCCTACGAGCGCTTGCCTTACTATTTGATGCCGGTTGGCGCTCATGGGCAGATGATGCTGGTTCAGTCTCACGTCGGCGGGGAGCATCTGATCGCGACGGTGTATCCGATGCCGCGCGGAACGCGCGATGAGGTGGTTGCCGCGATCGTCAGGAAGCATCCGGAATTGAAGGGGCGAATCCTGCCGGTCATGTTGAATGCGGCGGCGGCGTTTCGGGTTTTTGGATATATTCTCCTTCCCATTCTCGCTTTGATTTCGTTGATAGCCGTGACAAACCTCGCCCGCGTAGCGCTGCGGACGGGCGATCCGAGAGGGCATCCGATCCTGCGTAAACTTGGCGCTACCGGCCTGCCCGACGCGCAGGCCGCGCGCATCGACATGGAGATAGCCGGCGGTTCCGCCAGGCAGTTCGGCAAGGCGATGGTCCTCTCCTCCATGATTCTGCGACCGACGCCGTTTGGCCTTCAGATCGCGCGGATTGAGCCGACCGTATGGGCCTACGCCATTAACGTGAGCGGCCGGCACTGTGCCGTGTTATGCCAGCGTGACGGCAAACTCCTTTCGATTCCGCTGACGGCCGCCACGGTGGGCGAGTTTTTGACCCTCATCGCCCAAAGAGTGCCGTGGGCGCTTTCGGGATACGATGCGGCGCGCTATAGACAATGGCGCAAGGATTCGTCGGCGATTATTGCCCAGGCCGAGGAGCGCCGAAAAGAGTATCTGAGCGAATCAAAAATGAAGTCATCCATGTGAGGATAGACCGCTGGAAAATTCGTGAGTGGCTCGGCATGGTCACTGAAGTGACCACGCCAAGCCGCGCGGGAACGAAGCAACTATACCTCCCGATCGGCCCGACGCGTAGTTGCCAGGTGGTTTATTTCCGCTTCAGTGCATATAAATGGGTGAAATGCCCGAGGTTTACATGCCCGTCCTCGTACCGACAGAGAAAAACGACGCGAGAGACGAAGATGAACAAGACTACAAAGCGCGCACTTCTCACCGCATCCAGTTTCATGACGATGAGCGACGCGCAAAAAGAGGCCATTTACCAGGAATGCGAAAAGATCGGCCCGGATTCCGGGACGCCGCTGACACGCAGCGAGCAGCGACTTCACGCGCGGTTCCTCCGCAAAGCCGCCCGTCCTCCATCAAGGGGCGAAGGCGCGGCACGCATTCAAGCGACCATGGAACGCGGCCTCCTTCGCCGAGCCGACGCTTACGCCCGGCGGCATGGAATGAGCCGGTCGCAACTGATTGCGCGGGGAATCAGGGAAGTTCTCGCGGCAAAGTGAACAAAGGTCATGAACGCCTCGCGGGCAAGCTGGTCGGCAGCAATTTGGATGGCGTTCAGGAGCCTCCAAAAGTAACTTCGCCATAATCGGGTAGCTGGATAGTTCATCGGAGTGAACTTGGACAGCCCGGCGGCGCCCGCCGGTCGGCGTCGAGTAAACAACCGCTCCGACGTTTACTTTCCCGGCATATTGCGTACCTTTCGCACGCGATGCTAACCCACGACACACTCCTGGCCGCCCGCGACGCAATTCGCGCCAAGCAGATTTCCTCCGTCGAACTCACCCGCCAGGCACTGGATCGCATTCAGGCGCTCGATCCCAAAATCCTGGCGTTCAACAGCACCTATCCCGATCTGGCCCTCAAGCAAGCCCGCGAGGTGGACGAGGGAAAGCGCACCGGCCCCCTTGCCGGCGTCCCGATCGCGCTCAAGGACAATCTTTGCACCTCGTTCGGCACCACCACCTGTTCGTCGAAAATGCTGGAAAATTTCCGGGCGCCGTATGATGCGACGGTCGTGAAGAAGCTGGAGCAGGCGGGGGCAGTGTTCCTGGGGAAAACGAATCTCGATGAATTTGCGATGGGCAGTTCCACGGAGAACAGCGCATTTCGCACCACGCGCAATCCCTGGGACACCAACCGAGTGCCCGGCGGATCATCCGGCGGCAGCGCGGCTGCCCTGGCCGCCGGGCTATGCTGCGCCTCCATCGGCTCGGACACCGGCGGCTCCATCCGCCAGCCGGCGGCGCTGTGCGGCGTGGTGGGGCTTAAGCCGACCTATGGCCGGGTCAGCCGATATGGGTTGGTCGCCTTCGCGTCTTCTCTCGATCAGATCGGCCCGTTTGGTTGGAACGTGCCGGACGTGGCGCTGCTGATGAATGTGATCAGCGGCCGCGATCCCAGGGACGCGACCAGCGTGCCGCGCGAGGTGCCGGATTATCTGGCGGACCTTAACCAACCGATCAAGGGCCTGCGCATCGGCATCGCCAGGGAATACAACCTCGTCACCGGCATGGATCCGCAAGTGAAAGCCGCCATTGACGCGGCGATGAAAAAATATCAGGAACTTGGGGCGGAATTGGTGGACGTGTCGCTCCCGCACACCGAGTACGGCATCGCCGCCTATTACGTCATCGCCCCCTGCGAGGCCTCGAGCAACCTCGCCCGCTACGATGGCGTGCATTACGGCCATCGCACGAAAGAGCCGGTCAAGGACATCATTGAGCTATTCTCCAAGAGCCGCGCCGAAGGATTTGGCGAGGAAGTCAAACGCCGAATCATGATCGGCACCTATGCCCTGAGCAGCGGCTATTACGATGCGTATTACGTTCGCGCCCTGAAGATCCGTACGCTAATCCAGCGTGATTTCACGGACGCCTTTAAGAAGTGCGACGTGATCCTCAGCCCCACCAGCCCGACTCCCGCGTTCAAAGCCGGCGAAAAGACCGGCGACCCGCTGCAGATGTACCTGTGCGACGTCTTCACCGTCACCTGCAACATCGCCGGCATCGCCGGCATCTCGCTGCCCTGCGGCTTCACCACCGGCGAAAAGCCGTTGCCCATCGGCCTGCAACTGCTCGGGCCGACGTTCAGCGAAGAGAAGCTTCTGCGGATCGCGCGGATGTACGAAATGGCCACGATTTGGCATGAGCGCAGGCCGGTGATTTACTGAGCAGCTTGCACCATCTTCGTAGGGTCCGCTTCAGCGGACGCGGTCTTCATCTGGCATGGCGAAGGAAAATAGTTCGCGGAAACATTCGATGATGCTTTGAAATGGGGCCGCGCACTCTCGACTGAGCGGCGTCAGGCATTGCGGAGGCGAAAAAATGATCGCAAAGCACCACGCAATGATTAGCTGGATCCTGTTGGAGCGCGGCCGGAGGAATCAACCTCCGACTGGTCCGACCTATTCAACGGTTGCACGATTTGAAGAAGACGAGAATTGGCCTGATTCAGGTTGGAGCCTCGTCGTCGATTTCGTGAGGCGATTTGGGGATTCGCGGCTGACCCTCGCGGATGTGCGCTTTCTTGCTGATGGCGCTCCGTCTCATTTGATCCATGACGGCAGTCGCTTTGAGCTGTTCGAGGGCCGCCAGCGGGTTGCCAAAGGGATCATCCTGGCGGCGACCCTTCCCATACCCGAGAAAATCACCGAGTTTGAGGCCGCTTTGATCGGTTGACTCCGGGATAACCACAACACAGGATCGCCGCTCGCGGGCTCCAACACGCAAATCCCGTTGGCCAAAGATTTTTTTTAGGCGACGTTGTCGCTTGGCACCCCTGTGAATATCGCTAGACTTGCACGATTCTATTCTATCGACCGACGGGTTCCGAATCATTTCCATTCCCGCCCGCCTTGTTTTCTGTCGCCATTGGTGGAAGGAGCCGGTATGCGTCGCTCCAAATGTCGTTGGCTTGGTTTTACGCTCATCGAGCTGTTGGTGGTGATCGGCATCATCACGGTACTTCTCGCAATATTGCTTCCCGTGCTGAGCCACGCGCGGGAGCAGGCGCGGCAAGTCAAGTGCGCCTCCAACATGCGGCAGATCTACTGCTCGATGATCATGTACGCCAATGACTGCAAGGGCATTCTGCCGATCGCGGGGGTTTGGGGCGAAACCGAGCCGTATTTTGGCCTGATCACCGCGGATTCGGGCGTCCTCGACTTGGAAAATGGACAACTCTGGGGGTATGTAAGCGGCGGGACCGGTATGCGGGAGGCAATGTTTCAATGCCCATCCGATGGGCCGGACCGACGAGTGGGGGATGTCCTTGGGCATGTGGATCCCACCGTACCGCACGCCCGCAATTTCAGTTACTGCCTGAATTATCGGCTCCGCGGCTTCACCGCCGGATTCGTGCGCGGCACGCCGCCGTTGGTCCTTTGGACCGGCGTAAAGGCCTCCAGCATTACCCACCCAGAACGCAAGGTTCTCATTTTCGACGGCCGTTGCCCACGCGACGTCGCGAACGCGCTGGCGACGGTGGATGGGACCGTCGCCTCAAATCCCTGTCCTCTGATGACGGACCGCCACAGCGGGCGGGCGAACGTATGCTTCGCCGAAGGCCACGTCGAGTTATTCGATCCCATGATTTTTTTCAGCCCGACGGCACCAACGACGAATGGGAACAACACAATCTGGTACGAGGTTCTCACGTCCGACACCGACCCCGGTCAACCATGATGGTTTGAGGCAGCGCCCCGACCATCGAAAGGAGTATCGCATGTCGCTATTCAGTCATTTGCTGTCTTGGAAAAAGGTCGCCCGCAGACCCAAGGGACGCCGAAACGCGCTCGGCCGCGCCTGCGCGGCTGCGATTGAGCGGTTGGAGTCGCGCGTATTCCTCAGCTTCTCAGCATCGCTCAGCGCATTGCCGACCGCGACCACCGGCGTCAATTACGTGGTGGAAGGGACCACCACCGGGACCACGTCCGCGAGCAGCGAAACGTTTCATTATGGTGACGGGACGAGCAGTACGGTCGCCAGCCCTACGAATCCGCAG
>DASRLH010000186.1:0-14564 GCA_035648595.1 Tepidisphaeraceae bacterium
ATCGATCACCTGAACCAACCGGACAACACGGGAGCCAAAACAAAGGTCAAGGAAGCGCTCTGGAAAAAACTCGGCTTCTAATTCGCAGGGGGATCCGCAATCACGGGTCACTCCGCTTTGATGCTGCGCGCTATTCGCCCCTTCCAAGGCGCTGGCGCCTGGGGCCCGTGCAACCACCTCGCGCCTGAACCCCATACTCGTGCCCAGCATATAATAAAGCAACCGGCGAGCCGAACGGCATTACCAAAATGCAACACTCAAAAGCGGGTTTGCAGGTTTTGAAATCGAGCAACACGAGGCGTAACACGCTGTGCAACACCTATTTACGCCTCCGACGTTTCCCGGTGCGGCTCGGAAATGTCCGAGGGGGTGCCCGCCGTCGATCTCACGGCACGGACACCGCTAATCGCGCGGCGCGGGGAATCGTTCGGCTCGCGCGTAGGCCTCCGCAAAACGCGCGACTGCCGACCCGGCGACTAAATTAACAAATTTGAAACAGCGCCTGCAACAGTATCTACGAATTCCGCCGCGTGTCAGAGCCGCTGCGCTGTTGCCCTGAAAACCAGGAACGCGATGGATCGCGTGCGGGTGTGGGATTTCCCCTCCGGAAGACACCAAGACCCATCTGCCAGTGCTTCTCTGGGGGGAGGGGCTACGGCTTTGCCGCGCGCCTGTGCGTGACTCGCCTGCGGAGTTGGCGTGGTTGGGCCCGATCGCCGAAAAACGGCTGAGTTGTCCAACGCTGTTTTGCAACCTTGCATCCGGCGCTAAACCGGGTAGCAATTCAGAGTACACATTGCAGGATCACGGAACGCCTATTTTCCTAGCGTTTTCGGCGATATTGACTCGATTTCGGAGTGTGCATTCAATTGCAAACCGCTCTAGAATAGACGAATGCAGACCCCTCGCTATGCGCGACTTGCCGAAGACACACTCCGTGGCCGACTCGCGGGCTTGCGCAATGCCGTCCAGCCGATTTTGGCCGGAAACTACCTCCCTTCATTCACAGATCATTCGGTGGAACATTCTGACCGCGTGTGCGATCTCATCGACCAGCTGACCGAACCGCTCGTTCATGACCATCAATTGAGTGACCGCGAGGCCTTCGTTCTTTATGCCGCCGCCTATCTCCACGACGCAGGCCTACAGCATCAGCGCGCGGGCGAAACAACGATCGTGCAGTCAGTCCTTCAATCGCCCGAGTACGTTGGGCGCGCTTGGGCGGACCTCGATGTTGAAACGAAACGCACGATCGTGCGTGCCCACCATCATCATATTTCGGGAGAAATGATCGAACGATCAGTGAATGCGGCTCATCCGGTTTTGGGCATTCAACTGACTGATGATTGGCACCCAGGCCAGATTCGGTCCATTGCGGTAGCGCACAACCTCTACATGGATTCCCATAACAGGCAGGAATATGCCGATCTCACGACGGACTGGGGTGAATTCCGCATGTCGCTGCTAGGCGCACTGCTGCGATTGGCCGACATCCTCGACGAGTCTCGTCGGCGCAGTCAACTCCACCTGGAACGAACGCGCGAGCTTGACCTGGAGGCGCGCATGCACTGGTGGCGCCACTACTATGTAGCCCACGTAAAGATTGATCCGGGGACGCATCAGATTACACTTTGGTTCGAGTTCCCGCCAGACCGGCGCGTCCAATACCAAGCGATGATTCCGCCGTTGCAGATTCCTTATCTTGAGGAAGAATTCGCTCGTCACGGCGCGGTGCTCGCCCGGCACAACTTGCTGTGGCATTTTAAAACAGATGAAGTTCCTGCCGCACAGAGCACCTCGCGCCCGATGGATGACGAACTCGAAATGTATGTGTTGGAGAGGTTGGCGCGAAGACATGCACAACGAGCCGACCAGGATAAAATCCTTGTTCTCGATCATTTAAGGGCTGAGCGGCCCACCATCGAGCGCAAATTATCTGAACTTAGAGTTGCCGATAATCCTGGTTCCGCAACGGAACAATTAATCGCCTTCAGGAACTTATCACAACATCTTTTTTTACTCGGGGGGAGGCGCGGCGCGTGGACCATGCTCTGGGGTGAATACAACCGCCTTTCAAAATCCGTTGATAGCGATACCAAGTTCGTGGTTGCAAGTGACCTAGCCAAAATGATGCTCGACGATAGTGCATCTGATCGCGCGTGCAGGCTGCTGCACGAATTGGCCGACGAAGCAGAATCGCTCCAACCGCCGCTCAAATTTCGTTTCCTGTGTTTACTGGGGCAGGCGTACCTTGAGACATGCGCGTATCCACAAGCCACAGACGCGCTTTCAAAGGCCGCGACACATGCTGTGGATGCGCAGACGCGGGAGAAAATTTTGGCAGAACTAGACGAGGCGCACCTACTTCAGGGCGAGGTGCAAATAGTTGTCGGTCCATCGGGCGACGGGGGGCATAGATGATTAAACAATTAACTCCCGTTATCCGGAGGCGGCTCGTAGCAGCGAGGATCGCCGCGATGACGGAGGGGGCAGATGCAGCTTTCAAGATGTTGGCAGAAACGAGGGCTTCGACCTGCCCTCTACTTGATCGGGTGGCTCTGGGACTATTGGAGAGCGAAATCTATGCACTTGATCTTCGCCCGGCGGAGGCCCGCGCCGCCTTTGAGAATTATGTTGATCCGCACCTTTCCGAAATTGATCGCGGCATTGCAGCAGTGGTGGCGGACAATAAAGCTCTCATCCTCATGAGCACGTTCGACCAATCGGCGAGTGATGAGTTCTACCATTTGGTAGATGCGCGACGCATACTTGGCATCGAACTCTGTGATCACTCCGCGATTTTGGAGGCAGCTCTTGGGGCAGCAAAGGGCAAACATTATGAAGCTCTTCCCGTTTACTGGCAGCAACTGCGGGCCGCTTACGACCTACAAAACTGGCGCGCGTACCGATCGGCGGAGGAAGACTTTGCACAGGAATGCGCGCGGCTAGGATGGCTCGATGAAGCCGCATATCATGCAATGGTTGCCACGAGCAACGACGCGATGGACGAGGTGACTAAGAATCTGATTGCGGCTCGCTCGGTCGGGCAGATTACCAAAGGGTTAGACAAGATATTACACGCTTCATCGCTGAAGGGGCATGCCGTGCTCGTCGCGCGGATGGTAGGAACCATTGCAGATGCGATACCAGACGACCGATTGGGGGCCGTTACAGAGTTTTTGATGCGCCACCTGGACCATGTGCCGACCGGCTGGCACGATACGCAACTGCTGGAGCAGATGTGGCATGCGATCGAATCCCTCGCACCCAGACTCGATCGTTCAAGCACGAGCCTGCCCGCAGCCAGGGGCTTGAAACACCCGGTTCTCCAGAAGGCAACGCCATCCAGACGCCATGTTATTGGTGCACTGAATGCACTGACAGCGGCCCTGCCGCCGGACGACCTACGGACGATGGCGGACACTGCTCTCAGGCTTATCAACGAGGACCGCAACGACATAGACTACCGTGAATCACTGAATCTGCTGTGCCATATTGCGCATTGCGCGCCTGACGATCTGAAATCTCGCATTCGCGACGAGGTTTTCCCACCCGGTGTGCAAATTTCCGATACATTGTTGATGCAGGCGGGTCCGCACCTTGGCTGGAAACCGCAGAACCCAGGGGGTTTCGCTATCGGGGCTCGTGAAACTGCGAAGGCTATTCGAAAACAGGTCCAGCGATTGGGGCCGGGCGAGGAACCCGCCAAAATAGGAGGGTATGGAACATTCGCAAGTACGTCTCCTCAAGGCACCGTGGTGGTTCACGTTCAGGGTGCGATGCATTGGGTCGAACCGCTCGCACAGCACCGTGCGCTGATTGACGCTCCTTCGATAGAGGAATTAATCGAGGCGATGCTCGAAATGATCGGTGAGCGTGAAAACCTAATTGCCAATCGAGCCTCTCTGACCTCCTGTATCGGAAAATTCGCGGATCGAATCTCATTGGAACTCGAGCATCGTGTCGAAGGGGTACTCCGCAAGTTAGCCGAAGGAACGATTCTTGAGCCGACCTCCGGGCAAACGCACGCTGATGCAAAAAACCCCCTAAACCCATTTAAGATTGGCGGAGGAGATCCCGCAGATTTACGCGGAGCGGCGTTAGTTTGCCTTGCCGAGCTCGACCATACGCGGCCGAACATTCGGAGTGCATTGCACGACGGAATTCTTCTTGGCGCCATCACCAGCGCGGATCCGCAGATTCGCCGATACGGACTCGCGGCCGCTCACGAGTGCCGCACCCTTACGTCCATGGAGGCTAGTGCCGTTGCGCTTGCGGGGTTGGACGCCGATCCGGGCGTTGCTCGATTCGCCCTACAAGCACTCAGTAATTCGCAATCGGAGATTCCTTTCGAGCCAATGGCATGGCATATCATCATTCGGAGTGTGGAGGGCGCGATTCTATCCAGCCATGTGGGGTACCGGTGTGGAGCAGCAAACTTGCTAGGGCGAATCACAGATTTTCCGATGGAACTCAAGCCTCGCATAGAGGCGGCGCGCTTTGCGCTACAGCACGACGTTTGTTACTCCGTGCGCGAGGTTATGAGGAACGCAATGGAGGCCGTTGAACGATAAGCCCATGTACTACGGGATATTTTCGGCAATAGATCTTGGCTTCTTGTTTTTTCATTGCAGCTGATCGTAACAGAGGTCTGGCCACCCGCTAAACCGCCGGCGATCCCCCCCTGCTCTTACTCTCCTCCACGCTACGCTGCGTGAATTCCTCAAGCGACATGTGCCCCTTATCGCCCGCGGTGCGATGGCGAACGGCCACCTTCCGCGCGGCGGCTTCCTGCTCGCCGAGGATCAGCATGTAGGGGATTTTGTCGAGGGTGGCTTTGCGGATTTTGGCGCCGATCTTTTCGGCGCCGAAATCGCCGTGGGCGCGGAGGCCGGCGTTGTTGAGGGCGGCCAGCACATCGTTGCCGTACTCGTTGGACTTTTCGCTGACCGTTAAGACGGCTACCTGCACGGGGGCGAGCCAGAGGGGGAAGGCGCCGGCGAAGTGTTCGATGAGGACGCCGATGAAGCGCTCCATGCTGCCGAAGGGGGCGCGGTGGATCATCACGGGGCGGTGGGGCTTGTTGTCCGCGCCGGTGTAGGAGAGGTCGAAGCGCTGGGGCAACTGGTAATCGACCTGCACGGTGCCAAGCTGCCATTCACGGCCGATGACGTCCTTGACAACGAAGTCGATCTTGGGGCCGTAGAACGCGGCCTCCCCGGGTTCGAGGGTGAAGGGGACGCCGAGGCTGGCGGCGGCGTCCTTGCAGGCTTTCTCGGCTTTGTCCCATTGGTCGGGCTGGCCGACGTATTTGGCGCTGTCGGGATCGCGCAGGCCGACGCGCACGCGGTAATCGTGCATGCCCAGGGTGCTGAAGACGATCTTTACCAACTCCAGGCAGCCCATGAGTTCAACGGCGACTTGCTCCTCGGTGACGAAGAGGTGGGCGTCGTCCTGGGTGAAGCCGCGGACGCGGGTCATGCCGCCGAGCTCTCCGCTTTTTTCCCAGCGATAGACGGTGCCGAATTCCGCGAGCCGGATCGGCATGTCGCGGTAGCTGCGCTGCTCGGAGGCGAAAATGCGGATGTGCATCGGGCAGTTCATCGGCTTGAGCAGATAGCCGTCCACTTCGCCCTTTTCCATGCGATTGGCCAACTCCGCGCAGCCGCAGTTTTCCTTGGCCAAGGCGTCGATCAATTCGCGATCGACGAGCGGCGGGAATTGCGAATCCTTGTAATACGGATAATGTCCGCTGGTTTTGTAAAGCCCCAGCCGGCCAATGTGCGGCGTGAAAACCTGGCTATACCCCTGACGGCGCAGATGTTCGGAAATGAAGTTCTGCAACTCCTGGCGGACAATCGCGCCTTTGGGTTTCCAAAGCACCAGCCCCTGCCCCACCTGCTCGTCGATGGTGAACAGGCCGAGCTGCGGGCCCAGGGCGCGGTGGTTGCGTTTCTTGGCTTCATCGAGCATCTTGAGATGCTGATCGAGTTCCTTTTTGTCGAAGTAGGCGGTGCCGTAGATGCGGGTGAGTTGTTCGCGATTGCTGTCGCCGCGCCAGTAGGCGCCGGCCACGGATTGCAGCTTGAACGCCTTGATCTTGCCGGTGGTGGGCAGATGCGGGCCTCGGCAAAGATCGGTAAAATCTCCCTGCCGATAGATCGAGACGGTCTTCTCCCCCTTGCCGGCCAATTCGTCGATGATCTCTTCCTTGAAGCGCTGGCTTTCGCCATGCAAAAGCTGCTTGGCCCGATCGGGCGCGACATCCTCGCGGCTGAACGGCAGGTTCTGCTCGACGATCTTCTGCATCTCCTTCTCGACCTTGGGCAGATCATCCATCGAGAAGCTCACGCCCCTGGGAAATTCAAAGTCATAGAAGAAGCCATTGTCGATGACCGGGCCGATGGTGTATTGCAGCGTCGCGCCGTAAAGGCGGCGCAATGCCTGCGCGAGCACATGGGCGGTGCTGTGGCGCATGACGAATAGCCCGTCGGCATCCTTGTCGGTGATGATCTGCACTTCGTGAGAGCCGACGAGCGGAAACGCCAGATCCACCAGCTTTCCGTCCACCTTCCCCACGATGGCGGCCTTGGCGAGCCCGCGGCCGATGGATTCGGCCAATTGCCCCACGGTGGTTCCGTCCGCCAATTCCCTGATGCTCCCGTCCGGGAGCTTGATCGATGCCATATCTGTGCCTCGTCCTGAAAATGCTATGCCGGTTCGCTCTTGCAGAGACTGATTGTTCTTGAACACGCCGTTGTATCACGGGCGTCTCGCCCGTGCATGGTGCGGGGCAGTAGAAGAATTGCAATTTTCCGACCACTTTGCGATCCGCACGGGCGGGACGCCCGTGATACGATAAGGGCTTGCTCGCACGAAGCCGTCCATATTTTCAATCATCTGAAATGCGACTGCCCCTTCTCATTGCAAGATGGACTGGCTAAAATCACACGCAGCAAACCGTCGTCTTCCGAATTCGTAGATTTTACAGCAATTGCACAAGGAAACCGCATGAAATTACCGCGCAACCGTCGTCAAAATCGCTCCGGCCGCAACATTGAAGCATTGGAAAGCCGCTGTCTGCTTTCGGCGACCCTTCTATCGCAGATTCCCGCGCAGGCGGTTCAAGCCGGGCAGACGTCGGCAAATGTGAACCTGAGCACCTACTTCAATGATCCCACGATCACTGGCACGGCCATTGAGATGCAAACGCCGCTGGGGAATATTCCGTTGCTGCTGACCGACTCGGCGACGCCGCAGACGGTTGCCAACTTTGTGAATTACATCAAAGCCGGCGAATATTCCAACACGATTGTCCACCGTTCGGTGCCGGGCTTTGTGATTCAAGGCGGCGGATATACGCCCGACGGAAATCATATTCAAACCTTCAATTACGTGTTGCCCGGCGAATCATCCACCGCCACGCTTCAGAATACGACCGGCACGATCGCGATGGCGCTAAGCAACGGGCCAGGTAGCGCCAACAGCGAGTGGTTCATCAACCTCGCAGTCAATTCGAATCTCGACAACACCGTGGACGGCGGCCCGTTCACAGCATTCGGCAACGTGATTTACAATGGCATGGCCATCGTCAATTCGATCGCGGCCCTGCCGATTGTGAACGGCGATGCGCAAAATGCGGGGCTCGCCCAATATTCCATCTGGGGTTCATTGCCGGTGCGCAACTATGCCGGGCCAAACCCCTCCACCGGCACGCTGCCGACTTCCGATTTGGTCACGAACAACACGATCGTCGTGCCCGGCGGCCTGACGTACGCCGCCCAAAGCAGCAATCCCAATCTTCTAACCGCCAGCATTTCCAACGGCATGCTGACGCTCAACGGCGGGGCCAACTCCGGCGCCGCCAGCGTGACCGTCACTGCCACCGACCTGGGCGGCGGCGTGGCGACGTCTGTTTTTTCCGTGAATGTGACCGGCGGCTTTCACAACCCCTCGCTGGGTACGACGCCGACCACAACAACGCTCGCCGCTTCGGCGACGGCCATTCCCAGCAACGGCGCGACGACGTTTACCGCGACGGTGACGCCGACGACCGGCACCATAGCTCCAACGGGAACCGTCACGTTTCTCGCCGATGGCACCCCCATCGGCGCCGCCCCGCTCGTGGGGAATGCGGCGGTTTTCAGCACGCATTTTGCCGCGCCCGAATCCGCGGTTGTTACCGCGGTGTTCGCCCCGACCGTGATAGACGGCGTGGCCAGGGCCTTTGACCCCAGCACCTCCAGCCCCGTCACGCTCAACGTCACACAGTCAGCGATCACTCCAGTCGTTTCCAAGAGCAGCGTTCCGGCGTCGGTGATCGGCGGCAAGCCGGTGCATGGGTTCACGATCATCCAGCTCACCAATTCCACGGCGACCACCGAGAAGGGATTGGCGACGATCAATCTTTATGCCGTGCTGAATGGAAGCCTCGACGCGTCCTCAACGGTGCTGGCGACGCTGAAGCGCCAGGTGAATCTCAAGCCTGGCAAAACTCTCAATCTGCGGCTGCCGATCAAGTCTCTTCCCGCCACACTGGCCGATGGCACGTACACGCTGCTGACTCAGACGATCGATCCATCGGGCGCCACCACCGACGCCGCCTCGGGGCCGACGGTGCAGATCGCCGCTCCGTTTGTGAATGTCACGCCATCGGGCGCGGCGATCACGCCGGCCACCCTCAAACTCGGCAGGGGCGGCACGCTCACCGTTACGCTGACCAACACCGGCAACATCGATTCCAGCGGCGTTGCCGCGATCGCGCTCGGGCTATCCACCGATGGGCAAACGCAAGCTGTCAGCTTGACGAATTTCAACCGGGCGATAAAGGTGCGGGCGAATCATAGCGTGGTGCTTCACTTGCACTTCCCGGTGGGCAAGACTGTCGCCGTGGGACCAACGTATCGGCCGTTTGTTTCGATCACGCAGGATGGCAATACCGCGACGAGCGTGGGGGTGGATTCGGTGCTGTTGGGTGCGTGAAAATGGGTCAATTAAAGCGATTTGCAACGCGGCGGATCGCATCGGACGCGGCCCATCGCCGTATCACGGGCGTCTCGCCCGTGCATAGTGCTTTAAGATTGGCAAGACTGTGATTGCTCGGCCACCACGCCATCGGCACGGGCGAGGCGCCCGTGATACGGCAGCGGGCTTGGTCCCATGAGCCACGCGACGCCGCAATCGGCTGAGGCATTACGAAAATCCGGCTTCACGCCGGCGAATCGCTCTGCGAATGCGGGCCCCGCGAGAGCGGAGCGGCCGGAGCCGGGGCGGGCAGGGCATCGGGGGACATTCTTCCGAAGATCATCCGCCCCGCGCTGGTTTGCAGGGCGCGGGCGACGGTGAATTCGATTTCGTTGTTAAGTTGCCCGCGGGCCTGCTCGACGACGACCATAGTGCCATCCTCCAGATATCCCACGCCCTGGCCCGGCTCGTCGCCGGGGCGGATGATGCGAACGTTCATCTTCTCTCCCGGCAGCACCACCGGCTTCATCGCGCCGGCCAGGTCGTTGATGTTCAGCACGTCAACGCCGGTCAATTGCGCGACTTTGTTGAGGTTGTAATCGGTGGTGACGACGCGGGCGTTGAGGTCCTTGGCGAGGCGCATGAGCTTTTGATCGACGCCGCCTTCGGTATCGTGAAGGCGGGCGGATTCGTAGAGCTTGACTTCGATCCGCCCATCGGCCCGCAGCGCCGCCAGCACATCCAGCCCCCGGCGGCCGCGATTGCGTTTGAGCTTGTCGCCGCTGTCGGCGACTAGTTGCAGTTCGTCGATCACGAATTGGGGGATGATGATCTGGTTTTCGATGATCCCGGTGGCCGCGATGTCGGCGATGCGCCCGTCGATCAAGACGCTGGTATCCAGCAGAACCGGGTGGGGCCCCTTCTGCTGGCGGGAAAACTCCACGTACGGAATGATGAACCGGAAGTCGTCGCGCGTCTGCAGGATGAAGCTGATGGACAGATAGCAGCAGATGGTGCCGACCGTCACATCGAGAAACGCCAGCAGCACGTCGTGGCTGGCCTGGAGTTGGTTGATGCCGCCTTTGTGGAGGGGAAGCTGGGCGGCGCCGTTCCTGTAAAACCACAAATCCACCAGCAACTGCACCACGAAGCTCAAGGCGTACGCGATCGCGACGCCGACCATCAGACCCAGGATGGTCCCGGAAAACACCGCGAGCTTGCGGCGCGGCGAGAGGATATCGATGCAGACGAATAACACGCCCAGGGTCAGCGTGAGCGGCATGGCGAGCCAGGCGTAGTTGCCGCCGTAGCTTTGCCCGTTGCTTAGATAAAACCAGCCGATGGCTCCCATCAAGAGCACGAACAAGGCGCGTATGACGTGTAAAACCATGCGATTCGGTTCCCGGGGGAAATGGGCCAGGACCACTATACGCCAATGCGCGGATGCTTCAATGGCATCGTCTGGGCAATTCGGGACATCCCGAAGAAACGCGCCAAGAGCGCCAAGACGCCAAGGGCGCCAAGAAAGCTTAAAATAAGTAATTCGGCCGCAATGCGATCCGCAATTGTTTTTGTTTAACACTTCAGCCGATTGCGGAGTACTTCGCGGGAAGAAGAGGTTTATCGTATCACGGGCGTCTCGCCCGTGCCGATGGCGTGGTAGTTGAGGAATCACGGTTCAGCCAATCTCAACGCAATCTGCACGGGCGGGACGCCACATCCATATCATTCCACGCCATGAGTCCCGGTTCCCCGATTATTCTACCGCGCGCGATTCTGTTCGACATGGACGGCACGCTCACGCAGCCGCTGCTCGATTTTCCGCGCATCAAGGCGGAGATGGGCATCGGCAACCGGCCCATCCTCGAAGCGCTGGCGGAACTGGATGAACCGGCGAGGTTCGAGGCGCAGGCGGTGTTGCAACGCCATGAAGTGCATGCCGCCGCGCATTCGACGCTGAACGCGGGATGTCGGGACTTGCTGGATCATCTGGCGGCGATGGGGATCCTTGCCGCCCTCATTACCCGCAACAGTCTGGGCAGCGTGCGCACGGTTCTGGATCGGCATGGGTTGAAACTTGAGGTTTTGGTGACGCGCGACGATGCTCCGCCCAAGCCAAGCCCCCTGCCGCTGCATTTGGCTTGCCGACGGCTGGAAATCGCGCCGGCCGACGCTTGGATGGTGGGCGATGGACAGTACGATATCGAGGCGGGCGTCGCCGCGGGAATCAAAACGGTCTGGCTGAGCCATGGCCGTCAACGGGCATTCCCGGCAACGCCCTGGCGGATTGTGCGCGATCTGCCGGAACTTGCGGAGGTGATTAAGCAATGCGTATCAAGTTGATGCCGATTATCCTTTTGTTGCTGGGCGTTTGCATTGCGCTGGCGCAACCTCCCGCGCCGCTGATCAATCCCACCGGCCCGGCATCCGCCGGCGCCAACGCGACGGCTGCATTGCCGGCGAATGCCACGGTGGACCAAGCGCTCGATGCCCTCGATCAGCGCGGCAAGCAACTCGTCGATTTCACCGCCAGCGTCAGCATCACCACCGGCAATCCCGATATCGGCAACCCCGGCACGGATTTGGGCCATGTCTGGTTTCAGAAAATCGGCAAGGACGACGGCAGAATCCGAGTCACCTTCGATACGCACAAGGAAGGACGCGTGAGCCGCGAGTTGAAGCTCGATTACCTGTTGGAGAAGGATTGGCTGATCGACCGCAACTATTTGAAGAAAGCCGAGAACCGCAAGCAGGTTCTCAAGCCCGGCGAAAAGGTCAACCTGCTCAAGCTCGGCGAAGGCCCATTCCCCCTGCCGATCGGCCAAAGCAAGAAGGATGTACACAAGCTCTTCGAGGTGAAGATTATCGCGCCCGACAAGCAGAACAAAGCCGAGCCTGCCGACTCGATTCACCTTCAACTCGCGCCCAAGCCCGACACGCAGTTCGCCAAGCGATTCGAGACGATTGATGTATGGGTGAGCCGGGCGGATCATTTTCCGGTGCGGATTGCCACCTTGTCGGCCGACGAGGCCGACGAGCGGATCACGACGCTGACAAATGTCATCATCAATCCCCCCGGCGGCCTAAAGCCCGACGCCTTCGTACAGCCCCCGATCGACCCGGCGACGTGGAGCCGGACGACCGAGCCGTATCATTGAGATTTTGCGAATCCGCCCGATCCCCTTGACGCCGCCTTTGCAACCCAATGCAACCTTTTTGACAGGTTGCAAAGCAATTATTCGATATTGTGAATATACCCGATCCCGCCGTTTCATGCATCGCGAAGATCAGCAATGCGCCGCTCACCGCGTTTAGCCGCCGCGGCCACGCGGCGCCTCTTCTCTTCGCGGCAACTTACCTATTGCACCCGTTGAGGCGCACCCGCCCCGCGAGGACGCGGCGGCTAAACGAGGCCCGATCGTGATGACGACGACTCAAGGTAAACTCGATGCGTCATGGTGAGATCCAACGAGTCAAGCAATGAGGACGCTACGCGGCGGGAAAGCGTTGAGTTTGTCGCTTTGGGTGCGACCAGCAGGGGAACACATACCTGGGCGGACCACTGCCTCGATTGCTACCGGGGAACACATACCGGGGAACATGTACCGGGACGCAGCTAGTGCTTTGTCACTCTTCAATTTTCGGGTTGAGGAGGTCAAGGCGCATTTGAAAACAAGCCATTTTCCAACGACCGAACCCGAAATCTTATTTGTGACAAAGCACTAGTTTTTCCATAGGAAAACTAACTGCGTCCCGCGTCCCGGTATCCGTTGTCCAGAGCATCGGCGACGCGATGTACCGCAATGTCCATTGCGCCGCATCGAGTACCGCCAAGGACCGCGCCTGCCGCATTCCTGGGCCGGCTACGGTTCACTCTCGCAAGGCACCACATGAGGACCGATGATAAACCCATCGGGGCTTTGGTCGGGGCCACCGGCAAACTTGGGAAGAAAAAAACTCTCCACGTCAAGTGTTCGGCCTGCGACACGCCCGTTTAGAATCATCGCCTCGACGTGCGTTCCTCCGGTATCGCCACATACGTCAAGCATTCGAATGATGCGAAAAGCGGTTCCCGCAGGCAAAAGCAACTCGCCCGTATCCATATGATTGGGATCAACATTGAGCCCCGTACCTGGCCCAACGGCATCAAGGTAGGAACCCAACGAAAGCACGGACAGTCCGCTTGTTTGGAAACACCTTCCTTTGAGAAGTGGAATAAAGTTGTAGGAGTTCCGTGGATCGGAGCTTATATCTCGCGTTCCCCAAACGCAGCACCCCGAAAGCGTCGGCAACAATATAATTAAAGGAAATCGGAAATTTGTTTTTGTTAAACGCCGGACGCAGCGTAGTGCCGATTCCATGCGGAACTCCAAAGGCGACAAAAAGTAGTGTTCTGTCCGAGCTAATTCTTCGGGTTGCGGTGACCGTCGATTTTGCCGAACCTTTATGTGAACAGGCATCCATTGCCGGTATCCGTTGCGGATTTGTTCAGGCGCATGTACGCCAGCGCGGCTATTTCGCGTCGACCTTGACGGCGAAGCCGGCGGCGTTGAACGCTTTGACCAGGGCTTCGGGGTCGTAGTCGCCGGTGACGGTGAAGGTGTCGTTTTTCGGCTGCGCTTCGCCGTTGGCGCCCGGGACGGACTTGATGACCTTGTTGATCGCGGTCGTGCATTTTTTGCAGCAGTTGTGAGTCGTGACGCTCAGCGACTTGGCATTCCCCGCCGGCGCGCCCGCGTCATTCTTGATTGAGCCGCTCGACACTTTTCCATAAAACCCGGCGGCCACAAGCGCGTCAACCGCCTTCTGCGCGTCCTCCTCGCTGGCGGCGGTGATGGCGATGGTGTCGGTCTTCTGGTCAATCCGCGCCTTCGCCCCCGGCACCGATTGCACCGCCTTGTTCGCCGCTTTCACACATGATGCACAACAAAGATGCGTTTTTTTCACCGTCACGCTCGAGTCAGCGCTGGCAAACGGCACGACGCCCAAGGCAAACATCAACCCGACAACCCATGCGATTCCGCGATGCATAATTAGCTCCGTTGGAGGAAATGATTCGTTTCGATCAGCGTACACCATGACGAAATTGCTGGAAAAGTCAACGGGGTCCAGGCGGCTGACTGTGGCATGGGCCCAGCCGATCGCCGGCAGTGTTGTACGCGTAGCTGGGATCGTACGTCGAGCCGTCATTCTCCGTCAGAAGTTGGTTGTCGGCGTTGCCGCGAACTCACCCGTCGACGTGGGGCCGGACGACCGAGCCGTATCATTGATCTCACTTTGCTTCCGCAGAATAAATCGAAATGGGCCTGCATTTGCCGCTTCGCCGGGGCATGCCACATCTCAAAGTCCCTGCAACACGCCCGCGCCCCAAACCCCTCTGGCGACCCCGCCAATGCGGTTCTTACAACCGCGTGCAACCAAATGCAACCTTTTTGAAAGGTTACAAAGCAGTTATTCGACATATTGAATATAGCCCATCCGCCGCCTCGTGCATCGGACAGCTCAGCGGTACGCCGCGCCCCGTTTAGCCGCCGCGGCCTCGCGGCGCTTCCTTCTCTTCGCGCCAACCCTTCCCCGCGTCCCGCCCGGTTCGACAGGCG
>DASRLH010000187.1:0-48754 GCA_035648595.1 Tepidisphaeraceae bacterium
TGGAACCAGCCCTGCCGCTTCAAACGCAGTGCTTGGAAACGACGCCACTGCCGCCAATCCTTCAGCGTGCCTTCCGTGGCTTCCATGCCTATCTTATGCCTATTTCAAAGATTAAACTTCATTGCGCAACGATCAGTAAGATGGCGAGGACTTGGTAAGACTGGTCGTAGATACGCGGCTGGAAAACCGCGGCGATGGGCGCCGGCACGGTCCAGGATGAAGAATTTATTGTCCCCGGTTGCAATGCCGCGTTGTATGCAGAAAAGGTCCGCGAGTGTTGTGCCGCTTACGTTGATGAGGGCACGTCGATCGTTGTCCGCGTGAACCGGGTAAGCCGTCCACTTGCGAGTCTTTCTCAATTGGTCGAGTGAAATTGTATCGCTTACGAGCGGTTCCGTGAGCGTCCCGGCGAACGTAAATTCGGCCGCGTGGCCAGGAGGCGGCGCGGTCTTCCTGAAAAAGAGCACGACCGACGATACAAACGCGTCTCCGAACTGGACGTCCTCGGCGGCAAAGCGATGAACGCGGATAAGAGTCACTCGGTCCGTCAGAAAGTTTTTCAGCGCGGCCCCGTAGTTAACGTCCATGAACTCCGATGGAATAAGCCATGCCGTGTGACCCGCATCCTCCATCCACGCCGTGGCGAGCAAGAAGAAATAGATGTATAGACCGGCCAACCCGTTCACCTCAACGCCGGTCATCCGTCGCGTAAGAGTTTGGAGGCGTTCCTTCTGGGCCCGATCCATGTGATGGTGCCGGACATAGGGCGGATTCGCCAGGATCAGGTTGGGTCCGCGTGGGCAAGAATCGTTTGCCACGAGGCGCGTGAAATCGGCGAGTATGACCTCGAGCCCGACATCGGCCCACAATGACCGTGCAGCATTGGCAAAGGCGGCGTCGATCTCGACGCCGATCGCGCTTTCCAATCGCTCCGCGCCGAATACTTCCAGTGCGGCGGAGAAAAAACTGCCTGAACCGATCGAAGGGTCGGCGAAGCGAACTGGCTGCTTAGGATCGCCCAGAAGCGAGGCGGTATAGCGGGCGATATCGACAGCTAGCGCATGGGGCGTTGCGAATTGGCCGAGCCGGTTTCGCTCGGACGCGGACTTGCTTGAATCGAGCGCCGATTGGACTGCCCGGCGTCGCGCTTCGAGGGTGATATCACGCTGCGCAATCATTGGCTCACAATCCTAACTTCGCAAGATCGTCGATGCGATGCTCCGCCTTCATTCGAGCGGCGAGTTTGCCCCCTTCCATGCTGCCGATGAGAGACTTGCTTGCGCTGGCAAGCCCGATCAGGCGATCCACAGCCAGTGGCGGAGCGGTACACATGCGGAGCGTGGGTAACGCGCTCGGATTGGCTCTGAGTGTGGCCGCGTCAAGATTACGAAGATCACGAGTTGCGATCAGCGCCGCTCTGACATGTTCGGTCGTCTTCACGCGAGACGAGCGGAAGGCATGAGGCGCGAACTTCATGAACCATTGATTGAACTGATCAACTGAGGCCGCAACGTCGGCCTTCCAGAGATGAGGCTTGTCCGAATTCACTCGCCGCATTCGCACCCTCGTTTGAAGTTAGCTTACCAGATTCGCAGCTCCAAGCTGCCGGGGCGCGATTCGCGTGTCGTAGATGGCGAATTCCTCGAAATCCGTCAGCAGGCTGCACGCCAGCTTCGCCGACCAGGCGTAGCGGCGAAGCTGATACGCCGGCTCCCAGTTGTTGCGAATATCGACGGCGGGTTTCTTGGCTTCCAGGAAAAACTTGCGCTGCCCGCCGATGCGGAAGGAGTAATCCGGCGCCTTGGTCTGCCCGGCAACCCGCACGCGGTCCTCATGTACCACCTCCCGATACCGCTCGGCAAATCCCTGGTGGTTGTCAATGTCCCAGCCCAATTCGCTCATGAGCGGATTGATGTAATCGATGCGGACGAGCGTTTCGTTGTAATCTGGAGAACGGATTTGGTCGGCTTGCTGGGTGAAGCGGTCGATGAGCCGTTTGATCGTATCGGGACATTGGCCCATGTCGGCGAGCGTAACCGCGCGGGGCGGGACGGGCAAACGCGGAAGGATGCTTCTTCCCGGCAACTCGAATCCGCTCGGCGGGGGCAGGACTGCCCCGCACTCGCGGAGTTCAGGCAGACAGGAATGTCTGCCCCACTAAACGAATTACTTCCGCCCCTCCTTGATAGTCGGCAGATCACACGCGGTATGGAATATCTCATTGGTCACCGGCGTGAGCGAAACGCCGGTGCCCTGCATGTTTCGCAGGATGATGACGGCGTGGCCGTGGCCGGGGACGAAGGAGAGGAGGCTGCTGAAGCCGCCTGCCGCGCCGTCCTTGTTGACGATCGTGTATTTCCCGGCCTTGCGGACGAACCAGCCGGGGGTGGCGTTGAATTTTTCGACCGGCGTGATCATCTGCTTAAACGCACGCGGCTTGAGCAACGTATTCGTGCGCAGCGCCTCGTCGAGTTTCAGGAGATCGGCGATGGTCGATTCGAGGCCGCCCGAGGGCGTGCCCATCGGCACCACGTTCGCCTGCGACTCCTTGAGCTTTCCGGCTTTGTTGCGTTCGTAGCCGAGTGCATGATTGGCGGGGCTTAGATTGCCGATGCCGGTGTGGTCCATGCCCAGCGGCTTGAACACCCGGCGGGTCATGTACTCCATGTACGACAGTCCGCTGATTTTCTCGATCACGTTGCCGATGATGGCGAAGTTGAAGTTGTTGTATTCTTCCTTGCCGCCGGGGGGAGAAGTGAGCTTTGAGCCGGCAAATTCCTTGTAGACTTCGTCGATGGTCTCATGGTCGGTTTTGGCCTTGCGGGAAATCTGGGGGATGCCGCTGGTGTGAGACATGTACTGCCGGATCGTGATGTGCCGCCAGGCGGCGGGCAAATCCTTGATGTATTCGCCGGCGGGGGCGTCGAGCTTGAGCTTTCCGTGTTCCACGAGAAGCATGGCCCCGACGGCCGTGAGCGCCTTGGAGAGCGAGCCGATGTAAAAGACGGTATCCGCATCCGGCACACCGCCGTCCGGCAGGTTTTTGCGGCCATACCCCTTGGTATAAACGACCTTCCCCGCGCGCACGACGCCCAGTGCCGCGCCCGGGGCGTTGTCGGCGCGCAGCATTTTCTCCATGTCGGCGTCCACCCGCGGCTTCCATTCGCCGCCGGGCTTGGCGCCGCCTGCCCTGGCGCCGTCGCGCGGGGCGGCCAAGCAGCGGCCCGCCTCAAGAAGGGCGATGCCCGCGACGGCGGTTTGGACCAGGAAGGAACGCCGATCCGTTATTTCCCTGAACATCTGTGCATTGCTCCTTTTTCGAGGCGCGAAACGAGATGCCCTCGTTGCGCGGGTTGAATATACCGGGAATATAATCAGGATCGAGGGCGGCGGCTAAAATGTCCGTCCGCGTGAAAGGCGGATGGGCGTAAATTGAAGCATTGTGGGTTGAGCGTTGCGCGGGTAAACCATGATGCTTGCGACTGCGGTTGCGACGCCACGGGAATGGAGCGATGAAGACTTTGGACATGCCTGCTTCGATGGACGAGACGAGTGCGATCGTGAACGGCTTGGGCGCGCCCGCCGCGCCAGCGCCATCCGCGCCAGCGCCTGCCGCGCCAACGCCCAATGTTCCGCGCGTCACCACGCCGCTGGCGGCGGCAGCGGCGGCCAATCGGCCCGGGCCCCAGGAGCAACCCAAGACATGGTTCGAGAAGGCCGAGGCGTACATCAGCCGCTTGTCCATGCGCGATAACTTCTGGCATGCGATCTTTTCGCTGATATGGCTGCCGCTGGCGTTTTTCAGCGGGATTCAGATGAAGCAGATCGACGCCAAGACGTTCGCGGCGTATCTGCCGTTCCGTCGCTTCAACCGCAACTGGTATCGCGCGATGGCCGGCGGGGCATTGCTGGCCAACAGCGAAATCGCCGGCGGAATGTATGTCTTTGGCGCGGTCGGGGGGGATTACATGGTCGTGTGCAAGGAACTGAATTACAAATTCATGCGGCCCTGCTTTGGCCCGGCGGTGTATCGCATGCGCTCGCGGGAATCCATCCCCGAATTACTTGCCGCGCGCGGGGAATTCAACGTCACGCTGGACCTGGACATTCTCCAGCAGGGCTTCCGCCCCGGCGAGCGAGACAAGCGCGTCGGGCAATGCTTCGCCATCTTCCACGTCACGCCAAGGGCTCAGCACCAGCGCAAGGCCGCGCGCAAGGCGGGGGATGGACGGAAGACCGCCGTTGGTTGAGATCGAGCGGAAGATTTGCGCAGAGCCACAAAGGCGCCGAGAGCGGGCGAGCCTGCAACCCGAAGAAAGAGGAAACCACGAATGGACACGAATGCACACGAATGAAGACAAATTATTCGTGCCCATTCGTGTTCATTCGCGGCAGCCCTCTCCGTTGATCTTACTAATTGTTCAGGCGGCTTTTCAGCAAAGGATCAATCGCGTTGGCTAACTCCGTGTCCCAGCTCGACAGGTCGCGTCTCCTGGCCTTGGGCTGGTCGGCGTTTTTGGGGTGCTCATGGACGTGGTGCATCGGGATGTATCTGCCGGTGCTGCTGGTGCGCGATTACGGGCCGGTGGGGTGGCTGGTTTTCGCGGCGCCCAACGTCATCGGGGCGGCGGCGATGGGGTGGGTGCTCAATAAGCCGGAGTCGGCGGTGGCCCTGGCCCGCAAGCACTGGCACGCGGGGGCGGCGTTTTCGCTGGTCACCATTCTCTTTCATGCCTTCTTCATTGGCTGGGTGGCGCGGCAACTGGTGGGCGACGCGGCGGAGCTGATCGTGGCGGGGGCAGTGGCGGGGCTTTATTTGTTCGGGCGCAAGGGACGCCGCGACCTGGCGGCGGCGGGGGGTGTGCTGGCGATCTCGCTCATCGCGTTTGCCGTGGCCATTTCATTGCCGGCCGAGTCACGGTCGCTCGGGCCGGTCGGGGCGGCCAATGATGCGTCGCTCATCTGGCTCGCCCCAGTTTGCATATTCGGGTTTCTGCTGTGTCCGTATCTGGATTTGACGTTTCTCCGCGCCCGGGCCTCGACGGCAAGCCTGGCGGGCGTGGCCGCGTTCACGATCGGGTTTGGCGTGATGTTCCTGGGGATGATCCTCTTCACCCTCTGGTACGCCCCGATGGTGCAGCCGACCGGATTGCGGTTGGTGCCGCGCGCGCTGGCGTGGGCTCTGGCGATTCACATGATCCTGCAAACCGCGTTCACGATTGCCGTTCATGCCCGCGCGATTTCCCCGGATCCGGCGACGAAGCGTCCGGGGTTTATTGCCGCGTTCGCGGCGGCAGTCGCGCTGGCGTTTTTCATCGGGATCTGGGGCGAGCGCATCCCCTGGGGCGGACGTAGCACCGGCGAAGGGGTTTATCGCCTGTTCCTGGCGTTTTACGGACTGCTCTTCCCCGCCTACGTCTGGCTTTGCATGATCCCCGCGCGCGGCAAATCAGGCCCCACGCGGCAAAAATTGGCCGTGCTGGGCATCGCGGTACTCCTCGCCGCCCCGTTTTATTGGCTTGGTTTCATGGACGGAAAAATGATCTGGCTCGTGCCGGGACTGGCGATCGTGCTGGTGAGCCGGGTGGTGATCGCGTCGAAACACTCAGATAATCGGGGTACGATGCTCGTGCAAGGTGAGAGGTGAAAATCCGAAATCCGAAGCACGAAATCCGAAACAAATTCAAAAACAGGAAAAGCGGAAAATCCAAAGGGCGCGTCCGGGGAGTTCTTGTTTTGAGATTTCCGTCTTTGGGCTTTGAATTTGTTTCGGATTTCGTGCTTCGGATTTCGGATTTTTTACCGCTTCTTGCCTTTTTGGTTAATTTTCCTGGCCGAACTTCGGCGCTTAGCGCACCATCGCCTTCTGCATGACTTTGATCAGTTCATTGTCGTTCTCGTCAAGATAGGGCGTGAGGTCGAGGTTCGCCGGGACTTTGGTGAGCTTGTTGGAATCGGCGCGCTTGATCCATTGCTGCATGAAACGGTCATAATCGCGCCATTCAATCCCAGCGGCGCGGACCGCCGCCTCCTCGGCGCGAAGGGCGATTTGGTGCGCATGCTGATAGTGCAGACCCCAGGTGTCGATCATCGCTTTTTCGGTTGCCTCGTGCAGGATCAGGAAGCGGTCCACTTGATGTGAGTGGCCCAGATGATCCTTGAACGACTTTTCCAGATGCCGATCAATGTATATTTTGGAACGGTCCACGCTGTACCCGGCGAGGTATGGGATGTCGTGATCGCAGTCGAGATGAACGCGCGTGAGGATTTGACTCACGGCCTTTGTCAGCATCGCGCTGCTGACCAGCGTGTCGTTTGCATTGCTGTGATGCCCGCTCAAATTGCGCTCCTTGTGAAATGACTTTGCGATTTATAACGTCGGGCGGGGAAATTTAACAGCCGGGGCGCATGGAGACGCGCGGGAATGGCGGATAAGATAAACGAGTCAGGAGGCCTCGGGCATGTCGCTTGGGGCCGTATTTTTAGCAGGCGAGAACGCATGATTCCACAACCACCATCTGGGCAGGGGCCGATCGACCCGCGCGGCGCATTGTCGCCGCCGCCCCCGCCCGATGGCGGGATGCCGGCGAGCGCGGGGCCGGCGGGCATGGGTCAACAAATGGGCGGGTATGCGCCGCCGCCGGGGGCGATGCCGCCGGGCATGATGCCGCCTGGGCAGATGCCGCCGGGGATGATGCAGGCAGGCATGATGCCGGCGATGGCGCCGATGCAGGGCTTGCGGCCGCCGGGCCCGTTCCCTGCTTTTTTCAACGTGCCCCGGCGCGGCGGGAGTTGGCGGACGTTCTTTATCGTGGTGTTGTGCCTGGGGCTTGTGCTGTCGATTTTTGTCAATGTGATGTTCATTGGCGGCGGCGCGGGCGTCGATGGCGGGTCACAAAGCACGATTGTCCCCGGCGATTCAAAGCACCTGGTGGCGGTGGTGCCGTTGGTGGGAGTGATCGACGAGAATCTCGAAGCGCATTTCAGCCGATTTATGAGCCGCGCCCAGGAAGACGGGAACGTGAAGGCGCTGGTGATCCTGATCGACACGCCCGGCGGCACGGTGTCGGCCAGCGACGAAATTTACAAGCGAATCCGTAAATTCAAATCCCAGAAGAACGTGCCGATCGTCGTGGCGATGCGCTCGATGGCGACAAGCGGCGGGTACTACGCCGCCTGCGCCGCCGACTACATCACCGCCGAACGCACCACGCTCACTGGCAACATCGGCGTGCTCCTGCCGCGCTACAACGTCAGCAAACTGATGAAGCGGTGGGACATCGACGACGACACGATTATCGCCAAGGGCGCCATCTACAAATATGCCGGCTCCCCGTTCCGGCCGACCAACGAGCGCGATAACGCCTATTTTCAAAGTCAAGTCGATTCGGCGTTTGACATCTTCAAGCAGGTTGTCTCCGACGGGCGCAAAGGCAAGCTCAAGGGAAACATCAACGACATCGCCAACGGCATGGCCTACACCGGCGCCCAGGCGCTGAAGCTGGGATTGGTGGATGAGATCGACAATTCGGGCTACCTTGATGCTGCGGTGGCCTACGCCGCCAAACAGGCCGGCCTGACAAATCCGACCGTGGTTCAATACCAGGAAACGCCTTCATTTTTGGAGCGCCTGAGTTCCGCGAAGTTTGCCGGCGGCCAACCGTCAGCGCGCGGCATTACGATCAATCTCGATGCCAGCGTGTTGGATCGGCTATCGTCGCCGCGCGCGATGTATCTGTATCAGGCTCCGACCGCGGAGGATGCGGGCGCGCCGGCGATCCTGGCGAAGTAAGGCATGTCCATGAATTGGAAGAAAACCGCGTGTGTTCTGGGCGGGATTGCGCTGACGCTGTCAGCCGCTATTCAGCCCAGCCGCGCCGCGACGCCGGCCGAGGTGGATAAAGCCATCGAGAAGGCCAAGGCGTTTCTCTATCAACACGAAAACGCCAACGGCAATTGGGAGGAGGTGCAAAAGCCCGATCCCAAGGGAGGGCAGGCCGATGTCAAGGGCAAGCAGTGGGGCGGCCTGACCTCGATTGCCACTTACGCACTCATGGCGGCCGGTGAGGGCCCGCAGTCGGCTAAGCTGGCCAGGCCGATTGCGTTTCTCAAGCAAGCCAATATCGAGGGAATCTATGCCACCGGGCTGCGCTGCCAGGTCTGGCTGCTCATGAATGACGCGAAGAAACTGGCGCCAAACATGCGGCGGGATGCGCAGGCGTTGTTTGGCGCGATCCATGCCAATTCCGCCAAACGCCAGGCGGATGAATTTGGCTTTTACGGGTATTGGTTCGAGCGAAACAAGAGGCCGCCGGGCCCCATGCCCGAAGGATGGTACGACCGCAGCGTCAGCCAATACGGCGTGTTGGGGATGTGGGCCCTTGAGCAGGCGGGCATGGAAGTGCCGTCCGAATACTGGAGGGTCGTGGATTTTGCGTGGCGGCGGGCGCAGCATCCAGATGGCGGATGGTCGTACCGCAAGGCGGACGGCCCGGACAAGGGCAACTCCAGCTACACCATGACCGCCGCCGGCATCGCCACGCTGTTCATCACGCAGGACTACACCCTGGGGAACCTTGGCGAATGCCGGGGCAATATCCTCAATGAAAACATCGAGCGCGGGCTGAGTTGGATGGACAAGCACATCAACGAAGCACTCAACGGAGGAAACTACTACGGCATGTATGGGATCGAGCGCATCGGCGTGGCCAGCGGGCGAAAATACTTCGGCACCGTCAACTGGTATCAGGTGGGGGCGGATTACATCGTCAAGCACCAGAATGCTGACGGCTCATGGGGCGCGGGGGTGCCCGATACGTGTTTCTCCTTGTTGTTTCTCTCACGAGGCCGCGCGCCGGTCATTTTCAACAAGCTTGAATATTCCGTCGTCGAGCCCAATGGCAAAACCATCGCGGGCCCCTGGAACGAGCGGCCGCGCGATTGCGCCAACTTCGCAAGATGGATGGGCCACAACCTGGAGCGCGATCTGAACTGGCAGGTGGTGAACCTCAACGTGAGCGTCGATGATCTGCACGATGCGCCGATTTTATATATCAGCGGCAACAAGGAATTGAGCTTCAGCAGTGAGCAGATCGCCAAGCTGCGCCTTTTCGTGCGGCAGGGGGGCATGATCCTGGGGAATGCCGACTGTGGCAGCACCGCGTTCAGCAGGAGCTTTCAGAAGCTTGGGACCAGGATGTTTGGCTATGAGTTTCGCAAGCTCGAGCCCACCCACCCGATCTTTACCGCCGAGCAGTACAATATGAAGAAATGGCGGCCCAGGCCGATGGTGCTGGGGCTGAGCAATGGCGTGCGCGAGTTGATGATCCTTGTGCCGGAATCCGATTTGTCGCGCGCCTGGCAGGGGCGAAACGAAAAGAATAAGGAAACGCTCTACCAGCTTGGCGCGGACATCGGGCTGTACGCCGTCGATAAGAAGAATCTGCAATACAAGGGGGAAACCTATATTGTTCATGATGACCCGGCCATCAAGCCCGCGCACGAGGTGACGATCGTTCGGCTGCAAGCAGGTGAAAACCCCAATCCCGAGCCCGGCGGTTGGCCGCGCCTGGCGGCGCTGTTGCATAACCAGGACAAACTCGCCGTCACTCTCCGGGAAGCCCGGCCCGATGCCGACGGGCTGAAGGGGGCGAAAATCGCGGACCTCACCGGAACCACCCGGTTCACGTTCACCGATGCCCAGCGGCAGGCGCTCAAGGATTTTGTCAATCAGGGCGGCACGCTGATCGTGGACGCGGCCGGCGGCAGTTCGATTTTTGCGGATGCCGCTGAGTCCGAGTTGGAAGCAATTTTCGGCAGCGCGCCGATGCAGCTCGATGCGGGCAGCGTCATCTACAACATGCCCAACCACAAGATCGCGGCATTCCGCTATCGCGATTTTGCCCGCCAGCAACTCGAGGGCAAGGCCCGCTCGCCGCGCATACGGGCGATCAAGGTGAATGGCCGCCTGGGCGTATTTTACAGCCGCGAAGACCTGAGCTCCGGCCTGGTGGGCGAGCCGGTGGATGGAGTGCTGGGGTATGATCCGGCGACCGCGACCGCGATCATGGGCAACTTGGTTTTATACGCGACATTCGGCCCGCCAAAGCCGCCCGCCACTACAAAGCCGGCAACGCAGCCTGCGCCGATCGCGGGCCCGCCAGCCGGGACCGCGCCAGTGGAACAACGTTAATGCGAACAGAGGTGAGTGATGGCACAGGGAATCGACCCATATATTGAGGCCACGGGATTGTGGCCGGACTTTCACTTGCGATTCCTGAATTACTGGTGCGAGGCCCTGGCCCAGGTGCTGCCGCGCCAGTATGACGTCCGAATGGATGAACGCGTGAATGTTGTGGAACTGTCGGCGAACACTCTAAAGCGAATTGAGCCTGATCTTGCGATAACCCGAGCCGAAGCGAAACGCGCCGCCACCGCGACAACCGGGGTCATCGCAACTCTCGAACCCGTCACGGTTCCGCTGCTTATTCAAGAAGAGCGGCGCGAGGTTTACATCGAGGTGATTCGGCGTCCGCATCGAACGCTCGTTGCCGTACTGGAACTGCTGTCGCCTTCAAACAAGACGGACCCAGACCGCGTTGCATATCTGGCGAAGCGCGACGCATTGCTTCATCAGCCGGTTCACTTGGTGGAATTGGACTTGCTGAAAGGCGGCCGCCGGCTTCCCCTGGGGGCGGACTATCCGGCGGGCGATTTTTTCGCGCTGGTTTCACGCTCGGATCGACGGCCCAATTGTCAGGTCTATGCCTGGCCAGCGCCCGATCCGTTACCCACAATCCCCATCCCTCTTCACGGCTCCGATAGCGATTATGCGGTGAATTTGGAAAGTGTATTTCAAACGGCTTTCGCAAAGGGACGATATGCCGATTCTGAAGATTACACTGCGTTTTGGCGGTCCAGGCGTTAGGGAATATCTGCCTGGGATAATGGGGGCAGAAAGGGGTCGGGGCAGAAAGGGGTCAGAAGCCAATTCGGCGAAATAGGCTTCTGGCCCCTTTTTTTTCTCCCCGGCGCGCTATTCCGCGTAATCGCGCAAGGCCGCAGAGTAGTGGCAGGAATCAACGTAAAGCGATCATCCTTCCGCATTCCGGGCAACGTCCCCGACTGGCGCGTAGGTCGTATCCGCATTGCCGGCAGCGCCCGGTCCCGCGCCGAGGTTCGTCGGCTTGCCACGCGAGGCGCAATACCAGCCCTCCCAGTACCACGTCACCGGCGATAAGGGTTATCAAAACCGCGGTTGGCAATACCGCAGTTATCCAACTGAACACAAGTGCCACGGAAGCGGCCAACCAAAAAATCGTGAGCCATAGGCGAGGCCACGTCCCAGACCGGATACTTTTCCGGGGCCGCCCCAACCGATTGCGCCGGGCGAAGCGCGCTCGCGTACGTCGAATGAGCGGAAAACGACCGGCCATCAAAGAATCCTACCGTCAAATCAGCCATAATTTGATCGTCGGCATGTTCATTTATACAATGCCCGCTTATTCATCGAAACGACACCTTAGGAGATTCCATGAGCGTTGTCCGCGTGACTTGGTTGAGCCGGTGGGCGTGGAGTAGCGCGTTGGCGGCAAGCCTGCTTATTGGCGGCTGCGGGCCCAAGAAGCAGCCGACGATGGTGAAACCCCCGCCGAGGATTGCCAATCCACGGCCCAAATCGGCCACGGATTTGAGCGTTCGCGTGAGCGAATTATCGCAGGCATCCAAGGCATTGGCCGACGATTCAAAGCAACTGCCCGGCAGCGACGATGCCTCGCATCGCAAGATCATGGGCCGGGTGTTTGATGACCTGCTGAAGATCCTGCCGCTGCTGGACAACCCCCGGCAGAACCGGCTGCTGGCGATGCAGATGTCGAGCATCCAGAACTCCCGCTCGCAGATTCAATACGGCTCGGCCAGCCTGGCGATGGAGCCGTCGATCAACACGGGCCTGCGTTCCGCCGCTGCCGCGTTGGCTGATCTTTCGCACGCGGATTACTATGATCAGGCGACGTTGGGGCCGATTTTGGACAAGCTATCCGCCCAGATCGACCGTTTGGACCTCGATCACGGGCCGCTGCACATGGTGGATGTGGCCGATGCCGTGGATCTTGTGAATCAGGCCGCCGGCAAGATGGCTGCGGCGCTGGGTGAGCGCGTCGCCTTGGATAGTTCGACCCGCCCCGCCACGCAGCCGTCGAAATAGTGGGTTGGGGGTTGTGGGTGGTTGGTTGTGTGTGGTTTGTTGTGCGGAGTTGCCGGTGTGCACGGGTCGGTTGTCGCTTTGAAAGATCACCCGGTGAAGTATCTCGCAATAAACCCGTCACCCACAACCCACCACCCACAACCGACAACTGACCAATCATGTCCTGGACCTCCCTATGTGATCTGGACGAGTTGGAGGACGGCAAACCCAAATACGCCGAGATCGGCGGGTTTCAGCTTGCGGTGGTGCTGGATCGGGGGCAGGTTTATGTGACCGACAACAACTGCCCCCACGCCGGCGGCAATTTGTCGGGCGGGCAGGTGGAGGACGGATTCATCGTCTGCCCCTGGCATTTCTGGCACTTCAAACTCGCCACCGGCGAACTGCGCGACATGCCCGGCTGCGCCATCACCACCTACAAAACCCGAATTTTCCAACGTCACGAAATGCCAAAACTCGTGCAGGCGGACCTGCCGATCTTCTAATACGCTTCCATTTGGGAAGAGAAAGTGGCTTCGCGCAATTCGTAGGGTTCGCTTCAGCGAACGCGGTCCATGGCGCGGGCATCGCCAATCCGCGTTCGCTGAAGCGAACCCTACGGAGCCGAACCGAGCGCGCATTTTAAGTGGGAAGCATATGATTCGCGGGCGAAGGCAATCATCCGGGTCAAAGCTTGTGCCCGAGTTTTTGCCTTTTGGTTTCCAGGTATTGGCGATTGTGTTCGCCGGCTTCGCTTCGCAGACGGACTTCCTCGACGATTTGCAGGCCGTAGCCGTCGATGCCGTAGATTTTCCGGGGATTGTTGGTCATGAGTCGGATCTTGCGCAAGCCCAGGTCGCGGAGGATTTGGCTGCCGATGCCGTAATCGCGTTTATCGACCGGCAGCCCAAGCCGCACGTTCGCTTCCACCGTGTCCAGGCCTTTCTCCTGCAAGGCGTACGCGTGCAGCTTGTTGGCCAGCCCGATGCCCCGGCCCTCCTGCCGCAGGTAGAGCACAACGCCCTTGCCCTCGGCTTCGATCGCCTGCATGGCGGTGGAAAGCTGCCAGCCGCAGTCGCATCGGCTTGAGCCGAAAACATCGCCGGTCAGGCATTCGCTGTGTACGCGAACGAGCACCGGATCGGGCTGCTCGGGGATGGTTCCATCGGGGGAAATTTCGCCGATTCCGCCCTTGCATAACGCCAGATGCGGCTGGGGGTCCACGCAGCTTTGGTAGGCGTGCAGCCGAAACGTGCCCCACCGTGTCGGCAGTGTGATGCTCTCGATCCGCTTGACGAACTGCTCGCGCTTCAGGCGATGGCTGATCAACTCGGCGATCGTACACATCTTCAGATCATGTTTCGCGCAGAATTCCTCGAGATCGGCCCGACGGGCCATTTCGCCGTTGGGCTTCATGATCTCGCAGATCACCGCCGCCGGCTTGAGGCCGGCCAGGCGGGCCAGGTCCACGCTTCCCTCGGTCTGCCCCGCACGCACCAGCACGCCGCCTTCACGGGCGCGCAGCGGATGAACGTGGCCGGGGCGAAGCAGGTCAGACGGCTGGGCGTCGTCGGCAACGGCGGCCTGGATGGTGGTCGCCTGGTCTTTCACGCTGATGCCGGTGGTGACGCCGAACTTGGGATGGGCGTCAACGGTGACGGTGAACGCGGTGCCCAGGCGGGCGGTGTTGTGCTCGACCTGGCTGTGCAGATGGAGTTTGTCGCAGCGTTCGCCGGTGAGGGCCAGGCAGATCAAGCCGCGGGCGTGGGTGAGCATGAAGTTGACGGCGGCGGGCGTTACCTTTTGCGCCGCGTAAACAATATCGCCCTCATTCTCGCGGTCTTCATCGTCCACCAGGACAATGGGTTTGCCGAGCTTGAGTTCCTCGAGGATTTCCGGGATGGGGGAGAAAGGCATCCGTCGATTATATGATCTCCCCTGCTATACTTCCCGCGTGCCGGTTTCCGGGCTTGAACAAACGCTGTTGAATCTCCCGCGCATCGGGAAACTGGTGAAAGACCGGGGGTATCGGCAGATATGGCGGTTCGAGCATGAGGGGCGGGCGTATTTTCTAAAATTCTATCCGCGCGGCGGCGGGCGCGATCGGTTTCGGCGGGCGACGCGCGGCAGCCCCGCCGTCAATGAGTTCGGCAAGCTACAAAAACTGCAATCCGCCAAGATTCCCGCGCCGCGCGCCGTGGCGGTGCTGGTGGGATTTGTAATTGAGGGCCGGGCCGGCGATGCACTGATTCTCGATGCCATCGAGCCTTCCGTTCAACTCGACCAATACTGCAACGACTTCGAGCGGCGCGGCGAGCCGATCCCCGATCGCTTGGAGTTGGCCCGCCAAATCCGCGACATCGTCCGCCAACTCGCGCAGACGGGCCTGGGACATGAGGATCTGCATCCTGGCAATTTCCTGCTTCACGCCGGCAAGCTCTATTTGCTCGACGGATACGCGGTGAAAACCGGCGGCCTGAAAATGCGGCACCTGCTTCACCTGGGCCACAGCGTGGGCCGATGGGCGACGCGCGCCGATCTGCAGCGCGGCTGGAATGAGCTGGGGCCCGGCGGGCGCATGCCCATGCGAAACGCCGTTACTATCAGGCTGGCGCGCGAGTTTATCCACCGGCGGTTCGCCCGCGATAATCGCTACTTTGGCCGAATCGAAGTGGGCGAATGGTCCGGCACGTTTTTCAAGCACGACAAGTATCCCCGCCGCTGGTCCGCCGCCAGCCGGCTTGAAGTCACGCACGAGGATTGGCACCGCGAGCTTCCCCGGCTGATGGATGCGATGGATGCCGATCAACTCCAGGTCCTCAAGCGAAGCAAGAGCGGCGATGTGCTGGCCGGGCAGGTGCAATTGGGCGGCAACGCCCTGGATATCATCATCAAACGGCCGCGCCGCCGGTATTGGTATCGATATCTTAATGAGATCGGGCGCGGCACGCGCGCTCGGCGGGCGTGGGTCAAATCATGGAAGATGATCCTGCGGAATCTGCCCTGCGCGTGGCCCTTGATTTATCTGGAGCATCGGCGGCTGGGATATGTCACCGATGGACTCATCATCTTCGAGCGCGTGCCCGGGGCGCACTTGGCGCGCGCGGACCTGGATGTCATGGCGCCCATCGAGCGCGATATGTTATTTCGCAGGGCGGGCCGCATTTTGCGCGAAATTGAACGGCATGGTTTTTCGCATTTCGACGCCAAGGCCAGCAACTTTATCGTGCACCCCGACGACAAGCTGGGCCCCGGCCCGGTGCTAATCGACATCGACGGAATCCGCCAGCGCCGCTGGATCGGCCTGGGAATGCGACGGCTGCTAAAGAGCATGCACGACAACAAACAATATTCGGTTGGCGACTCGCTGGCCCTGTGCCAGGGGTACGCGCCGCGGGCTAAGCTGTTCCAGGAATCGCCCGACGGCCAGACCGTGACACCGGCGTCCTCGCCCGTGAAAGTGGCGTGAAAGTCAAAGGAATCAACGTGTTTGTTGTTCAAACGCAAGGAGCATGGGCGGGACGCCCATGTCACGAAATAGTGTGCCGCATTGCGGCACACCAGTGGGTGCGCCTGCGGTTAGTGCATCCGCGCGTTCCAGCGCATGATCGCGCGCCCTCGTTTGGCCGACGCAAATGACGCCCATTGAATTCACATCTCCGCCCCTCCGCATTCTGATCATCAAGCCCAGTGCGATTGGCGATGTGGTTCACGCGCTGCCGGTGTTGAATCTGCTGCGCGGGAAGTGGCCTCAGGCGAAGATCAGTTGGCTGGTGACGCCGGCCTGCGCCGGGCTGCTCGATGGGCATTCGCAACTCGATGAAGTGATTCGTTTCGAGCGGCGGCGATTCGGGCAAAGCTGGCGCGACCCCACGGCGGCGGCCGGATTGTTCGGGTTCGCACGCGACATGCGCGAACGCCAGTTTGATCTTGCCATCGACTTGCAAGGGTTGTTTCGGAGCGGTTGGCTCTCGGCCAGCACCCGCGCGCCGGTGCGCGTCGGACCGGCCGGGGCGCGGGAGTTGGGATGGGTCTTTTATACCCACCGCATCAACACCGGAACTGCCGAACTGCATGCCGTCGAGCGAAACCTGCGGCTCGCCGAGGCGCTTGGATTGGGGCGCGAGCCGGTGAAATTCGTCTTTCCAACGGATGATGAAGATCGGCGATTCGTGGCGACCCTTGCGCCCAACGGCCTCCGCTACGCGGTTTTTCTGCCCGGGGCGAATTGGGACACCAAGCGCTGGCCGCCGGAGAAATTCGCGGCGTGCGTCGCGCCCTTGCGCGAACGCTTCGGGCTTGAATCAATCGTGGCCGGCGGATCGATCGATACGCCGCTGGCCGCCCAAATCCCCGGCGCGCTCGATCTAACTGGCCGCACCGATCTTCGCCAGTTGGTCGCGTTGCTGGAGCGCGCCCAGTTAGTGATCGCCAACGACACGGGCCCGATGCACATCGCCGCCGCGTTGGGCAGGCCGCTGGTCACGATGTACGGCCCGACCAGCCCCGCCCGCACCGGCCCCTATGGCCGGATGGGCAGCGTCGTGTATCTCGACATCGAATGCCGCCCGTGTTTGGGCCGCCATTGCTCGCACACCAGTTGCCTGCGAAAGCTGGAACCCGATTCGATCCTGCAACTGGCGGCCGAGCAGATGATGGCGGAAGCGCCGAGCGGTCGAACGACGCCGCTACGGGTGGTGTATACGTCACAAAATCCATAGCCGCGGAGCACGATGGCGACTTTATTACCTGACGAAAATATCTCCTCGCGTCAGATCCGAGGATATCGGATATTTGTCTTCTCGCACGACCCTCCGCATCCTCCCCACGTTCATGTTCGCAAGGGAAAGCGTTTTAGTAGCTGGGACATTACATTGATGATTTGCGTGGACGGCGGGGGTTTTTCTTCGACTGAGCTTGCCGTTCAGCGTACAATTCTTGAGAAATATCGCGATGTCATTTGGAGAAACTGGCATGCCCACTGGAACCATTAGCAACGTTGACAAGCGAAGCGCGCAGGCGCGCGCGAATGAACTTGGCTTCACGAGTGAATGCCTCATTATGACATTGGTCGATGGGCGGTCGATTTCACTTCCTTTACGGTTATACCCGACGCTCCAAAAGGCGACAACGGCTCAACGCGAGGCGTCGGAGAGCATTGGGTCGGGTCGTGCATTCCATTGGGAGGAACTTGACCTTGACCTTTCGGTGGAAGGTCTCCTGGGCGCGCATCCCCAGCGGGTGCCCGCGCCACCGCCGATTGACAATCGTTGATTGAGAATTGGACTACGAGTTGCATAATCTCGTTTTTTGTCGACACGAAAGGGATCCCCGCAATCGAAAGCCGGGCTTCAACCATGATAACTCTCGCCCCCATTGCACCCGTGTCCCCGATCTCTCCCGAAGACCTGCTGGCGATGCCGAATTCGGTGGACTACGAGCTTGTCGAGGGGAAACTCGTGGAGCGAAATATGGGAATGGAATCGAGTCTCATCGCGGGAAGAATCATCGTGCTCCTGGGCATATTTATGAAGGAGGCTCAACTGGGCCACTTGTTCCCGGCGGACACTGGCTATCAATGTTTTGCGGATGATCCGGGAAAAGTGCGAAAGCCCGACGTGAGCTTTATTCACAAAGGGCGCCTGCCGAGCCAGCGCGTTCCCAAGGGGTATTGTCTGCTGGTCCCGGATCTCGTGGTGGAGGTCATCTCGCCAAACGACCGCGTCGACGAGTTGGAGGAAAAAATCCAGGAGTATCTGAGCGCTGGCGTTCCGCTTATTTGGATCGTCCATCCCAACACGCGCACCGTCCGCATCCATCGACCGAGCACGTCGCC
The DNA here is from genome assembly GCA_035648595.1 of Tepidisphaeraceae bacterium. Lineage (GTDB taxonomy): Bacteria > Planctomycetota > Phycisphaerae > Tepidisphaerales > Tepidisphaeraceae > RYN-428. Next base: position 18,021 of record DASRLH010000187.1, read on the forward strand.
GTTGGGTGCGATAACGCGCTTGGGCGAATCCGAGACCATCACCGGCGAAGATGTTTTGCCCGGCTTCTCCTGCCCCGTTGCCGCGTTCTTCGATCAAAATTAAGATTCCAAGGATTTGCCCATGACTATTCTTTCCCCCATTGCGCCCGTTGCAAAGATCACTCCCGAAGACCTGCTGGCGATGCCGGATGGCGTCGATTACGAGCTTGTGGATGGGAAACTCGTGGAGCGGAATATGGGATATGAATCGAGCGTAATCGCCGTCCGAATCATCCTGCTCCTGGGCGTTTTCATCAAGGAACGCGATCTGGGCCATTTGGCTACCACAGACGCCGGTTTTCGATGTTTCAAGGATGATCCGGGCAGAGTGCGTAAGCCGGACATAAGCTTTGTTTGCAAAGGACGCCTGCCGGGCGAGCGCGATCCAAAAGGGTATTGTCTGCTGGTCCCGGATCTTGTGGTGGAGGTGATTTCGCCGAATGACCGGGCAGACGAGGTGGAGGAAAAGATACGGGAGTACTTGAGCGCCGGCGTTCCGCTCATTTGGATTGTGCATCCCAACACGCGCACCGTCCACATCCATCGCCCGAGTACGTCGCCTTTGGGAGTGATAACGCGCTTGGGCGAATCCGACGCCATCACCGGCGAAGATGTTTTGCCCGGCTTTTCCTGCTCCGTGGCCGCATTCTTCGATCAAAATTGAGATTCCAAGGATTGCCATGACTACTTTTCCCCCCATTGCACCCGTTGCGCGGATCACTCCCGAGGAACTGCTGGCAATGCCAGATTCCGTGGACTACGAACTTGTCGATGGGAAACTCGTGGAGCGAAATATGGGATTGAAATCGAGCGCCATCGCGATGCGGATCGGCCAACGGCTGTTAAATTTTTTGGATACTCAGAAGGCCGGGCATGTCTTCGGGTCGGAAGCGGCGTTCCGATGCTTCCCGGATGATGCGGACAAAGTCCGCAAGCCGGATGTCAGCTTCATTCGCAACGGGCGACTGCCCGGCGAACGCGATCCCGATGGATATGGCTATATTGCGCCGGACCTCGTGGTGGAGGTTATCTCGCCAAACGACAAGGCCGACGAAGTGGACGAGAAAATTCAGGAGTATTTAACTGCCGGCGTTCCGCTCATCTGGATCGTGCATCCCAAGACGCGCATCGTTCAAATCCATCGACCCCCAACTTCACCCCTTGGTGCGAGTACGCGCCTGACCGAATCCGATACCATCACCGGCGAGGACGTTTTGACCGGCTTTTCCTGCCCCGTCGCCGCCTTCTTTGGACTCAAGTAACCCATGAAGTTCGGCATCTGCAACGAAACCTACCAAGGCTGGGAATTTGCCCGCGCCTGCGACGACATCGCCGCCAGCGGATACGACGGCGTCGAGATCGCCCCCTTCACCCTTGCCGATGATCCGCGCCGGATTTCCGAGCGGGAGGCCGCCGGGCATGGGGCGATCGCGCGGTCGGCGGGGCTGGAGGTCATTGGGCTGCATTGGCTGCTGGTGAAGCCCGCCGGCCTGCATCTCACCACCGGCGATGATGCCGTCCGTCGGCAGACCGTCGCCTTCGCCGGGCATCTTTGCCGGCTGTGCGCGGCCATGGGCGGAAAAATAATGGTCTGGGGCAGCCCCAAACAGCGCAAAATCCACGAGGGCGACCGCTACGAAGACGCGCTACTCCGAGCCGCCGACGCCATGCGGCAAATCTGCCAGATCGCCGGCCCGCTGGGCGTGACGATCGCCATGGAGCCGCTGGGCCCCGCCGAGACTAATTTTCTCAATACGGCCCAGGAAACCGTTCGCTTCATCGACGCCGTTGCCCACCCCGCCTGCCGGCTCCTGCTGGACGTGAAGGCGATGAGCACCGAAACCAAGCCGATCCCACAAATCATTTCGCAAAGCAGGCGGTATCTCGCCCACTTTCACGCCAACGATCCCAACCTTCGCGGCCCGGGATTTGGCGAAATGAAGTTCGGGCCGATCGCACAGGCCCTCCGCGAGGTTGGGTATGCCGGCTACGTTTCCGTGGAAGTGTTCGACTATTCCCCCGATCCACAAACCATCGCCCGCCAGAGCATTCGGTATTTGCGGGAATGTTTCGGGCAATAGCTCCGGTTTGTTCATTCCGAATCGCCGCGTCCCCGCGTGAACTGCTTTGTGCTTGTGTGGGGCCCGCGACGGGCGGCTCTATTGCCCTCACTTGGCGCCCTGGTCGATCCAGCGTTTGATCAGCGCGATCTGCTCATCGGGCAACGGCTTGAAAGTCTCGCCGCGCTTGGCCTTGGGCATGGGGTCCACGTTCTTGCCATGCACCTTCACCGGGCCCTGGATCAGCTTGTAAAGCAGGCTGTCGGCGGATTTGCCGGGCACGATGTCATGTCCGATCTTTCCCCCTTTGATTGCCGCTGCCCGATCATCCAGCCGGAAGTTGGCAGCGGCCTGCTTGCGGGGATTGTTCAGGCTGTGACACTTGACGCACGACTGCTTGAAGATCGGCGCGATGTCCGCCGTGAAATTCACCTTCTTATCCGTCTCATCCTCCGCGCGGCTCCAATGCGCCATGCCGGCAAACCCAATGGCACCGGCCAGCGCCGCCGCCGATATCCTCATGCAAGAATTGCGGGAGGATCGAACGCAAAACAGGGAACCCATGGCCTTCCTTCCTTTCGATAATGATTGCATCCGTCGGCCTTTTTTATGCCGGCGGATTATCTGTCAAATACGCTCACACACTTTAGCGTCAAATAAAAGTCCCGCGAGAGGCGGGGATTATTCCCCCGAATGGAAAATGGCAATCCGCATGCGGGGACGGGTGTGCCGGAGGTAAGGCGATCCGCGTACCCACTGGTGTAATGGCGCGCGGTCTTTTATGGTATCATCTATTAGCGCGATGGCGCCAGCCAATCTGTTCCCCCTCTCCCGGTACGCCGGGGGAGGGTTGGGGTGGAGGCGGTCGGGTTGACGCCAAACGAATAGCCGTGCGCGACTATGCGCTATTGATCCGTGGCATAAGCAGAACTGTGTCAGGCCGGGAAATGCAATCTTAATCGTGACACGGGCGTCCCGCCCGTGCGTGTTGCATGGAACTTAGAGTACGTCGATTTCCCCCTACTCTACAGCCGTGGGCACGGGCGGGACGCCCGTGTCACATTAAAGGATCTTGTTCGCGCACCGCAATTTAGGCACTCCCCCCACCCTTCCCCTCCCCCGGAGTACCCGGAGAGGGAATAAGAGGGGCCGGCGAAATCCTCGTGCAGTCGTTGAATCCCATGCGCCGCAAACTCTACCTAGAAACCTTCGGCTGCCAGATGAACGTGCTCGACAGCGAGCTGGTGCTCGGGCAATTGCGCGCCCAGGGATACGAGAGCGTCGAGCACCGCGATGAGGCGGACGTGATCCTCTATAACACCTGCTCGGTGCGCGAGCATGCCGAGCAGAAAGTGTTGTCGCGATTGGGCGAATTGCGCGACCGCAAGAAAAATGATCCGGGCCTGATCATCGGCGTCATCGGGTGCATGGCCGAGCGCGATGGCGAAAAGATCTTCCAGCGCAATCCCCACATCGACGTTCTCTGCGGCCCCGGCGAACTCGATAAACTCGCGGCCCTCGTTCACAACGCCGTCGTCACCCGCGCCCAGGGAAAACGCGAGCGGCAAGTGGCGCTGATGGGCGCCGGCGTCCGGCGCTCCAGCACCCTCGAAGCCGCCGAGGACCATCTCGAATTGCTCGATCTATCGCGCAGTATTTCCGCCAACGACAGCCTCGCGCAGGCGTATGTGCGGATCACGCGCGGCTGCAACAAGTTCTGCACCTATTGCGTCGTCCCTTACACGCGCGGCCCGGAGGTGCATCGGCCGCCGGAGAATATCATCAACGAAGTGCGGCGGCTTGCGGATGCGGGCGTGCGCGAGGTCACGCTCCTGGGGCAGACGATCAACCACTACCATTTCAAGCATGGCGATGGGCGCGAAACATCGTTCGCGCAATTGCTTTACGCCTTGCACGAGGCGGTGCCACATTTGGCGCGATTGCGGTTTGTCACCAGTTTTCCGCGCGACTTCAGCGATGAAGCGCTGCAAGCCATGCGCGATTGCCAGCGCATCTGCCGATACCTGCACGTGCCGGCCCAGAGCGGCAGCGACCGAATCCTGCGCCTGATGAACCGCGGCTACACCGCCGGGCAATACACCGATTTCATCCAACGTGCCCGCGAGATGATGCCCGACATCTGTATCGCCAGCGATTTCATTGTCGGCTTCCCCACCGAAACCGACGAGGACTTCGCGTTGACGGTCGATCTGGTGCGCGATTGCCGATTCAAGAATTCCTTCATCTTCAAGTATTCCCCCCGCCCCGGCACCGTCGCCATCGACCGCTTCAAGGACGATGTGCCCGAAGACACGAAGCGCAAACGAAACAACCAACTGCTGGCGGTGCAGCAGGAAGCCAGCGCGCGCAACAATCAGGAAATGATCGGCCGCACGGTGCAGGTGCTCGTGGAAGGCGAAAGTAAGCTCGCCGCCCGCCCCGCCTATCCCAGCGCGCCCGGCAGCGTGGAGCTCGGATGGGAAAAACGCCCCCGCGAACCCGCGGCCAGCGAAGAATCCACCCGCACCCAACTCATGGGCCGCACCGCCGGCGATCAGATCGTCGCCTTCGACGCCGATCCCTCGCTCACCGGGCAACTCATCGACGTGGAAATCGTGGACGCCAAAAACCTCACGCTCTTCGGCAAATTAGTGGAAGTTTGCGTCTGAGCGAAGGCAGGATTAACCACGGAGACACGGAAATACGGAGGCGCCTTCGTTAAACCGGACGCATTTTGCGAACTAAAAGTTCAATCCAATTGAATTCTTGTTTCTCGCGCAATGGTGTATTGCGTCGAATGCGCCTCAGTGTTTCTGTGTCTCCGTGGTTATTTTTTTCTGCGGCGGCAGACTTGATAAGGGACCAATCAGCATGATCGGTGTAGCCATCATCGGAAGCGGAGCGATCGCACTGGCCAATCATCTGCCGGGGTTTGCGATCTGCCCGGATACCAAGGTCGTCGCCCTATGCGACGCCAACCCTGCCGTCCTGGAAAAGGCCCGGCAGACCACCGGCATTTCCGCGATCTACACCGATCACAAGGAATTGCTCAAGCGGGACGACGTGAACGCCGTCCTCGTGGCGACGCCCAACGTCTATCACGCCCCCATCGCCCTGGACGCGATCGCCGCCGGCAAGCATGTGATGGTCGAGAAGCCCATCGCCATGAATCTGGACGAGGCGATGCGCATGGTTCGCGCCGCCGAGGCCGCGAACGTCCGGCACATGACCGCCTTCACCTACCGCTTCGTGCCGGCGATGCGGTACATGACGCACCTGGTGAAGAGCGGCGCCATCGGCCAGCCGTATCATTTCCGCGCCAGCCGATTCCAGGATTGGCATGACCGCAACCTGGGCTGGCGGCAAGTGAAAAAGCTCGCCGGCTCGGGCGAAATGGGCGACATGCTCTCGCATCGCATCGACTATGGCCGGCTGCTCATCGGCGAATACCAAAGCCTCGTCGCCGATTTCCGCCGATTCCTCGACGTGCGCCAGGGCAACAGCCCCTCCGATCTCGACGACTGGGTCTCGATGATCGTCCGCTTCGACGCGAAAACCGATGGCCGTCCCGTCACCGGCGTACTCGAAAGCACCAAGCTCGCCACCGGCCGCGGCGAAGGCCATCGCGGCCTCGACCTCTGTGAAGTCAACGGCTCGGAGGGCACCCTCGCCTACACCACCCAAAAACCCCTCGAACTCCAGATCGGCAATAAAAACGACCCCGGCCTCCACACGGTGAAAGTCCCCAACAACTTCCTCGTCCTCCCCGGCTCCCCCCGCGACCCCAACGCCGGCGACCCGCTGGCCACCTTCCGGTACGACCAGGATTTCGAATTCATCGACGCCATCCGCAACCAACGGCCGTGCAACCCGTCGCTCCTTGATGGCGCCAAGACGCAGGCCATCATGGACGCCGCGCTGCTGAGCGAGGCGGAGCGGCGGTGGGTGGATGTGCCGAGGGTTGGATGATCGTCCCGCGCCCGCGCGATCTCGCGTGTTCGCGCATGATTGTGCTCGCGGTTCGATGGAGGCAACACAATCGCAATGGCGCTATCCCCGGTTTCTGATATCATACGACCCCATGATGGTGTTAAACGCCAAATACGACGGCAAGGTGCTCGTCCCCGACACGCCGCTCGATCTGCCCGCCAACCAGCGGGTGCGCCGCAAGGTGCGGCCGATTGAGTCGGCGCCTACGGCGCGCGGAGCTGGGTCCGGTGGTAAGCTCGACCTCGGCTTACAGCGCGGCAATATCCTTTATATCGCGCCCGACTTCGACGACCCGCTTCCCGATGAGTTTTGGGGCTTTGAGGGCGAGAAATGAAGCTGCCTCTCGATTCGCAAGTCCGAGAGCTGGAACGACTTACCGAGGCGCTGCGCGCTTTGTTTGACGATAAATCGCTCGCAAATTGGTTCGATGCCCCCAATCCGGCGTTCGGCGGTCTCAAGCCAATCGAAATGATCAATCGGGGTGAGACCGACCGACTGTGGCAGATGATCTTCGAATTGAAGACCGCAGCACAATTGTAAGCGGTGAATTCCGGGTTGGGCGCCGCGCAGGAAAGGAACAGTCCGGTTCCGACGCGAGTGTCAACTCCGTTTCCATATATGTATACTCAGTTCTGTTATTCCGATTGCAAAACAAAGTCGAACGTCAGAGCAATTGAGACGTCAACGCAACGAGGTTGGACATGGCGATTTCTAAGCGGTCGGCGGAACGGGCTATTTCTGGTCTCAAGCGGTTGGTGCCGATTATTCAACAACAAAAGGCGCGCGACGTCTCAGAGGCTGACACCGTAACAATCGTCAAAGAAGTCATGGCGGACGTATTCGGGTTCGACAAATTTACGGAAATAACCAGCGAGCATCCGATCCGCGGGACGTTTTGTGATCTTGCAGTGCGCATTGATGAAAAGATAGTCGAGTTGATTGAAACGAAATCCGCGGGCACCACCCTTGAGGATCGACATGTGAAGCAGGCGGTTGACTACGCCGCAAATGAGGGCATCGTGTGGGTCGTTCTAACGAATGGCTCTGTTTGGCGGCTTTACGAAGTCATATTTGCCAAGCCAATCGACAAGCGATTGCTTTTGGAAGTGGATCTTACAAAGCTGGATTTGAAGAACGATGACGTGGTGGCTTGCTTGGCACCATTCATGAGAGAGGGATTCGTCAAAGGGGTGCAAGAGGAGCTGCGCGATCTACAGGATGCCACCAGCCGTTATTTGCTTTCGGCGTTGATCCTGAATAATGAGAATGTAATTGGCGCGATTCGACGCGAGCTTCGGCGGGTTGTGGACGTCTTGGTGAGCGACGAGGAGATTCTCAAAGTTCTGCAAGCGGAAGTTATCAAGCGGGAAACCATGGATGGTCCAGAGGCGGAAACCGCAGTGCGACGCATCAATCGAATAGGATCGCGCAGTTTGCGGGGGAAAGCTTCGGCCGCGACGGCACGAGATGCCGTGGACCCGGCGCTGCCTCAACAAGCATCCGTGGCAAAGTCAGCATGTGAAGCAACTCAGTCCGCATCTCCAGGCAGCCACTGACGAAGCTCACGGAGGTTCTTCATTCCGGCAGAGGACGGCGCCTTCGCGTCCAGAATGCAGGGAAAATGGTTCGATGCCCCCAATTCGGCGTTCGGAAGTCTCAAGGCAAATCGAGATTCGCAAGCCGGGAGTTTGAGTGATGTTGGCACAAATTCGAGAATTAGGCGAGCAAATCAGACACGACTATCCGTCGAGCAACCCGAAGTTCACCCCGTTTCCATCGGGAGCAGCCATGCTTGATGTAAAGATTGGGGCCGAAACCTATGTAATTGAATACCTGCCAAGTTTAAGTGCAGTGGGCGTTTCCAGGGTGAGTACCTCTACGTTCGGCTGGGAAGGCTTTGAGCACCCGTTTGATTGTTTTGAGGACGCCAAGACACATCTATTGTCTCTTTTGCAAAATGAAGGGATGAAGGCGGAAGTCGCGAGCGTGGGGTGAAATATCAGGTAGCACTTCTCGATGCGGTGGCAACATGCTGCACAAAATTGGGTTTGAGTGAGAAGCGCGCGAAACCGGCAGCCTCCAATGAAACCGGGGACAAGACGAAAATCAATTCACCATGCCTCTGGACCACATACCCCTGAACAACATCACCCGGCAAGATATCGATCGCCTGATTGAGTTCAGGGAAGTTGAGGACCGGAAGATCGAGTACAAACAGGACTTTCGCACGGGCGTCAAGGATATCGAAGTTTGCTTCGACATCAGTGCTTTTGCGAATGGGATCGGGGGAGACATCCTGTACGGCATTCCAGAAAAATTGGAAGACGGTAACAAGACGGCGATGCCAGACTCAGCCAAGGGCATGAAGGACGTCACTCTTGAGCAAGTAAGGCAAGCGATTGAGCCATTGTTGAGCGCGAGGGTTCAGCCGCGCCTCCCGTTGATCGAGTTCAAGGAGATTGAGGGCGACGACGGTATAATCGTCATTGTCAGGATTCCAAAAAGCTGGCGAGGGCCGCATCTCGTGAGGGTAGGAGAGGGCAATCAAAACTTTCGGTGTTATGTTCGTAATGGCGGTGGAAAGGGCGATCCCTTGGACGTGCAACAGCTTCGACACGCATTTCTTATGTCCTCCTCGATCCCCGAACGTTTGAGAGAATTTCGGAATAAACGCGTTGCTTCGATTTTAAGTAATGAGATGCCTGTGCAGGTGAAAGACAAGAGCCTGCTGGTCATTCACATCGTCTCAATGGCATCATTCGACGCAGCCTCGGCATTGAATTGGAGCAACACGGGCCTGGCCAATCTTCCCTATCCGCCAACTTTGGGCCGCCATTGCTTTCAGTACAGAAAGCAGTCTCGATTCAATCTGGACGGGTATTTTTTTAACGCCGCGGAACAGGGCATCAATGAAGAGGGAAATCGAGCAGTAATGCGCGATCGCAGTTATGTGCAACTCTACCGCTCAGGCTCTATCGAAGTTGTAAATTCGCTCGACGGCAATGGCGAGGAATTCTTGCCTGTCATGATAGGGCTGAAAACCGCAGAATACGTGCAAGGATTGCTTCAGAAGTCAGCAGACCTCGACTTTCGTCTCCCTGCCTACATCATGATTACCCTTCTGCGTGTCGGTGAGAGACGGCTATACGTCAATGGTGCGCCACCCGCCCCGATTCTCGGCCAGATTCATCCAATTGACAGGGACAACTTGATGTTGCCAGAAATCTTCGTGGAAGATGCAGGCGGTGACATGGTGGGTAAGCTGCGTCCTGCGCTTGACGCTTTGTGGCAAGCTGGTGGCTTCTCTGAGTACTTCGAGGTCTAGGACAAACCGAAGCGGAGGAGAAACAGATGGGTCGGGGTTGACAGGACCGGAAGTCATCTACGCGTCTGGTAAGGCATCGCTCGCAGACCGTTACTGTCGTGGGTAGGTCTGAAAGCCGAATTGTAAAGCTGCATCGCGTAGCCGTTTGTCGGTTGTGATCATCTCCGACTCACCTGCCACCATCGCGCTTGCCAAATGAATGGCGTCGAGCGTGCGCAGTGCCAGGGCCGGCACTTGACTGTAGCATCGCTCAACAATGTTCTCGAACTTCTCCACTACTGCCGTATGAAGTGTCTCGACTCCGATCATTCCTGTCGCGACATCCTGATCGAAGGCTTGCAATCCACGGCGCGCGCCACCCGCGATTAGATCGCCAACGGCCTCTTTCCGACAAAGGGTGGTCCAAATTTCCAACCGTGCGATCTCCGACGTGATGATCGATGTTCCGCCGATGACGCGCGCCTTTAAGTCGGCGGAATCTGTTTCGGGTGCATAGAGTTTCGCCAGACACGACGTGTCCCAGTAAGCCATTCAGTTCCGCTCCTCCCGGGATTCCGCTAAAATCTGTTCGGTGGTGAGTGCTTGCTTTCCCGATCCAATGGAGCGACGCAATTCGTCGAGTCGGTTCATCCACTGCTCTCGCACCGATGACGGTAAACCTCCACATTGACGGCGAACGCTCGCGCCGAGATGGTGCAAAAGCGCCTGCTGCTGCTCCAGCGGCAGGCGGTCCACCGCCGACTCGATTTCGGCTAATGTTTCCATATTGAAACAATACGCTGCCCCTCATATGGCGGCAACAGGCAACCCAAAACCGGGAGCTTCTATGAACCGCCAACTCTTCGCCACACTCTCCGCCGTTTCCCTCCTCGCCTTTGGCGCGTTGCTCCTCCTCGACTTGGCATGGCTTCTCGCCCCAAAAGCCATGATCCGGCCTGACTCGATTCTTCCCGGCACCACCGGCGACTGGCTGGCCTGGACGGAAGTGCTCCCGGCCCTCTGGATCATCGACCGAATCTCCGGCGGAACCGCCTATCGCCGCCTCCGGAGATGCCTGTGTCCCAACTGCGGCTACGACCTGCGCGCCACGCTCGGTCGCAGTCCGGAATGCGGGACTATTTCGCCGCTCACGACGGATGGGAACATCCATCAGCCCTTTAATCGCGTGAACCCGTCCTCGCTCCATCGCTCGCTTCCGACGCCGTGCCGGACAAAAAAGAGCCCGTCGGGATCGTACTTTTGTTTCACCGCCGCGAGTTTGGGATAGTTTGTGCCCCAGAACGCGGTTTGCCAGTCGGTCTTGAAGTAGTCACTTTCCGCGACGTAGGATCCCGCATCTGGCGCCGCTTTCAGGAGTTCGCTCATCGCTTTGCCGATTTGAGCGGCGTCAATCCGGGCGGCCGCGGTTTTTGCGAATCGACCGATCGCCGTGGGGGGGTGCATTCCGGGATATGCCGGCGGGCCGCCGCCGGCGCAGATGGCCAGGGCGAAGGCGTCGAGCATCCGCGGGTTGGTGGCCGTCTTCCGCGCGGCGTCAATTTCGGCTGGCGGCGCGCCGGCCAGTCCCTTGTTGAAATGGAGCTCCACCTCCCAGTGCCGCGTGCATGCGAACAAGGCGTCAGCCAACCGCGGCTGTCGGCTCGCGTCCAGGAGAGATGCGGGAAGCCAGGCGGATTGATAACCATGAATAAACCAACCCACTTCGCCCTTATTATTCGCATATAGCATGTGGTAAGCTGCGGTGCCGGGCCGATCGTCGGCGGTTATGACGCCGGGCAATTTCCGACGCCAATAATCGGCGTCCCAAAAGTGCCGAGCCGGAATAACTACGAAACGTGCCGGCGCCAGCAGCGTGTACTCCCGGCGGGCCCGCACCCAGTCGAGGAAAGGAGCCCAAATCTCCCGGGCCTGCTGCTCGTCCAATCCCTGGAACGTCATCATCACTGAAAGAACATGACCCCCGAACTTCATCTGCTCGCCCCAGTGCGGGTTGAACAGAGCGCTTTGATAAAAGCTGATCGCCTTTACGATCAGCGCATGGTAGGCGGCATCCGAAGAGGCCTTGATTGCGACAAACACAGCGCCGAAGAATTTGGGGAGCTCGCGCGTGCGCAGAGTCAGCCGCGTCACGATGCCCAGAGAGCCTCCGCCGCCTCCCTTGATTCCCCAGAACAGATCGGGATGGGTGCGTGCGTTGGCGACGCGCGGCACACCATCGGCGGTGACAATCTCCGCTTCCAGCAGGCCGGCGGCGGCGGTGCCGTAGGCCTTGGAAAAACTGCCGAATCCGCCGCTTTGGACCAACCCCGCCACGCCCACGGTCGTGCAGCCGCCGCCCTGCACATACCGGCCGCCATGCGTGGTCACGGCGTCGTAGGCATCAATCCACATGGCGCCGGCATCCAGAGTCACCGCCGGTTGTGGGGAATCCAAGCCGGCACACCCTTTGGCCACGAATGCATCGTGTAGGTCGATGCGGCTCATATGGCGGGTCCACACCAGAAGTGAATCGGGAGCATCCGATGTGCCTTGGTAACTGTGGCCGCCGCCCTTGATGACCAGGCGCAGGTTGTGAGTGCGCGCGAAATTGACAGCGGCGGCCACGTCCGCCGTGTTCGCGGCGGCGACCGCGTAGACGCTGGGCCGCGATGTCCAGGCATCCAGCCAGCCGCTGGTCTGCGTCAGCGCCGGCTGGTCGCCGATGTAGAAGGGATTGTCGATGTGGCCCATCGCCTCGCGGCGGTCCGCGCCCGAAGACGCCGCACCGCCGGCAAAGGGCGACTCCAATTTGAGCAGGCGTCCGCCGACGTCCCGTTTCAGGCCATCCCACGCCGCCGACGACGGCCAGGCCGGCGCGCCGGGGCGCACTCGAGAACGAAGCGCTGCCGGCCGGGTGGTTCCCGCCCGCGCGACGCCGCCAATCCCCCGCGCCAGAATTGCCGGCAGGAACGGGACCGTCGTCGCAAGCTTGAGCAAGTCTCTTCTATTCATCGAAGTCAGCTTCCCAAATGAGGCTTCGCCGGCAAACGTCGCCGGGCCTTTTTCGTAGGATACCCAGGACAGAAGCGGAACGAAACCGCGACGCAGTTACTTACGGGCGTAGCATACCGTACGATATCTTCCTCGAAATGAAGCGGTTATACTAAACTGCGGTTGCACACGGCTATTTCGCCCTCCGCATGTCGATCGCGGCTCACTTTAGATGCGAGGCATTTCATGTCCCCCCGAACCAAAATGTTCGCCCCTGCCCGCCCGCGTGCATTTACGCTCGTGGAATTGCTGGTGGTGATCGGCATCATCGCGTTGCTGATCAGCCTGCTGCTTCCCGCCCTGAATCGCGCGCGGGAAAACGCCAAACAGGTTAAATGCCTGAGCAACCTGCGACAGTTGGGAATGGCGTTTGTCATGTACCTCAATGACAACCGCGGACACTTCCCCTCCGCGGCCCCTTTTGAGCCGCCTGGCGGAAGGCCCATTGAGCCGGAGGATTGGCTTTATTGGGAGACCAGCCGCAACATCGACGACTCGGCGGTCGCGCGCTACATCGGCTTGAAGGGGGACGGGCTGCGGGCGGCGTTGCGATGCCCTTCGGATGATTGGACGCTGCATCTCGCCGTCAGTCAGTCGGGGCCTTACCTCTATAGCTATGACATGAACTATCAATTCGATGGGACCGATGCGAACTTGACGATCGCGCAGGTGCGTTCGCCGGCCGAAAAGGTTTTCCTGGTGGAGGAGGACGAGCGCACGATCAACGACGGCCTTTGGGCGGTGGGCGCCTGGTCGGGCACGACCTGGGATCCGGGCCCCGACTGGCTTGCGATCCGCCATGACCGCCATCGCGTCGTGCCCGACGTCGTCGGCCCCGCCGGCTCGCCCATCCCCAACCCCGACCGCCGGGGCAACGCGGCGTTCGCCGACGGCCACGCCGAGTTTATCTCACGCCGCTACGCCCACGATCCGCGGCATTGCGATCCGCTGTATTGATTCGATGCCCTCAACTCATCGTCCTGGCGTGTCGCCAGCCATTGTCTTCGCGTCCTTATGCTTGAACGATTCGCTGTAATCCACCAGGTAAAGTTTGCATGGTCGGCAGAGATACGACCGAAAATATTTCGCCCTTTTTACGGGCAGAAGTTTCCGCCAACCCACTTTCGCCAGGTCTTCGTCGACGAAAATGAAATGTTTCAGCTTCCCCGCCTCGACGAACGAAAGGCCCGCATGGTAGACGAACGAACGTTGTTCACCGGCACGAAATATCAAAACATCGGCAAATAGAAACACACGGGCACAACCGGGGTTTTCCGTGCGGGGGTGGGGGCGGTCGCGGTTTCGGGTTTGATCGGCTCTGCAAACGTTTGCGTCAAAGCGTGGCTCCCTTGGGCGGGCGCGGGATCGCAGGCCCGGTGAACCCAGGCCGCATGTCCGGCCTGCCCGAAGGGGCATTGTCGGCGCGAAAGGGGCCGATGGGAAGCGCGGCTCGCGCACGCACGGGAAAACGTCAAGTCCTCATGGCGATTTATAGAGGGTGGCGCCGGTGTTTTGGTCAATCCTGATGAGCTGGAGATGCGATTCGGCCAGATGGTCGAAATCGCCGTCGGTGGTCATTAACGTGGCTTCGCTGACCTGAGCCACCGCTGCGATCCGGAGATCGTTTTTCCCCATTTTATCGCGTCCGATCGACTTGCTGTGCGCATCAAGATCGGCATACGCCTCGATGATTTGCGGGTCGCTAATGTCAACGGCGACGAACTGTGCGAGAATGTGCTTGAGGGCCGCGATTTTACCAGCGCCCCAGCTTCGTTTCCTGGCGAAGGCAAGCGCCTCTCCCTGCGTGACCACGCAAATCAGCGGACGATACGGAGTGGTAAGCAGCGAGTAATCCGCCTCCACCTGCTTGCCGACGGTTTGGCCGCGCGAATAATGGATGACGATATTGGTATCGAGCAGATAGAGCGGCGGCGGATTCATTCCACCTCCGCCAGGGTGCGGAGGATTTCGTCATCGGTTTCATCGCCGGGCCATTTGCCAAAGACCGCTTTCATTTCCGCCGAGCCGGTTTGCGGCTGAAGCAGGCGCGGCGCGCGAAGGACGCCGCCCGAAGGGGAAGGCAACCTGGAAAAGAGTTGGTCCGCCGGCCCCGCGGCATCAATGGTCTGGGCGTCCAAGCGAAGCACCGATCCCGAGGGGCGGTAGGTGACCATCCCATTGATGACCACGTCCTGGTCCAGATGGTCGCGGAGCGGAGCGAGGGTCGTGCCCAGCCAGATTCCGCGAACCTTCTGGGCATCCTGGAGGATGAGGGTGAAAACCTTGTCGCTGGCGCGGATCATGTCCAGACGACCGGCAATCCGCGCGCGTAGTGGAGCGGGGGTTTCCTGATACAGTGAAGCAGCAATATCGGACAAGGCGGCGTCAATCCGAGGTGGGGCGCCCGCGCAGCGCCGGCCGCCCAGCAGCGAAATTTCATCAACGCCGTGATGGAAGACGGGCTCCTTGAATCCTTCGAGCCGCTGGAGAACACCGATGTCGAAGCGATCGCTGTCGCGTCGGCGTTGGGCCACGTCGGTGATGATGTCGCCCAGGAGATCGAAGGCGCTGTCGGCCTCGACGGGAAGCGCGCCGAAAAGCTGGCCCTCGCGATAGACCTCGGCGGCGACATCGCCGAACCGCGGCGCGGTAAAGTGAAGAAGCGTGCTGTCGTCGGTGTCGGAACTGAGACCCACGAAACGGATGTCCGAGGCCCGCTTCATCCAGTCGGGCCGCCGGCCGCGCGCTGTGCTGGAACCGCGGAAGCCCATTCCAACCGAGTCGATGGCCAGGCTCTTCATCCGCCGAAGCACGGCGCCAGCGGGATCGGGGTCCAGGCAGCCTTTGGCGACCCGCCGTCCCCGAATTCTGACTTTGTGTTCAATGGCTATGATGGCTCACCACGCTTTCCCGACATTTATCGGAGTCGGGCCGCAAATTGTCGTGAGGCTGCGGCAAAGTCGACCGCCCGGCGGCCGACTGGCGTTGCGACTGGCGTTGCGACTGGCGTTGCGCCATTGTATGCGCCCGCGGCATGTCATGCACGCCAATACGGGGCGATTCACGGCGCAGTCAGCAGAATCCGCAAGGCGGCCAGCACGCGTCGGGGGTAGACGCGATGGACGGCCATGGCCATCCATTATCCGGCTTCCTCGCGGGCATCCATCGCGAGGCGCAAGAATAATCCGCCGGAACGAAATAAACCAATCGCCTGTTGTATAATCGCGAAATGCTCGACACGAACAGCCATGCGAAGAATCAATGAGCGGACGATCGATCGTAAGTTTCGTGCTTCTATCCATATTCGCTTCGGCGGCGCAGGGCCAGCATCTCATTGCCGAGCCGCCTGGATCGAAGGGCTATCGTGTTAATGTCGCATCCGCGATGGAGAAGGTATTCCGGGAAGATGATTTCGCGGCCAGTGTGACCGGCATGGCGCGGGTCGCCGCGGCGCGCAACGAATATGTCTCGTTCCAGCTCGTCGTGGAGGCCCCATGGCGGCATGATAGACGAACGAACGTTGTTTACGAGCGTTTGAGCGCCAGCTTCAGCGCAAGCTCCAACTGGGTGTCAACGCCGCGCAGCAAGTCCGCCGTCCTGGACACCGCAACGTGATCGGGGATCATTCCGCGGCGTTTCCCGTCATAGCCGGAGACCGCGTTCCAGGAGGCGCACAGCGGGAGTCCAAATCGCACCTTTGAGTTTGGCAGGGTCACTGTCGGCTCCGTGCCCGAGTTGTTCCCGTAATAGGCGCCTGCCGTCTCCTCGCCGATGAAGATGGCGCGCTTGAGGTGATGGGTGACGGCACAGACATCCGCGGCCGTCGAGAAAGTCGCGCCGTCGATCAGGATGAACACGTCCCCAAGAAACGGAAACTTGCCCGGCGGCTTCTCTCCGAGGCCCTCGTTTAACTCGCCGGTCACGAAAAAGCCGCCCGCCGGATTCGGCGCCAGACATTCGCGGATGTGCGCGAGCTGCCCGGCGCTCAATGGCTTGGCGTCCCAGTGGTCCTGGAATGACCAGGTGACCGTGTTGACAGTGACGCGATCGCAATAGTGAAACGGCTTGCCCGTCAGGTCAGACACGAGCATCATGCCGTAGGTGTCCTCCCCGCCGCCGTTGCTCCGAAGGTCGATGATGAGCGATTTAGTCCCTCTCTCGCGGAGGGTGCGGAAGGTGTCCTCGATCCAGCGCGGGTAATCGTCGCCCGTGAAGGAAGGGATGCGGATTTCCGCGATGTCGGGGTCTTTCAGGAAGCGCAGCGTAAGCTTCTCGTATGACTCGCCCCTCACCTTCGCCAGGCCGGCCAGCATTGCGTCATTGACGTGGTTGTGATTCGATTTTCGTTGCGCCTCGGTAACGCCCGCGAGTTTGGCAACCACCGTCGGGCCCGATGCCCCGTCATTGGCCGTCACCGTGAAATTCTCCGGCTGCCCGACAAGCCACCAGTAATCCTTCGCGAAATCCTGGGCGATATCGTGCCGCTTGGCCGTCTCGATGTCGCCGTCGGCGTAATTGACCGCCCAGAACTGCCTGATGAGATCGGCGACAGGACGCCCGTTAATCGAGACCAGTTCCATCCCGGGGCGGATGGTGGCGTCATCGGGCGTCTGGTTGAGAAGCACCATCAGCCGCGTCCCCTCGAATACCACGCGCAGCGGGAACGTCCGGGCGTTGTGCATCGCGGCTTCCATTTCCGGGTCCCAGTGCATCCGCGTGTGCCCGCATCGGATCGATGCCAGCGTCTCGGCCACGACCACCTCGAATTGCGGCTTGGTCATCGGGCCACGGAGCTTCGCCCGCTGCGCGTCGAATCCGCGATCCATCTGGGCCTTGGTCGAATATCGGTACAAGCCCGGATGCGCCTCTTCCAAGGCGTGGCGCATCAGATCAAAATCGGACTGCATTTGGGCCGCCGTCAGCCCATCGGTTGTGCCGCCCAAATCGCGGGCCGCCTCGCACTGCGCGGCCACGGCCCCATCCTGAAAAACGGCCGGGGTTACCCACATTAAAACAGCCGCCATCAATAGCTTTTTCACCATTTGTTTGTCTCCTGATTCAATCGACTTTCGTTGCCGGCACACGCGGTGCTCGTGGTCGGTAGTCGTTGCCAACGAAGGAATATTTCTCGGGGAACGGGACGATTTCACGCCCACGATCGCACACGCCATCAGAGACGCTTGTGAATGTGCGGCACGGAATCCAGCACCGCGGGTGTTCGAGTCAGGTCGCGCCGGCTCGCAATGGGGCGGTGCGGAAAACGAGAAAACCCCGGCATAACCGGGGTTTTCCGTTGAATGCGGCTCCATGAAAGTTAGAACCATTGACCCCGACGGGATTCGAACCCGTGTCGCGGCCTTGAAAGGGCCGTGTCCTAGGCCTCTAGACGACGGGGCCTGCTTTGAGCGATTCAGACAAGCGCCTAGGTGGCCGAACACTATGCAGATCGCTGCCCGCGCGTCAATGCGGACGGCGGCGCTATCGTTGCCGGGGGTGCGCGAATCTCCCGGGACGCGGAAGCAGCCGGTGGGCTACTTTGCGATTCACTCGGCGGATAGACTGGCCTGAATGCTGCACTACTTTCGGTTTCGCCAGGATTTGCTTGGCCCTCAACCCGCGAAAGACGCCTACATCAAGCGCGGCGTGGGCAAGGGCTGGCCCGAGGAATGTCCGCCGATCAGGGCCGCCAATGGTTTTGGGTTTGACCTGCCGGCGAATTTCGATCTGACGTTCGTTCAGTCGCGCGGAAAATGGCGGGTTGAGGAAGACATCGTACTCTCAAGCGATTTTGGAGTTGCCGGCAGCGAAGATTCCGAGTTCACCCCCCTTTCGCAGCAATACGCCTGGTTTTGGGAGAAGGGGCAGAAGCTGCCGCATGTGATCAGCGATAATGTTTACGAGCAGATCGCCAATCAGGTGAAGGTGAGCACCTTTCTGTTTCTGCAAACCGATCCGAACGAATTGCTCTATTTCACCGACATCCCCAACCTCAATCGCCCCTGGCGGGCGATGACGGCGTTGGTCGATGCCGACTGGTACCCGGCGAGCTATCCCTGGCATGTGGTGCTGGAACTGGATCGAAGCGAAAAGCGCATCACGATCAAAAAAGGCGAACCGCTCTGCCGGGTGTTCACGGTGCGGCGGGATACGTACTTCGCGCGGGAAATGTCACCGGCAGACTTCGACGCCTTCTTCGCCCGCGGGCAAAAATGGCTCGCCACGCATGGGCGAGTGGAGCATGAGAACGCCGAGCATCCGGGGCATTTGGATATTACGCGGACTTATGTGAGACAGCAGGCGAGGGCGAAGTTTATTGTGATGTGAGACGTCGCCGCAGGAGCAATCCCGCGGCGGCCAGCCCAAATACGCCGAGAGCCGCGGGCTCCGGCACGCTGGTCATGGCGTTAAATTCCATCTGTGCCAGATCGGTCGCGCCGGCGGCGGTGTAGTGAATGCCGTCGGGGTTCACGAGCGTATCGAATTGGGGGCTGCCCACGCTCCAGCCGATGTCACTGGCCAGCAGGCGGTCGTTCACCACCATCACGTTCGGATCGGAGCCGGCAATGTCCATCTGCGCGCCGACGTATTGATCAAACTGCGTGCGTTGGGCGGTCGTCAGTCCATTACGATCGGGATCGCTGATGAGAATCACCTTGTAGTTTGGGTCGCCGGTCCAGGCGCGGATGGAGGAAATGAGCGATTTCTGATCCTGCTCGAACTGCACCGCCGTCACTGAATCACCGGCGTCATTCGAGCCGGTGTGAATGATCGCCGCGTTAAAGCCCAATCCCTTGTACATCGGCCCGGCATCGGCGTGGTTCGCCAGGAATGAACTGGTCTGGTATCCGCCGGCGGCGAGGTTCGTGAAGACCATCCCCTGCGGATGATCCAGGTTGATGAACCGCGCGCCCACGAGGTCGGTCAGCGTGTTCGGGCTGGTTCCGCCGACCTCGATCTGCATGTATTTCTGGCCGTTGAAATCCAGCGGCGCGGTGAGGCCGCTGAGCACTGCCGGGGTGGTTGATTGCAGGCCAAGGGTAAGCGTGCCGGCGGTTGTCTTGGGGGCGAAGAAATACGGCTGGTTGCCGCCGATGGGATGAGCCGCGTAGGAGATTTCGCCGCTCGCGGCGTTGGTGGCCGCGAAAATCTGGGCGACGACGCGGCCATTCGTGTTGAAGTAGTTGTTGGCGGTCGAGATGCCGCTGTAAGGAGCGAGATTGCTCGCATCCTGAGTCAGCATAAACATCTGCCCATATTGCTGCCCGTTAATGGCTGAGCCGTCGAGGGTATAGCTGGAGACCACCGACATCCCCGGCAGCACCTGGCTTCCCGACAGCCGGCCCGGCTGTGTGCCGGGGCTGGGGTTGGCGCCTTCGATCAGCCATTGCGCATAGGGCGCGCCGCTGTAATAGCTCCCGCCCGTGCCGATGGGCGTTTCCGGCGCGTTGCCGAATTTCTGCCAGGCGTCGTAATTGAGCTGCGGAATAAATACCAGCCCTGAACCGGCGGGCGAGGTTTCCTGGCTGTCGCCGAATACCGCGACGTTCACCGTCTGGCTGTTGGCGGAATTGAAAAGATTGCCGAAGCCTTGCGGATTTTGAGTGTAGATAGAGGGAAGCTGATTAAAGGTCGGATAATCGGCCCGGGCGGATGCGCCGACGAATGCCGAAAACGAAATGGCGGCTGCCGCCGCGCATGCAATCTCCCGTCTCATCCAAACCTCTAGAAAAGAGAAGTTCAAGAGCCTTCCAAACCAGATCGTAACCGCGCCGGACCCATGAATCAAGAGTTGGACGACCTGATTGGGGAAGCTTGGCCGTCGTGGTGCGAAAGAGGGGGGAATTGTGCCAAATGGCGCGGCGCGCTTTACACATGACTATAGTTCGGATATGGTTTTTTGTCGCGAGATATTGGGCATCGCGCGGTTCCTGAGGCCATCCCATGGCACAGGCGGGCGCGCAATTCGGCCCTAATTGAGATTTATATCGCCAGCTTGTTCGAGTCCAAAACCACAGGGAGCCGAAAATCATGAGCGACGTCGGCGGGCCATGGGATATACGTTCAATCGGGTAACCAGATATGGATAAGGAACGTGCTGACGCTATCGCACGGCGGCAGCGGCATATGGACCGACGAGATATTCAGTTCGCTTTTTGAACACTGCCAGAGCGGCGGGAATCTCGGCGACCAGTTTCATTTCGGCAATGCGAAGCCGGCGGTCACACTGATCAATCTATACGCCCTCGCGGTTCCGGCAGGACAGTACGGCTACTACCTGGACGGGTACATTACGCTCATCGGTTGCAATGGGATCAATCAAAACGATGGAAATAATCCAACGGGCAACTGGGCTCACGTCAGCTCGTATAGCCGTGTGCGCTTCACTGCGTGCAATATTGAGGATTTCACCGACTACGGAATAAAGGCGGAAGATCAGTCACTGATTGTTCTCGAGAACTCGGTATTCAACTCCGCCGGCAATTATGCGCCAGGAAGTATCGCTTGCTATTTTGGGCTCAGCGAGGCGGGAAGGATGCACCAGGTCCTCGGCGACACGAGGTACTTTGCAGGTACAGGCGGATCGTGGAAAAACGGGCTGCCGTTTCACGGCAACCAGCCGAATATCTTCCAAGTCGGCGGTTCGTTCAACCAGGTGTATGGGGATCCCATCGGACAACAGCTCGCCTTTAATGTTCCCAGCATTACGATGGCATACGATTATCCGACATATTATCTACAGATCAACAACCAATGGCTTATTGCGCAAACTTTGGCAGCCGCGCCGGGGGGAGTAGTTGGAGCGATCTACGCGGATACAGTCGCCAATCACCTATATTATTACAATGGGACGAGCTGGGCGCAGCTCGATAATGCGTCGTTCGTCGCGCCCGCTCTCACAAGCGCGCCGCCCTCGCCGGCCGTTGGCCAGATTTACGCGAACACAACGACAAATCACCTTTTCTATTGGAACGGCTCGGCGTGGAAGCAACTCGACAATTGACGCGTTTACCGATTCTCTTGGATGTTGGAGAAAAACAGGGCGAGTGCCGCTGTTCGAGCGGCTGTTGGCCAGAAGGTTGATTATCGCCCGGCGGCGGCGTTTCTGGGGCGGCGATCTCGAATTCGCATCAAGGGGGGGACGGCGACGATCTCGCGGCAATTGCAGTTCATGCTCTCTGCCCCCACCCCTGCCGTTTCGCGGCTTCCACCGCGTATCCGACTGACGCATCCACCCTTTCGCTGGTAAGCGTCTCCCCCGCCCCGCGGAAGACCAGCGTCACCGTGACGCTCTTGTGCCCCTTCTCCAACGGCTTGCCGCGGTAGGTGGTGACGTAGGCGAGTTCTTCGAGATTCTCAAGCTTCAGTTCGCGGAGGAGGGATTCGATTTTCTCGTAGCGCGTCTGCTCGGGGACGACCAGCGACAAGTCTCGCCGCACCGGCGGGAACTGGGCCAGTGGCTTAAGTTGCGGGACGTGCTGCATGCCGGTGAGTAGGGGTTCGAGGTTCAGCTCGGCGGCGGTTGGTATCTCGCGGAGGGAGAGTTTGTCGGCGATGGCGCGGTCGATTTTTCCCAGGAAGCCGATTGGGCTGCCGCCCCATTCGATGCGGCCGCACGCGCCTTTGGCGAAGCCGGGGCGCGTGTCGGGGACGATGCGAAGGGGGCGATTGGCGTCGAGGCGTTGGAAGAGGGCTTCGAGGACGCCGCGCAGGGCGGGAAGATCGGCGCCGCCGACCATTCCCAGTCGGCGCTGCTCGGCGGGGTTGCCGGCGGCATCGTGCCAGAAGGTTGAGCCGATCTCGAAGAGGCGCGGCTCGACGGCGCCGACCGATTCGTTGTGCCGAACGCTTTCGAGCAGGCCGGGCAGGATGCTGGGGCGGAGGTTGGCATCCGACTTGCGCACGGTAGCCGACACGCGCATCAACGGCTTGTTCTTGCGCGCCTCGGGCGGGACAAAATCATCGGCGAGAAGATCGCTGACGAAGCTGAAGGTGATGGCCTCGAAGTAGCCGCCGCCTACAAGCGTCGCGCGGATCAACTCCATCGCGTCGGCTTTGGGATCGGGCGGCGTGAGGCGGATGGCGATCTCGTCGCGCACCGGAACTTTGTCATAGCCGACGATGCGGGCGACTTCCTCGACCAGATCGATCTCCAGATTCAGGTCGAGCCGATAACTGGGGATGGTGCATTCAATGGCTTCGGCCTTGAGAATCGGCTGAAGATGATCGCGGCGCAGGGCGTCCATTACTTGCTCGGCAGGCAGATCGATGCCAAGCACGCGCTTGAGCTTTGAGAGGCGTAGCGTGAGGATTTTGGGCAGGTATCCGGTGGCGCCGGCTTCCACCAATTCGCCAATCAATTCGCCGCCGGCAGTCTGCAAAATAAGTTGCGCCGCCCGCAGGCTGGCGCGGGCCGGCAGAAGTGGATCTATGCCGCGCTCAAAGCGATAGGAGCTGTCGCTGCCCATCGCCAGGGCGCGGGCGGTTTTGCGGACGCAAAGCGGATCGAAGCGGGCGGATTCGAGTAGGACGTTGCGGGTATTGGCGGAAACTTCGCTGTCGCGTCCGCCCATGACGCCGGCGATCGCCACCGGCGTTGCCCCATCCGCGATGGCGAGCATGCCGGCGGCCAACTCGCGCTCGCGGCCATCAATGCTCACGATCTTCTCGCCCCGGCGCGCCCGGCGCACGATAATTCGCCGGCCCTGGATTTTATCCAGATCGAACGCATGCAACGGCTGGCCCATTTCAAAGAGCATGTAGGTGGTCACATCAACGATGTTATTGATCGGCCGCACGCCAATCGCTTCCAGCCGCCGTTTCATCCACGCGGGGCTGTCGGCGATTTTCACGTTGCGAATCACGCGGGCGGTGTAGTGCGGGCAAAGATCCGCCGCCTGCAAATCCACCGACACCGTCGAGTCGGTTCGCGCTGCTGATTCATCAGTCCCGGCCTTCACGTCCCTGAATTCCCGGCCCAGGAGCGCGGCCAGTTCGCGGGCCACGCCGATGTGAGACAGGCAATCGCCGCGATTGCTGGTCACTTCGACATCGAGAACGGCGTCGTCGCCGACGCGCAAAATGTTCTCAACCGGTAGGCCGCCGTGGGTGAGCGCGTCGGCGGCCCCCTGGGCATCCAGGGGGCCGGGCAGATAGTCGCCGAGCCATTCGAGGCTGATTTTCATTGGGCGTTTCCAGTGAGGTTCATGTACAAATGACAGTGGCGGGAAATGTATACCGATGGCCGGGGGAGTCAAATGGGGTGTCAGTTGTGTGTTGTGTGTTGTCAGTTGCAGCGAAGCGCGGTACGCATACGCCGGTGTCCGATGATTTTGGCCTGAATCATTCGCGAACTGTCCATGGCCACCCCCCGACGACTGACCACCCACAACCGACAACAAACAACTGACAACTGACAACCCACAACTGACCAATCCATGACCTACAACACCTATTCCTCGCGCGGCATTCCCTGGCATTATGTTGGGGCGATTGTCATCGCCATTTTCGGATTCATCATGTATGCCACGCATACGAGCGTGAATCCGGTGACGGGGCAGCGGCAGCATGTGGCGCTGACGCCGCCGCAGGAAGTGCAACTGGGGCTTCAATCGGCGCCGCGGATGGCCGGCGAGATGGGCGGGGAGATTGATCCCGCCGACCCGCGGGCGCGCGAGGTGCAGCGCGTGGGCGAGCGCGTCGTCGAGAACAGCTCGGCCAGCAAGAGCCCCTACCGTTTCCAATTCCATCTGCTGCGCGATCCGCAAACGGTGAACGCCTTCGCGTTGCCCGGCGGGCAGGTTTTCATCACGCTGGGGCTGCTGGATCGGCTGGGCAATGAAGCGGAGTTGGCCGGCGTTCTGGGCCATGAATCGGGCCATGTCGTTGGCCGGCATGGGTCCGAGCAGATAGCCAAGACACAACTGATGAACGAATTGGTGATGGCGGTGGGCGTGGCGGCGAGCAATAACAACAACGCCGGACGGGGGTATTCGGCGGCGATGATCGCCAACGTCGTATCCCAGATGAAAGGCCTGCAATACAGCCGGCAGGACGAAAGCCAGGCCGACCAGTTCGGCCTGCAATTCATGTCCGAAGCCGGCTATGACCCGCGCGCGATGGAGGAGGTCATGAAGATTCTGGAAAAAGTCACTCCGGCCACGGGCCGCCAACCCGAGTTCATGGTGACGCATCCGTATCCAGAGCACCGGCTGGCGGACATTCAGAAATGGATCGGGCAGCATTTCCCCAATGGCGTGCCCGCCATTTTGAACGATGGGGCGGCCTTGCGACGGGGCGTGGCGATTTCGGGCGCGGGATAAGCTCCTGTGGTAGCGATGCGCGCTAGTAGGGGGCGGCCCGACGACTTCAACGCTCATCGGGGACGCCAGGCACACGGGCGGGCCGCCCGTGCCACAAATTCTGGCCATACCCCGGGGATTGCTCCACAGCCGCGAGACGCCCGTGATACGATAACGGGCTTCTTTCCCGTGAGGCACGATTGCTCTGCGAGCGGCTGAAGTGTGTCGAAGCGGGAGCGGAACGGGCGATGGGCGTGCGCCTTTATATTTTCTTGACAAATCCAGCAATTACTTTACAATTCGCAGTGGAGGCATCGCGCCATTCGCGGACTTGGCGCGGCATCGTATCGCACATAAGCCCGAACTTTCCCAGGCCAATACTTTTTTCTGGAGAATTGCCATGTCAGGCCATATTTGCTCAGCCAAATCTGCGCGCCGTCCCTGTGCCGAGCCGTTGGAAGCGCGCCAAATGCTCAGTGCCGCCAGTTCATCGGGGTTATTCGTGCAAAGCCTGGATGGAAGCGCCAGCCAAACTGTGGTGGTCGTGCAGAATGAGGGGAGCTCCACCACCGGCGACACACAAATCACCCTCACGGAGCAAGGCCGCCTTATCGGCGGCGACGGCGGGGTTTTCACCGCCACGCTGAATATTCCGCACGCGCTGGATGTTCAACTCGCCGACGTCAATGGCGACGGCTTCCCGGACCTGCTGATTAGCCGCGATGTACACAGCGGACAAACCACGGGCAGGAGACAGTATGAGGCTTTGCTCAACGACGGGAATGGCAACTTCAATACCAGCCGAGTGAAAGTTCAATTTCACTGGGATCGCAACTCCGGGGACCTGGTGGCGGTCGCCGGCGGGGATGGCTCAACAAGCCAATGGCCCACGCTGGTGGCCCGGACCGCGGGAACAGCGGACACCTACCACATGATCTTGAACCCCGCCGGGGGTGGCCCGGGCGTCGGGCCCAACTTCACCCTCCCCACGGGCTCCGTCGTGCAGGATTTGGCTGACATGAATGGGGACGGGATCCTCGATCTCGTCTATTCCTACGTTGGTGCGACGGGGCCAATGTTGGGCGTTGCCCAGGGCGACGGCAAGGGCGGGTTTCTTCCTGGCCGCGAAGCATCCATGCCCAGTGTTTCCGAAGTCGTCGTGTCGCATTATCTGCCGACGGTGCAGACGCCGCAGATCGGGGTGATTTCTCCGGGCGGCGCTGCCAACGGCGCGATTAGCCCACCGCAAATCGTGCTGTATCAGTTGGATGCCAAGGGAAACCTCACCGGCGGGCCCGGCGGCAATCTTCCGATTACCTGGTCAGGATCGGGAGGATCGGGCGATAGTCCGATGGAATCCATCACCAATCGCGTGGCGTATTTCAACGGCGACGCCACTCCCACCCTTCTGGGCATTTCCGCCGATGGCAGCACCGCGCAGTTGCTTTCGTTGAACTTCGCCGGAGGTGTGCTCACGAGCAGCGAAAGAAGCGATTTCGCAATCTCCGATTTTGCCCTGCAGGACCCCGGCGCCGGGCTGATTTCCATCGCCGGCGGCGACGTGAACGGCGACGGAATCCCGGATTTGGTGGGCATCGGCCTAAAGACGAAGAACACGAATATCACGGACGTGTATGTCGCGCAAAATCCGATGTCCGGCGGCAGCACCGGGACGGCAGCCCAGACCTTGGACCCCATCGCCCAGACCAACGCCCCTCCCGACGCGGTGAACGCGCGCCGGCAGGTCATCCGCAGCGCAAGCGTGGACATGACCACCGAGGAGTTTCTTGCCATCACCAACGAAGGAGATCTCACGACCGGCGACACGCACATCGGCGTCTATTCGCAGGACGCCAAGGGGAACGCGACCCTCATTGCCGACTACTCCGTCCCTCACGTCCTTGAGGCCAGGCTCGGCGATTTTAATGGCGATGGCGTTTCCGACGTGCTGCTGGTCAGCCGCGATATGAGCGGCGGACTTGCCACCGGAAAGCTGGATTTTACCGTGCTTGACGGTTCCAAGAGCTTCGACCCACAACAGGCGAAGGTTTGGGTTGGCCCAACGGCCGATGCGGTTGATGCCGTCGCCGATGTGAACGGCGATGGCCGGGCTGATCTGATCATTCACCGCGACTTGTCCGTCCGAAATCTCTATCAGACGCTTCTAAGCAACGGCGACGGAACCTTCCAGCCCGCGCCCGGATCCGGCACGGTGCTGCCCTCCTTCATCAAGCTGGTCGGCGCTGCCGATTTGAATGGCGATGGGAAGGCGGACTTCATTTATGAAATCCAATCGCCGCGCGATCTGGCAAGCGGGCAGGCCTCGGGGCTGGTCGTAACCATGGGCGACGGAAGCGGCAACCTTCTGGGCAATCTCTCCTCGCTCCAGTTTTTCTACACGCCGGGTCTTGAGCAAGTCGTCCTGGGCGATTTCGACGGCGACGGTTCAGTCGACGTCGGGCTTATTTCCTCCGTGAATTCGCCTGCGGGCGGCGGTTCAGGATCGGGGCAAGTGAGTTTCACCGTGCTCAGGGGCTTGGACAAATCGCATCGGCTCATAAAAGGCCAGGCGACATTGCTCGCCGGCGTTACTCCAAACATGACGGCATCCGTCGCCGACCTGAATCAAGATGGCCGCGCTGATCTGGTCTTCAGCGATGGGCAGACCATCGCGCCGGAAATCGCGATAACCGATGCAACCGGCCAGGTCGCATTTGAGCGGGGAGATATACGCCGTCCCTACACTGCGTTCGACAGCATCGCATTGGGCGATGTCAACCGCGACGGCTTTCCAGACTTGCTCTACATGGGTGACGGCGGGGTGTACGTCGCGCTGAACAATGGAAAAACCGGCGGCCTTCCCACGTTCGGGCCCGCAACGGTGTTGCCGCTGCCATGAGTCTTGCCCCGATTGCCACGGCCCATGCGCCTCCGTATGATCCGCCCCAATGGCGATGGGGTTCGTGGAAAAAGTCGGCAACCGAACCGTGGACGTGCTGGTGGCGTTCGGCGATTTTTTTTCCTTTGCGGCCCGCGCGTTGTCGTGGCTCTTGTTTGGCGGATTTCGATGGAAGAATCTTCGTCTCACGTTCCCGCAGATGTTTGAGGTGGGCGTAAAGAGCGTGCTGGTGGTGGCGGTGACGGGGGCATTCATCGGCATGGTCATGGCCGTCGAGACCGTCACACAGTTCAAGGCCATTGGGCAGCAAAACCGGATCGGCGCGGTCATCAATCTGTCGGTGGTGAAGCAGATCGGGCCGGTGCTGGCGGCGGTCATGCTGGCCGGCCGGGTTGGGGGCGCGCTCACCGCCGAGCTGGGCACCATGAACGTCACCGAGCAGCTCGATGCCCTGCGCGTCATGGGCTCTGATCCCATTCGCTACCTGGTGGTGCCACGGTTTGTCGCGTGCGTTTTGCTCACGCCCGTGCTGACGATTTACAGCGATTTGTCCGGGATTCTGGGCGGCTGGTTTACCTCTGTTTTCATGCTGGGAATTCCCAACTCGCCCTACTGGCAATATTCACATGTCGAGCCATGGCAGGTGATGGAAGGGATCAGCAAGAGCTTTTTCTTTGGCGCCGCCATCGGGATGATCAGTTGCTACAAGGGCTTCACCAGCGGCGCCGGCGCCAGCGGCGTGGGCCGGGCGTGCACCGAGGCGTTCGTCTACAGCTTCATCTCCATCATCGTCCTCAACTTCATCTTCGCCGAGATGCTTCAGGAGATGTATGTGGCGCTGTATGGCGTGCGCGGGATATTCTAAGTGCTGAGTGCCATGCCCCTCATCGAGCTTCGCAACGTCTACAAGCGATTCGGGAAACTGGTGGTGCTTAACCACGTCAACCTTGGCATCGAGGAGGGAAAGAGCATCGTCGTGCTGGGCGCCAGCGGGTCGGGCAAGAGCGTGATGCTCAAGCATATCGTCGGGCTCCTCAAGCCCGATGAAGGCGAAGTCTGGTACGAGGGCCGCCGCATCGATACCCTCACCGAGCGCCAAATGGTTCCGATCCGCCAGCAATTCGGGTTCCTGTTCCAGCAGGGCGCGCTGTTTGATTCAATGACTGTCGAGCAGAACATCGCGTTTCCGCTGACCGAGCACACGCAGAAATCAAAAGAGGAAATCGCGAAAATCGTCGGGCAGAAACTGGCGATGGTGGGCCTGCCGGAAGCCAACAAGCGCATGCCCGCCCAATTGTCCGGCGGACAGCGCAAGCGCATCGCCCTGGCCCGCGCGATCGCCCTGGATCCCAAGGTCATCATGTATGATGAGCCAACCACCGGCCTCGATCCGGTGCGCTCGGATGTCATCAACGAGCTGATCCTGAAATTGCAGCGCGAATTGAAAGTGACGAGCATCGTCGTGACCCACGACATGCGCAGCGCCTTTAAGGTGGCGGATCGCATCGTGATGCTCCACCAGGGCAACTTTATTTTCGATGGCACGACCGAGCAGATCCAATCCTCGCCCGACCCGATCATCCAACGCTTCGTGAAGGGCGAGGCCGGCGAGGAAGAACTCGCCTCGCTCGATCAAAGTGGGTAATGGGGAAATGGAAAATTAACCACGAAGGCACCAAGTCACGAAGTTTCGTTTCATTTTTTTCTGGTTTCCTCTTTCGAATTTGTTTCGGATTTCGTGCTTCGGATTTCGGATTTTTTTGTGTTCGTGTCTTCGTGCCTTCGTGGTGATAATAGAATTCTTCCTGTGTCCAGTTACTTGCTTCGTAAGGACAGTCTCATGGCCCCCCGCACCCGCAATCTCATCACCGGCGTCGTCGTGTTATTCTCGATGCTGGTGCTGGCGTGGATGATCCTGGAATTCTCCGGCCGCGCGATGGGTTTCTTCAAGCCAAAAGGAACGCCAGTTGTATTGATCTCCGACCGGGCCGACGGGTTGGCCGATGGGTCGGCGGTCTTCTATCGCGGCGTGCAGGTGGGGAAAGTCACCAGCGTGCGCCGGACTCCCGACAATACCCATGTGCGCATTGACGCGCAGGTGGACAACCGCCCGCCGCTCCCGCGAAACCTCAAGGGCGAAATCCGCTCGCAGAGCGCGCTGGGCAACTCCTCGGATATCGAACTCACGCTGGCCGGCCAGCCCGAAGGGCAGCTCTCCGAGGGAGCGCATATCCCCGTCACATATGTCGGCCTGTCCCTCTTGCCGCCCGAGATCACTGATCTGGTGGCCCAGGTGCAGCGCCAAAAACTCGTCGAGCACGTCGATGCGGCCATCCTCACCCTCCGCACGCAGTTCGACAAGGCCGGGAAGGTGATGGACAGCGTGCAGCAGTTGGTCGGCGATCCCAAGGTTCAGAAGGATCTGCGCGACGCGATTGCCAACGTGCGCTCCGCCGCCGAACGCGCCGACCGGATCAGCGGCAACCTCGAGAAGCTCACCGCCGACGCCGGCGAAACCATGAAAGACGTCCATCTGGCGGTGAATAAGACCAACGAGAACGTAGATCGCCTCTCCCGGCAGATCGGCGCCAACCTGGACCATCTGGGCGTGGTATTTCAACAGTTCGAGGAAGTCTCCCAGAAGATCAACAAAGGCCACGGCACCGCCGCCGCGCTGATCAATGATCCAAAGCTCTACGATGAACTGACCGATACCGCGCGGGAGCTAAACGTCGTCGCCGCGTCGCTGGCGCGGCTGGTCGATCAATGGGAACATGAAGGCGTGTCGGTAAAGCTGGGCGGCAAGTGATCGATAATTATAATTAGACCGTCTCGGAAAACATGATCCAACGCCATTCGGATTTCGGGGATTCGGAATTCGGATTTTTAACCGTTATCTCTTGCATTCCCGGCGAGGCGCGTTAGATTCTATTCATCCTGCCGGCGGGTTATCGGCAGGATCACGACGACGCGCACGCCGCTGCGGGTCCATTCCGGTTGTTCGCTGGTGTAGGATCGGGGCTTCAAATGGGTTCACTCGCCGCCGCTGTTCGCGCGCTCGGCTCGCGCGCCGCGTTATTTTCGAATACTCG